>VBHJ01000078.1 GCA_005887685.1 Chloroflexota bacterium | reverse complement strand
TCTCGATGGGCTCGCCTGTGTGCGTGATCACGGTCGTGTGCAGCGACTGGTAGCCGTTTGACTTCGGCATCGCGATGTAGTCCTTGAACCGGCCGGGCATCGGCTTCCAGAGCGAGTGCACCACGCCAAGCACGCCGTAGCAGTCGCGCACCGAATCCACCTGCACGCGAATCGCCGACAGGTCGTAGATCTCCGAGAAGTCCTTGCTCTCGCGGGTCATCTTCTGCCAGACGGAGTAGATGTGCTTCGGCCGGCCGGTGATCTCGGCCTGGATGCCCACCTTCTCGAGCTCGCGGGCGAGGATCTCGCGCAGGTCGGAGACCAAGGTTTCGCGCTCGTGGCGCTTGCGTGCGATGCGCTTGACGACGTCGTCGTAGGCCTCGGGCTCGAGGTTGCGGAGCGAGAGGTCCTCCAGCTCCCACTTGATCTGGCCGATCCCGAGCCGGTGCGCCAGGGGCGCGTAGATGTCGAGCGTCTCGCGTGAGATCTTCCGGCGCTTGGCCTCCGTGAGCGGCTCGAGGGTCCGCATGTTGTGCAGCCGGTCGGCGAGCTTGATGAGGACGACCCGGAGGTCCTCCGCCATCGCCACCATCATCTTGCGGATGTTCTCCGCCTGCTGCTGCTGGTCGGTGCGAAGGGAGATCCGGCCGAGCTTGGTGACGCCGTCGACCAGCCGGGCCACCTCCGGGCCGAACTCGCGCTTGACCTCCTCGGCGGTGAGGTTGGTGTCCTCGACCGTGTCGTGGAGGAGGGCGGCGGAGATCGTCTCGGCGTCGAGCTCGAGGTCGGCCAGGATCGCGGCCACCTCGAGCGGATGGTTGACGTAGTCCTCGCCCGACAGCCTGTGCTGGCCGTTGTGGGCGCTGGCCGCCCTCTCGAAAGCCTTGCGGACCATCGCCTGGTCGCTCGGGTCGAGATGGTCGGCGATCCTGAGGAGCTCGGAAACCGTCACTTTGTGCCTGGCATGAAGTTTAAGTTCGGTATCAATACCCCACGAATTCAGAGCGCAAGCACGTGAATTCGCGGGGACCCCTTAAGAAAGCTTCCGACTAAGGACCAAAACCTAGACTTACTGCCCGCCAGATGAATTCGGCACGGGCTCTTTTGGGGCTTCGGTTCGGCCTTTCGGCGGCCAGCGCCGCGCTGCTGCTCGTCGGGGCCTCGCTGAACGGAAGCGGCCGGCTCGGGTGGGCGATGGCCCTGGCGGTCGTCGCGAGCGCCGTGGCGCTGGGCGCCGGAGTCGTGTATCGCAACTGGCGGCTTTCGATTCCGGTCGCGGCGGTGGCGGCCATCTTCACGGTGGTGATCGCCCAGTTCAACCCGCGCCAGGGCGACCTGGTGCTCCAGCTCCTGGGGCTCGCACTCCTCTTCGGCGCCGGAGCGGTGGGCGGCGTCACGGTCCGCAACTTCGTCGACAAGATCGAGCGGCAGTCGAAGGACCTGCAGCTGAAGCACCGGGCGTTCCTGGCCGCGACCTCGGACGTCGACGAGACCCGACCGCCTGCCGACGTGGCGACCCTCACCTCCAACATCGCCCGCCAGCTGGGCGCCGACTACGCCTGCTGCTATTTCGCGTCCGCCGACCAGAGCCAGTTCGTCCCGCAGTCGCCCGGCGTCGGCCTCGACCACATCCATCCGATGACCGTGAGCCGCCGCCAGAACGGCAACGGACCGCTGCTCGCGGCGATCGAGTCTGGTCAGACCTACGCCGCCGACGGCAATGGTGCGCTGAAAGAGCTCTTCAATTACATGCCCGAAGACCTCCACCTGCACGGCGCCATGGTGGTGCCCATGCCGATCGGCGACCGCATCGGCGGATTCATCCTGCTCGGCAGCAACAGGGCGGGATTCAGCGACGACGACCGGCGGCTCGCAACCACGCTGACCCTCCGCGCCGGCGCCCAGCTGGCCAGCGCGCACGCGGTCGCCCTCTCGCAGAAAGAGTCCGCGCGCTACTCATTGATGAACGAGCTGGTCAAAGAGGCGTCCGGCAAGACCATGCAGGAAGCGCTCGAGCTGGTGCTCGAGCGAGGCAAGGAGATCATCAAATACGACGCCGGGCGCGCCGTCCTCTTCCAATCGGAAGACGGCGAGGCTGAGGCGCTCGACGAATCGCTGACGCGGGTTCGCAAAGGCGAGACGGTCTTGCGCAACGCGGTCACCGAGCAGCAGCCCACCTTCAGCGGGCTCCGCCTGGCCACGCATGCGGTCACAGTCAATGAGGCGCTCACGCCAATCCGGGGCAAGACCGGCGTGATCGGCGCCCTTTGCCTGGGCCGCCGCGGCACGTCGAGCTTCACGCAGCACGACGTCGGGGCGCTGGACGAGCTCGGGTCGATGGCCGGCGTCGCCATTGAAAACTCGCGAATCCTGCAGGTCGTCACCGGCCAGGCATCTCGGCTCGACACCGCTCTGGACGCGCTGGGTGAGATCTCGCAAGCGCTCACCACCGTCACCGAGGGCGCGAGCGTGCTGGAGCACAAGACACTCGAGACCGCAGTCCGCGTGACGGGCGGCACGGCCGGGTTGCTCACCCGCACGACCGAGGCCGGCCACCAGGCGGCGATCATGTCGCTCGGTTTTCCGGACGGGGTGGAAGGGATGGAGTTCCAGAACGGTCAAGGCCTCGTCGGCGCCGTGATGCTGAGCCTCCGCCCCACCGCCGTCGCCGACTTCGACGCGAGCCCCGACCTGCGAACACCGCCCGACCTGCACGCGTTTGGGCTGCAGGCGGCGATCTGCACGCCGATGCTGGAGGACGGCCGGCTCTGGGGCACGCTTTCCGTCTTCGACGGCAAGAAGCGCGAATGGACCACCGACGACCAGAGGGTGCTGGCCACGCTCGGCAACCAGGGTGTCGTCGCCGTGCGCAACGCGGAGCTCTACGAGAAGAACGAGCGCAGCATCTGGGAGCTGCGCAGCTTGCAGGAGGCGCTGCAGGCCGCAACTTCCACGCTGGACCTGAACCAGGTCCTGCAGCAGGTGCTCGCAGGTGCTGCGAAGGCGTCGTCCGCGCAGATCGGCTGCCTGGCGCTCGAAGACGGCGGACAGCTGGTCCTGAAGGGCGGCTTCGGCACCGACCACGCCACGGCGGAGAGGCTCGCGCTCGGCATCGGCGGGGAGATCTGCCGCCGAGTCATGGAGACCGATGAGCCGGTGATGGAGTCGATGGAGCACCGCTCCACAACCGACAGCCCGCTCAACCCGCGCGCGGTGCTTTGCGTTCCGATCACTCTTCGCGGCAAGCCGTTCGGCGTCGTCTTCCTCGCCAACTACCAGGTCGATCATGCGTTCACGCCCGACCACCGCAGCCTCGTGACGGAGCTGGCCGCCCAGGCGGCCGTGGCGATCGACAACGCTCGTCTCTTCAAGGACCGCGAGGAGGTCATCCTGGCCTCGCTCGAGGCGCTGGCCAACGCCGTCGACGCGCGCGACCCGTACACGGCTGGTCACTCCGAGCGCGTCACCCAGTACGCGCTGATGATCGCGCGGCAGATGCACTACTCGCCCGCGGACCAGTCGGCGTGGGTCCGGCTGGAGCGAGGCGGGCGGCTGCACGACATCGGGAAGATCGGCGTGCCCGACGCGATCCTTCAGAAGGCCGGAAAGCTCACCGAGGCCGAGTTCGAGAAGATGAAGAGCCATACCGTGGTCGGGTTCAACATCCTGAGCGGCCTTCGCATGCTCACCGACGAGCTGGTGATCGTGCGCTCCCACCACGAGCGGTTCGACGGCAAGGGGTATCCGGACCGCAGGAAGGGGGACGAGCTGCCGATGTTCGCCTGGGTCGTCAGCGCGGCCGATGCGATCGACGCGATGACGTCGGACCGTCCGTACCGGCGCGGGATGTCGCTGCAGGTCGCGGTGGAGCAGGTGCGGGCGGGGGCTGGCACGCACTTCCACCCCGACGTGGCGGAGGCGGTGCTCGACGCTGTTGCTTCGGGGGCGCTCAAGTTGATTCCCCAGACCTCGATGCACCCCGACGCGCCGCCGATCGGAGCGTTCGAGAACCCGACCGCCTGAATCCTCGGATAGTCCGGACTTTCCGGCGTTTGCGTCGCACTTGATGCGGCTTCGTCCGGACTATCCGATGGTGTGATGGTGTGTTGCTCTTAACAGGCCCGGTTGTCGCAACGCGCCCCGGCACTGATGCTCGAAGCAATGGCCACCAGATCGCTACCTCAGGTCCGGCTGCGGCACGGTCCGTTCACGGTCGAGGATGCCAGGCAATTCGGGATGCGCTGGGACGATCTGCAGACAAAGTTCTGGAGGCGCTTGAGTCGCGGCCAATATGCATGGGTCGGCCTCGGGGAGGATCCGGAGCTCAAGATGCGAGCGGTCGCGCAGCGTTTGCCGGCTGGGTACGCATTCTCAGGTCTCACCGCGGCCTGGCTCCTGGGCCTTGACGTAGGGTGGTGCGAACTCATAGAGGCAACGATCGGACGTGACGTCCCGGTTCGAGCTCGGGCTGGTGTGAGGCTGAGACGAGCGGCGCTCCCTGAGTCGGAGGTGATGATCCGGCATCGGTTCCGGACCACGTCCGCAATGCGGACGGCATGTGATCTGGGAAGCCGGTCCGATGCTGTGGAGTCAGTCGTCGCGGTTGACATGGTCCTTCGTGCGGGCTTGGTCACAGTGCCCCAGCTCGCGAGTCACATAGAGAGACACGCGGGGGCGAAAGGAATCAAGAGGTTGCGGCGTGCCGTGCGAATGGCAGATCCGCGAGCCGAATCACCGATGGAGACGCGCCTCCGGATTGCGTTGATCAGAGCGAAGCTGCCGCGCCCTTCAGTGCAGGCCAACCTTCGAGACGCAGCCGGGAACTTCGTAGGGCGCGCGGACCTCTATTACCCGGACCGCAGGTTGGTCATCGAGTACGACGGCGAGAACCACAAGGACCGGATGGTTGCCGACGTGCGCCGGCAGAATGCCCTCATGAACGCCGGGTTTCACCTGCTCCGCTTCACCGCCGCCGACCTTCGAGCGCCGCGATCAGTGGTCGCACAGGTGCGTCAGGCGCGCGCGCTGTTGCCCAGGCACCCGGTTAGTCCGGACGAAGCGCAATGAACTCGGAGACAAGCCCCGGTTAGGCCGGACTATCCGGGGTTGGGTCGGGGACTTAGTAGGCCTTCGCCAGCGAGACCCGATACTTGGCCGGCTTGCCGCACACCAGGCATTTGCCTGACGTCGATTCGTCGACGGTTCGGATCGTCACGCCGCCCGCTTCGGTTTTGATTCGCGCTTCGTCGTCGGACTCACCGCACCAGTGCGCCCAGACGAAACCGCCGCGCTCGCGAAAGTGCGCGACCACCTCGCCCAGGGTCTCGAGCTCGAACGTGTTGTCGCGCTGAAACTTCTGCGCGCGCTCGAAGAGCTTCTTCTGGAAAGTGTCGAGCTCCGTGCGCAGGCGCGCGCCGATCCCTGACACGGGCACGCTCGCCTTCTGCCGGGTCAGGCGGTCGACCATCTCGACCTGCCCCGCATCCGCGTCGCGCCCACCGACGTTGAGGCGAAGCGGGACGCCTTTCAGCTCCCAGTGCGCGTACTTGTCGCCCGGGCGCTCGTCGCGCCAGTCGACGCGGTGCCGGATCCCGGCCGCCTTCAGCTCTGGGGCCCAGCTCTCGATGAATCGCTCCACCTTGGCGCGGCCTTCGTCGTCGCGGAAGATCGGCACGACGACGACCTGGATGGGCGCGACCTTGGGCGGAACGATGATGCCCGAGTCGTCGCCGTGCGCCATGACCAGCGCTCCCACCAGGCGCGTGCTGATGCCCCAAGACGTCGAGTAGCAGAGCTCACGCTCGTTCTCCCTGTTCGAGAACGAGATGTCGTAGGCGCGAGCGAAGTTCTGGCCGAAGTAGTGCGAAGTACCGGTCTGCAGCGCGAGGCTGTCGCGCATCAGGCCCTCGAGCGTGAGCGTGTACACCGCGCCGGGGAAGGTCTCGGCGGGGGACTTCTTTCCGGTCAGGACGGGAATCGCGAGCCAGTCCTCGGCGATCGAGCGGTAGTAGCCGAGGATCAGGGCGACCTCGTCCATCGCCTCCCGCGCGGAGGCGTGGAACGTGTGGCCCTCCTGCCACCAGAACTCCCGGCTGCGGAGGAACAGGCGCGAGCGCATCTCCCACCGCACGACGCTGTTCCACTGGTTGGTCAGCTTGGGCAGGTCGCGGTGGCTCTGGATGTAGCGCTTGATGAGCGGACCGATGATCGTCTCGGACGTGGGGCGAACCGCCAGGGGCTCCTCGAGCTCTTCCATGTTGCCGCCCGCCCTCGTGACCCACGCGACCTCAGGCGCGAAACCCTCGATGTGCTCGGCCTCTTTCATCAGGTACTCGCGGGGGATCAAGAGGGGAAAGGCCCAGTTCTCGTGGCCGCTCTCTTTGATCATGTCGTCGAAGGCGCGGGTGATCGCCTCCCCGGACGACCATCATGCCGCGCACACCGGACCAGTCCGCCAGCTCGGCCTTGCGGATCACGTCCGTGTACCAGCGGTCGAAGTCGACCGACATCTTGGTGACTTCTTTGACGAAGTCCTGCTGCTCTTCGGTTTCCTGTTTCATACCTGGCTAGCCAGGCAAGGCGTGCTCGGCCGCGATCGCGTCGATCTCGGCCAGCAACACCGGGAGGAGCTCCTCTTGGGGCACGGTCTTGTAAAGGCTACCTTTCTTGAAAATCACGCCTTTGCCGCGGCCGCCGGTGACGCCGATGTCGGCGTGGCGCGCCTCGGCCGGTCCGTTCACCACGCAGCCCATCACCGCGACGGTGATGGGGACCTTGAGCCTGGCGATGTAAGCCTCGACCTCCTTGACCATGGGCACCATGTCGTACTCGAGGCGGCCGCATGTGGGGCAGGCGACGAGCGTCGGGCTCTCTTTGCGGAAAGCGAGGGTCTTCAGGATCTCGTGCGCGACGCGGACCTCTTCGCGGGGGTCGGAGGTCGCCAGCGAGACGCGGATCGTGTCGCCGATCCCCTCGCTCAGCAGGATCCCCATGCCCACCGCGCTCCGGATGCTGCCCGCTTCGACCGGGCCGGACTCGGTGACGCCGAGATGAATCGGGTACTGCCGCGCCGCCGCGAACTTGCGGTTGGCGAGGATGTTGGTCCAGACGTCGGTCGCCTTGAGCGAGACCTTGATGAACCCGGGGCCGTAGTCCAGCTCCTCGAGAATCTTGCAGTGGCCGAGCGCCACCTCGACCATCCGTTCCGCGGTCCGCTCGCGGTCGTCTCGGTCGATGTGGTGCTGCTCCCGCAGGCTCTTGTGCACCTCTTCGGGCAGCGAACCCGCGTTGACCCCGATGCGGAACGGGATCTGCCGCTCCTTCGCCGCCATGACGACCTTGACCACCTTTTCCCGGTCGGGGATGTTGCCGGGATTCAGCCGCAGGCAGTGCACGCCGGCTTCGATCGCCAGCAGCGCGAGCGTGTGGTCGTAATGGATGTCGGCGATCACCGGCAGCGGTGACTGCTTGACGATCTCCCGCAAGGCTTCGGCCGCCTCGCGGTCAGGCACCGCGGGGCGCACGATCTCGCAACCGGCCTCTTTCAGCTCATGGATCTGGCGCACCGTGGCCCTGACGTCGCGCGTGTCCGTCTTGGTCATGGTCTGGACCGCGATGGGCGCCGCGCCCCCGATCACGACGGAGCCGACACGGACGGGAATGGCCTTGCGGCGGGTGACCAGGGCCATCAGCGCAGCACCGCGAACTGGCCCGTGGCGATGCGCTGGATGTCGAGCGCGCTGATGAAGATGGCAAGCGCGATCAGGGCCGCCACACCGATCCTCTGGAAGGTGAGCTCCGCCGCGCGA
This sequence comes from Chloroflexota bacterium, assembly GCA_005887685.1. Lineage (GTDB taxonomy): Bacteria > Chloroflexota > Dormibacteria > Dormibacterales > Dormibacteraceae > 40CM-4-65-16. The sequence continues at coordinate 12,430 of VBHJ01000078.1, read as the reverse complement.
TCAAAGGGGCGGCGCCGCAGCACCTCGATCAGGACGATCACCATCCGTCCGCCGTCGAGGGCCAGGATCGGCAGGAGATTCGTGAAGCCGAGCGCCACCGACAGGAGGGCGACAAAGAAGATGTAGGTGCCGAGACCCAGCGAGACGGATTGGTAGGCCACGTCGGCGATGCCGATCGGGCCGGTCACACCGTTGGGTCCGAACACCCCGCCCGGCACCTGCCCCGTGACCAATTGGCTCAAGCCCTGCACGATGTTGGAGATCGCGTTACCCGGGAACTTCACGCCTTCGGTGAGGGCTTCCTGGACCGTGACGATGGGCAGCACCCTGAGCCCCATCTGGCACACCTTGGCGGCCGCATCGCACTTCGGCGTCACGACCGCGGCGAAGTGCTGCCCGCTCGGATGCACGCCGGTGACCACGATCGTCGCGTTGGGGGCGGCTTCCTCCGCCTTCCTCAGCTGGTCGGGGGCGGTGATCGTCTTCCCCTCCACCGTGAGCAGGCGGTCCCCGGCCTGGAACCCCGCCGCCGCCGCAGGGGAGTTCGGGACGACCAGTGCGACCTTGCCCGGGTCGCCGTTCACCTGGGACAGCATCAGCCCGGTGTACAGCACCATCGCGACCACGAAATTGGCGGCCGGTCCGGCGGCCAGGATCACGAGACGCTGCCAGGCGGCCTTGTGGTGAAAACCGTTGGGGTCCTCGAAGTCGCCGCCTTCCATGCCCCCCATCCGGACGTAACCCATGATCGGAATGGCCCGGATCGCGTAGAGCGTTCCGCCGCGGGTGGTTGACCACAGTCTCGCCCCGGCTCCAATCGAGAACTCGATCACCCGGACCCCGAAGAGCTTGGCGAAAGCGAAGTGTCCCGCCTCATGCGGGGCGATGAGAAGCAGGAACATCCCGGCGACGCCGATTACGTACAGGATCCCTTCCATGCGGCCCTCAGCCTACCGGACGAATACCGTCCCGTTGCCTGACATACGCTCGCGCCCAGCGGTCGGCATCGAGGATCTCCTCCAGGGTGCCGCCACAGCCGGGAAACGCGCCGAGCGCCCGCTCGACCGCGGCAACGATGCCGCTGAAAGGGATCTCGCCCGCCAGGAAGGCGTTCACGGCCTCCTCGTTGGCCGCGTTGAGGACCGCCGGGTGCCCGCCCCCATTCGCCGCCGCCTCGCGGGCGAGCCTGACGCTCGGAAAGCGTTCCTCGTCAAGGTCGTGGAACTCCAGGCCGCTGAGGTCGGAGAGGGGCGTCGGCGGTACGGCGCCGGGCAGGCGGTCCGGGTAGGCCAGCGCGACGGCGATGGGAAGCCGCATGTCGGGCCTCCCGAGCTGAGCCTTGAGCGAACCGTCGACGAACTCGACCAGGGAGTGGACGACGCTCTGGGGGTGGATGCAGACCGAGATTGCATCCAGCGGCAGGCCGAACAGGTGGTGCGCCTCGATGATCTCCAGGCCTTTGTTCATCAGGGTCGCCGAGTCGACGGTGACCTTCGGTCCCATCGACCAACGGGGATGGTTCAGGGCCTGCTCCACGGTCACCTGGTCGAGGTCGAGGTCCGGGTGGGCCCAGAACGGACCACCGCTCGCGGTCACGATCAGGCGGCGCACGTTCGCGCGCTCCTCTCCCCACAGGCACTGCCAGATCGCGCTGTGCTCGGAGTCGACGGGGCGGATCCCTTTTTCGCCTGCGAGCTTCATGACGAGCGTGCCGGCCATGACCAGGACTTCCTTGGTCGCGAGCGCCACCTCCTTGCCCGCGCGCAGCGCGGACATCGTCGGCCCCAACGCACGGGCGCCCGGGATCGCGACCACCACCAGGTCGCATCGCGGATCGGTCACCATCGCCTCGACGCTGGCGTCGAATTCCGGATCCCCGGCCTGGCCGTGCACGAGGAAGGGCGCCTCACGGTGGGTCGAGCGCACGCCTTCGGTCACGCCGAAGACCTTGAACCGGGCGGGGTTGCGGTCGATCACGTCGAGCGTCTGGCGGCCGATCGATCCCGTCGCTCCGAGCACCGCGATGTTGATCGGTCGCGTCATGTCAAAAGATGGAAGAGCGTCACGTACAGGTACACGAGGATGGGCGGGAACAGGATCGAGTCGAGTCGGTCGAGGACGCCGCCGTGTCCGGGGATGAGACGGGACGAGTCCTTCACGTCGGCGAGTCGCTTCATCTGCGACTCGACCAGGTCCCCGATCGCGGCGCTGACGCCGACGAGAACCCCGAGCACGAGGGCGTGAATGGGAGAGATCCCCAGGACCCCCGACACGCCGACCACCATGACCACCACCGCGCCCACGACCCCCGCGATCGCACCCTCCACCGTCTTGTTCGGGCTGATCGCGACAAAGAATGGATGGCGGCCGATGCGACTGCCCACGAGGAGCGCGGCGGCGTCGCTGGCGATCACGGCGAAGATCGTGAACAGCGTCCACACCAGGCCGTTTGGCTTCGAGGTGTAGAGGAGCAGGTAAAAGTTGAAGGGCATGCCGATGTAAAGCGCGCCGGCCACCCCCATCGCCCACCGGCTGAGCCCCTGCCTCCGTCCAGGCACGAAGAGGAAAGCCGCGAGGCCGCCGACCAGCGCGAGAGCGAGCACGAGCGTGACGTCGACGCCTTTGAGGACCGTCCCGCTGAAGGCGAAGAAGGCGCCGAGTGGAAAAAGCAGCCAGGCGGGCGCGCGTGAGCCCATACCTTCGGACAGGCCGTTGAACTCCCACAGCGCGAGGCCGCCCAGGATCAACACCAGCGCGTAGACGCCGTACAGGCCGGCGAAGACGAGCCCGATGACAGCGGCGAGAATCACCGCGCCGCTGAGGATCCGGACCATCAGCGGGCTGGGTTTCCAGGCGGTCATCGGCGCATTTCTGGTTGTCAACCAGCCCCTCCGTCGGCTGCGCCGACACCTCCCCATAAATGGGGAGGAGCCAGTTCATCAGGTCTTGCGCCGAAGCGGCGCACCCGTGAGGCGTAGTCGTCGAGCGCGGACTTGAGGTCTTTGGCGTCGAAATCCGGCCACAGAGTTTCCGTCACGAGCATCTCGGCGTACGCGCCCTGCCAGAGCAGAAAGTTGCTCACCCGGCGCTCGCCCGCGGTCCGGATGATCAGGTCTGGATCCGGCAGCTCGGGCTGGTACATGCGCGCGGAGATGGTCGCCTCATCGAGGTCCTGTGCGGCGATTCCGTCGTCGATCAGCCTGCGCACCGCATCGACGATCTCCGCGCGCCCACCGTAATTGAGACAAACGTTGAGGACGCCGTTCTTGTTATTCCGGGTCAGGGCCATCGCCTCGTCGATGCGCTCGCGCATCCGCGGCGACAGGTCTTCCCTCCTTCCGCTCCACACGATGCGCACGCCTCGCCGGTGCATCTCGTCGATCTCCCGCTGCATCGTTTCGTGGAAAAGGCGCATGAGCGCGCGCACCTCGGCCCTCGGCCGGGACCAGTTCTCGGTCGAGAAGGCATAAATCGACAGCACGTGGACGCCGAAGTCCTCACACGCCTGGAGCGCGCGCTTGATGGCGCGCACGCCGGCCCGGTGTCCGAAGCTGGCGGGGCGGCCGCGACGGCGGGCCCAGCGGCCGTTGCCGTCCATGATGATCCCGATGTGGCGGGGGACCTGGGAGTCCAAGGGTGAGGAAAGCGTACCGATTGGGGCGTGACGTGCTTTCAACGCCCCTCTCCCCTACCCTCCCCCCTGTGGGGGGAGGGGGAAGCGCTGCCCTAGACCTCCATTACTTCGTGTTCTTTGCGGGCGGCCAGGCCGTCTACTTTTTCGATCTGGCTTTCGGTGATCTTTTGCAGGCGGGCTGAGGCTCGCTTTGACTCGTCTTCGGCGACGTCGCCTTTCTTCTGCATCTGCTCGATGCGGTGCAGCTCGTCCCGGCGCACGTTGCGGATGGCCACCCGCGCCTCCTCCGCCCTCTGCTTCACGAGCTTGACGTACTCGCGCCGCCGCTCTTCGGTCAGGGCCGGGATGGGCACGCGGATGACCTGTCCGTCGCTGGCGGGGTTGAGGCCCTGCTCGCTGGTGCGGAGCGCCTTCTCGACCGCGCCGATCTGGCTCTTGTCGTAGACGGATACGACCAGCAGCCGAGGCTCGGGCACGCTGATCTGCGCCAGCTGGTTCAGGGGAGTGGGCGTGCCGTAGTAGGGGACCATGATCCGGTCGATCAGCGCGGGATTCGCCCGCCCCGTGCGAATCGTCTGCAGCTCGTTGGCGAAATGCTCGACGGACTTCGACATCTTCGATTCCGCGTCGCGCATGATCGGGTCGATCATCTGGCCGCGCCGACCAGCGTTCCGATCTCCTCACCCAGGACCACCCGTTCGATGTTGCCCGGCGTCAGAAGGTTGAACACGACGATGGGGACGTCGTTGTCCATGCAGAGCGTCAGCGCGGTGTTGTCCATCACCTCGATGCCGCGGTTGAGCACCTCGAGGTAGCCCAGCTTGTCGAACTTCGTGGCGGTCGGGTCGCGCTTGGGGTCGGCGGTGTACACGCCGTCGACCTTGGTCGCCTTGAGGATGACGTCCGCCTCGATCTCCACGGCGCGCAGCGCCGCGGTCGTGTCCGTGGTGAAGTAGGGGTTGCCCGTGCCGGCGGCAAGGATCACGACGCGCCCCTTCTCCAGGTGACGCACCGCGCGGCGGCGGATGTAGGGCTCGGCGACCTGCGGCATCTGGATCGCGGTCATCGTCCGGGCCGGGATGCCGGTGCGCTCCAGCGCGTCCTGGAGAGCCAGCGCGTTGATGACCGTCGCGAGCATGCCCATGTAGTCGCCGGTGGCGCGGTCGAAGCCGCGCTCGGTGGCGGCAAGGCCGCGGAAGATGTTGCCCCCGCCGACCACGACCGCCACCTGCACGCCCATCTGGTGGACGCGCTTGACCTGGGCCGCTATCGTCTCGACGACTTCCAGGTCGATGCCGTAATCGCGGCTGCCGCCGAGTGCTTCACCGCTCAGCTTGAGCAGCACGCGGTTGTACTTTGGCGATCGATCTCCCACGGTTACGTTCTGGATCAGGTCTCCCTGATGTTAAATCGCGCGAACCTGCGGACCGTGATGTTCTCCTGAAGCTTCGAGATGTTCTCCGCAATGAACTGCTGGACCGTATGGCTCGGCTCGCGAAAGTACGGCTGCTCCATAAGGCAGCTGTGCTTGAGGAAATCCTCGACCTGGCCTTCCACGATTCTCGGGATCACCTGCTCCGGCTTTCCGTCCTGCCGCGCCTTGGCCTCATAGACCTCGCGCTCGGTGACCAACACATCGTCGGGCACGTCGTCCCTGGTCACCCAGCGCGCCTCGTAGCCCGCAACCTGGAGGGCAAGCTCCTTGGAGAGCTTGCGGAAGTCGGGGCTCTTGGCCACGAAGTCGGTCTCGCAGTTGACCTCGATCAGCACGCCCACCTGCGGTGGGTAGTCAGGCGAGGTGGCGTGGAGGTATGCCTCGACCACGCCCTGGCCGGTCGCCCGGCCCGCCCGCTTGCTCGCTTTAGCGATGCCCTTCTCGCGCAGGATCGTGAAGGCCCTCTCCACGTCACCTTCCGCCTCCTCGAGCGCCTGCTTGCAGTCCATCATCCCCGCGCCGGACAGCTCACGGAGCTTCTTCACCAGGTCGAGACTGACGGCCATCAGCGGGCCTCCTCGTCGTCGCCTGTGTGCCCGATGAACTCCTCTTCCGACACTGTCGGCAGGTAGTCCTCCTCGTCCTCGAGGTACTCCTCGATCTCTTCGTAGCGGGGCGTCTCGAGGAACTCGCGGTCCTCGACCTCGGGCAGGATCTCGCCCCGGGCGGCGGCTTCCTGGCGGCCATCCTGACATGCGTCAGCGATCTTGCCGGTCAGCAACTTGACGGCTCGGATGGCGTCGTCGTTGCCCGGGATGACATACGTGATCAGGTCGGGGTCGCAGTTGCTGTCGGTGATGGCGACCACCGGGATCTTGAGCCGGTTCGCCTCCGTGACGGCGATGTGCTCCTTGCGCGGGTCCACGACGTAGAGCGCGCCGGGCAGCCGCTTCATGTCGGCGATGCCGTCGAAGTGGAACATCAGCCGGTCGAGCTCATCCGTGAGGCGCTTGGCCTCCTTCTTCGACATCTGCTCGAACTGGCCTTCCTGCTGCATCTTGCGCAGCTCCTGCAACCGCTCGATCCTCTTCTTGACGGTGCTGAAGTTGGTCAGCATGCCGCCCATCCAGCGGCGGTTGACGAAGTACATGCCGCAGCGCGCCGCCTCGGTCTGGATGGTCTCCTGCGCCTGCTTCTTGGTGCCGACGAAAAGCACCGGCCGGCCGCTCGCCGCGACGCTGCGCGTGAAATCCCACGCGTCGTCGAGGAGTCGCACGGTCTTCTGCAGGTCGATGATGTGGATGCCGTTGCGCGCGGTGAAGATGTAGGTCTTCATCTTCGGGTTCCAGCGACTGGTCTGATGTCCGAAATGGACACCCGCCTCCAGCAGCTGCTTCAAGGTCACTTGAGCCACGTTTGTCTGTTGCCTCCTGTTCTACTTCCGCTCGGGATCCGGCCTTTTGGAAAAAGGACAGGGGCGTTGCCCGGGCGTGCTAACTCAGTCGGTCGCCGGGCGCGCGCAGGGCGCATTTCCGGCTGGGACTGGCGTAGGGAGTATACCCAGACTCGAAATCGCCTAAGCGACGGCTTTCTTGACGCCTTTGGGGCCCGGGCACTTCGGGTAGTCCGAGCATGACTTGAAGAGCCCGAACCGGCCGCGCCGCTCCACCAGCGGCTTGCCGCAGATGGGGCACGGCTCGTCGAGCACCTTGGGACCCTGGCGCGGCTTGCCGTCCTTGCCCATGTTCGCGCGGTAGTTGCAGTCGGGGTATCGCGAGCACGCGACGAACGGTCCGTAGCGGCCCGTGCGCTCGACCAGGTCCCCCTCCCCGCACTGAGGGCACTTCTCGCCGGTTGGCTTGCTTTCGGTCTGCGCGGGGTCGCGCTTGATGTACTTGCAGTCGGGGTAGCCGGAGCAGCCGATGAACTCGCCGTAGCGGCCCGTGCGCAGCTGCAGCGGCCGGCCGCAGGTGGGGCACGGCTCTTCGAGCAGCTTCGGCTCCGGAGCCTCGCCGTCCGGCGTCAGGGCCCGGCGGAACTTGCACTTCGGATACCGCGAGCAGCCCATGAAGGGGCCGTATCGGCTGGCCTTCCTGACGAGATGTCCCTCGTTGCAGAGAGGGCAGACCTCATCCGTGTCTGCCGGCGTGGCCTCCTCGGCGGCGCTGAGCATGCGCTGCAGCGGACCGTAGAAGTCCTTCACGACCGGAACCCATTCCTGGCTGCCGCTCTCCACGTCATCGAGGCGCTTCTCGAGCTTCGACGTGTAGTCGTCGTCCGAGATCGACTTGAAGTGGTCGACCATCAGCGTGTTGACCGCCTCGCCGACCCGTGTCGGGAAGAGGCGGCGGTCCTTGATCTCGACGTAGCCGTGCGCCTTGGTGATCGTCTGCACGATCGGGGCGTAGGTCGACGGACGCCCAATGCCGCGCTGCTCGAGCTCCTTGATCAGAGTCGCCTCGGTGTAGCGCGGAGGCGGCTGCGTGAAGTGCTGCTCGGGCTTGATGCCGTGGTAGTCGAGGTCCTCGCCCTGCGTCAGCGCAGGCAGCTCGTTCTCTCCATTCTCGTCGCGGCCCCACACCTTGTAGAAGCCGTCGAACGTCAGGACGGAGCCGTTGGCGCGGAAAACGTAATCCCCACCCTCGATCTCGACCTGCGTCTGGTCGTAGACCGCGGGCGCCATGCGGCTTGCCACGAAGCGGCGCCAGATGAGGTCGTAGAGCTTGTACTGGTCGGCGCTCAGGTGGCCGCGGATCGAGTCCGGGGTCCGGTTCACGTCGGTCGGCCGGATCGCCTCGTGGGCGTCCTGCGCGCCCGGCGTCGCCTTGGCGGCGCGAGACGTGCCGAGGTACTTCTCGCCGTACTGCTGCTTCACCCAGCCCTTCACCTTCGCGTCGGCGTCGGACGAGATCCGCGTGGAGTCTGTGCGCATATACGTGATGAGACCGGTCGCGCCCTCCGGGCCGAGCTCAACACCTTCGTAGAGCTGCTGCGCCACGCGCATGGCGGCGAAAGGCCGCATCCGCAGGCGGCTCGACGCGTCCTGCTGCAGGGTCGAGGTGATGTACGGAGGATTCGAGCTCTTGGTCCGGCGCTTCTGCTCCACGCCGATGACCCGATAGCTCGCGCCTTCCAGCCTGCGGACGATCTCCTGCGCCTCGGCCTCGCTGTGGACCTCGAACTTCATGTCGGCCGCCCCCGGCGCCGCTGCCTGCGGGCGGTTGAGGCGCGCCATGAAGTGGCTGTCGGCGCCTTGCCTGGACAGCTCCGCGTCGATCGTCCACGACTCGACAGGGACGAACTTGCGGATCTCCTCCTCGCGGTCCACGACCAGGCGAAGCGCGACGGACGAGACGCGGCCGGCGCCGATGCCCTTCTGGACCTTGGCCCAAAGGAACGGGCTCAGGCGGAAGCCGACCAGGCGGTCGACGACGCGCCGCGCCTGCTGGGCGTTGACCAGACGCATGTCGATCTCTCGCGGTGACTCGAGCGCGCGGCGCACCGCCTCCGAGGTGATCTCGTGGAACTCGATGCGCTTGGGATTCCTGAGCTTCAAGACCTCGGCCAGGTGCCAGGCGATGGCCTCGCCCTCGCGGTCCGGGTCGGAGGCGAGGATGACTTCGGGATCACCCTTGGCCGCTGAGCGCAGCTCATTGATCGTCTTGCGCCGGCTTTCCACGACCTCGTAGTGAGGCTTGAAGCCGTCGTCGACCTCGACCCCCATCTCCTTTTCCGGCAGGTCGCGGACGTGGCCCATGGAGGCCCTGACGTCGTAACGGTCACCCAAAAACCGCTTCAGCGTCTTGGCCTTGGCAGGCGACTCGACGATGATCAATCCTTCTGGCACAGCTCTCTCTTTATTCCCAAACCCGGACGTTTGTTCCGACCGGGCCGACCGCTCCTAGCGAGTGGCGGGCATCCTACGCCCGTTCTTTGCCGCGGCGCAATGCCCTTACGTACCCACCCTGGTGTCTGCTAACCGCCCCGTCGAGCTCCAGGGCGGTCAGCCGGCCGAGGACCTCAGCGATCGGAAGCTGAAGCTTCCGGGCGATCTCGGCGGCGTTCAAGGCGAGAACGTCCGAGAGGTGGGAGAGGATGCCGTCGCGCTCGCCAAGGAGCTTGAAACCGAGGTGCGTCGGGGTGGCCAGCGGGTCGTCCAGCACCTCGCCGCCGAGCCTCAGGGCAGCCAGCACGTCACGGGCGTTCTGGACCAGGCCGGCGCCGTCGCGGAGCAGCGAGTGGGTACCCACCGAAAGGGGCGAGAAGATGCTGCCCGGGACCGCCATTACCTCTTTATGTAGGTCGAGCGCGGCCTCGGCCGTGATCAGCGCTCCTGAGCCCTCGGCGGCCTCGACCACGACCACAATGTCGGCGAGCGCGGCCATCGTGTAGTTCCGCGCCGGGAAGTTGTGCCGCCGCGGCGCGGTGCCGTCGGGGAACTGGCTCACGAGGGCGCCCCCCGCCGCCAGGATCGCGTCGGCGAGGACGCCGTGCGCCGCGGGATAGATGATGTCGACGCCGGTCCCCATGACCGCGACCGTGACTCCGCCGGCGTTCAGCGCGCCGCGATGCGCCGCCGCGTCGATGCCGAGGGCGAGCCCGCTGACCACGATTACCCCGGCGCGGGCGAGCTCGAGGCCCAGCTGCTCCGCCACGGCCTCCCCGTAGGGCGAGGGCCGCCTCGAGCCGACAATCGCCACCCGCGGCCCGTCCGGCGGCGGCCACCGGCCCCGCGTTCTCAGGTCAAGCGGCGACATCTTGAAGCCGGAAGCCGAGCGCTTCGAGGATGTGGTGCTCTTCGATCTGCTCCGAGCCGTCGAGGTCGGCCGACGTGCGGGCGACGCGCCAGGCGCGGTGGAAGCCACGGGCCGTGATCCCCCGCTGGGCGCCCCAGCGCTCGAGGGCGCGGCGGGACTCTGGGGCCAGCCCCGCGAGCTGGCGGAGTCGGGCCGGCTTCAGCTGCGCGTTCAGGCAGCCTTGGCGTTGCTGCTGCAGGGTGCGCGCAGCCAGGACTCTGTCCCTCACGTTCGCGGACGGCTCGCCCCTAGCTTCCGAGGCCAGCATCTCGAGCTGGACGCGGCGAACCGAAACCTGGAGGTCGATCCGGTCGAGCAGCGGGCCGGACAGCCGGCGCTGGTAGGTGTCGATGGCCGCGGTGGTGCAGCGGCACCCGCGAACCCCGTCGCCGGCCCACCCGCACGGGCACGGGTTGGTAGCTGCTATCAGCGTGAAGCGAGCCGGATACATGACCGAGCCGCCGGACCGCGTGATGTTGACCCGCCCCGACTCGAGGGGTTGGCGCAGCGCCTGCAGGACGGGTGTCTGGAACTCGGCCAGCTCATCGAGGAACAGCACGCCGTGGTTAGCCCTGGAAATCTCGCCTGGCTGCGCCAGGCCGCTGCCGCCGCCGATCAGCCCGGCCATGGAGACGCCGTGGTGCGGCGAGCGAAACGGCCGCGTCCAGTCCAGCGGTCCGGCGGGGGGCAGCTCGCCGAGAAGGCTCCGGACCTGCGCCACCTCGAGCGCCTCGGCGAGCTCGAGCGCGGGAAGGATGCCTGGCAGGCAGCGGGCGAGCATTGTCTTGCCCGCGCCCGGCGGCCCACTCATCAGGAGGTGATGGCCTCCGGCCGCGGCGACCTCGAGCGCGCGCTTCGCCTCCTCCTGGCCGTGGATCTCAGCGAGGTCGTGCTCGATGTCAGCCGGCGCGGCGCAGTCGAGGCTTTTCGGCGGCGATGGTGCAATCGGCTCAAGGCCGAGGACGTGGTTCACGACGGCGATGAGCGATGGGCATGGAATCACCTCGAGCCCGTCGACCAGCGCTGCCTCAGCGGCATCGGCGACCGGCACGAAGACGCGTTCATAGCCGAGCGAGCTCAAGCCACGAGCCGCGACCAGGACACCGTCGACGTGGCGAACCGAGCCGTCGAGGGCGAGCTCGCCCAGGAACGCGCTGTGCGGTGGGGCCGGTTTGCCCGCCCGCGCCAGCGCGATGGCAACCGCGATCGGAAGGTCGAGGGCGGTGCCTTCCTTGCGCATCTCGGCCGGCGCCAGGTTGACCGTGAGACGCGTGTTCGGAAACTCGAGCCCGCTGTTGCGGATCGCCGAACGAACGCGCTCGCGAGCCTCCTTGACCGTTGTCGTCGCGAGGCCGACCAACATGAAGGCGACCTCACCCCGCCCGATGTCAGCCTCGACATGGATTGGCCGCGCTTCCAGGCCGACGAGCACGCAAGAATCGACGGTTCCGAGCACGGGCTCGAACTTATCGAGCGAGAGAAGGCAAATCAGCCCAGGTTGTTAAGGCGCTGAAGGGATTCCACCAGCCCCATCCCCCGCCTGCGGCGGGTACTTCCCCATAAATGGGGAAGAACTGGCTGGCCCCATCCCCCGCCTGCGGCGGGTACTTCCCCATGAATGGGGAAGAACTCTTCTTATCCGCTTAGGAAGTCGGTTACTTCGTCGTGGAAGGTTTGGGGTTGCTCCACGAACGTCATGTGGCCCGCGTCGCCCACGATGACCAGGCGGGCGCCTGAGACGCCGGCGCAGATCTCCTGCGCGCACAGCGGGCCGCAGATGAAGTCTTCGTCCCCGGTGATGACCAGCGTCGGGCACTTGATCGCCGGCAGGCGGCCGCGCAGGTCGAACGTCGTGAAGATCTCCTCGTTGAAGAGCTTCAGCGCGTCCGCGTTGACGACCTCTGTCCTCAACGTGTCGACGTAGCCGGCCTCGACACCGCCGTAATGCGCGAAGTACAGAGGCAGCTCGCGAAAGACCAGCTCGCTCAGCTCCTGGTCCGACGTGAAATTACCCGCCTGCTCCGCCTCCAGCGCCGCGGCTGCGTCCGCGGCCCATGGCTGGGCGCTCCGCCTGTCCATCCCCTGTCGCATCGCCTGCTCCTGGTCCGGGCCGAAGCGGGCCAGCGTCGACGCGAGCACGAGCCGCCGCACATGATCCGGATATTTGGCGGCGTACGCCTGCGCGACCACGCCGCCGTGCGAGTGCCCGAGAAGGAGCATGCGCTCGAGCCCCAGGTGCTGCCGGAGCTGCTCGACGTCGTCGACGTAGTCGTCGATGCCGTATGCCCTGCGGTCGGCGGGCCTTTCAGATGCGCCCGTGCCGCGCGGGTTGAGCATGATCAGCGTGTACTGCTCCCACAGCGCTGCCAGGTCGCCGAAGTAGTCGGCCGAAAATCCCGGCCCACCCGGGTGACACACGAGCACCGGTCCGTGGCCGAGCTTGCGGTAGGTCAGCTTGCGCCCGTCCGCGGTGGTGAAGCTCACGTCAGGCGCGGCTCAGGACGCCACTGGCCGTTTTCCTCGAGGTAGCCGGCCGGCTGGTCGGGCTCGTGGCTCAAGACGAGA
>VBHJ01000206.1:206-4391 GCA_005887685.1 Chloroflexota bacterium | reverse complement strand
GGCGAAGGCAAGGAACACCACGATCAGCACACGCGCGTGGGTCAGCCCCCAGTCGAGCGCGCCCTCGTAGGCGGAGGTGAGCCTGAGAAAACGGGATTCGAACGACTCGGAAATCCGACCGAAGAAGGACCGGCGGATCAGAGGTCCGGCCCCGGGCGCCCCGCCCGCCTGCGAGCCGTGGCCGTCACGAGCGTGGCGCGCGCGAGCCTCCGGCGCCAGCAGGTACAGCACCATGGTGGGCACGAGCGTCCGCGAGAGGAGGTAGCTGGCGAGCATCGCGAAGACGACGGACATGGCCAGCGGGGCGAATAGCGCGCCCCCCACTCCGCCGAGGAACAGGATCGGCACGAAGACGATGCAGATCGACAGCGTCGCAACGAACGCAGGCGTTGCAACTTCCGCGGCGCCGTCGAGGATGGCCTGTCGCAGCGGCTTGCCCAGGTCCATGTGGCGATGGTTGTTCTCGATCTCCACCGTGGCGTCGTCCACCATCATCACGTTGAGCGACTGGTGCAGGGCGTTGAGCATGATGATGGAGGTGAGAATCGACAGGGGGATCGACGTGATGACGATCAGGGTGCTCCGCCAGGACCCCAGGAACAGCAGGATCATGAGCGCCGTCAGGCAGCCGGCGATTGCCCCTTCGTGGAGGACTCCGGTGATGGCCGCCCGCACGAAGACGCTCTGGTCGAAGAGGAAGTCGACCTTGAGGCTCGGCGGCAGGCCGGCCAGGATCTTGGGCATCAGCTGGCGCGCCTGGGCGACCACCGTCAGGGTCGAGGCGCTGCCGTTGCTCAGGATTGGTAGGAGAGCGGAATGGCGCCCGTCACGCCGGACGAGGTTGGTCTGAGGATTGAACCCGTCGTGGACGAAGGCGACGTCCCTCACGTACACCATGACCCCTTTCACGTACCGAACGGGGATGTTGTTCAGGTCGCCGAGGATCTCCGGGCTGCTGCTGGTCGCGATGTCGTATTCGCGCGACCCGATCTTCGCCGTGCCGGCGGGCAGGATGACGTTCTGAGTGAGGATCGCGTTGGAGACGTCCTGTGGTGACAGCCCCCGCGAATACAGAGCGTCGGGGTCGATGTCGACGTTCACCACGCGCACCTTGCCGCCATAGGGCAGCGGGATAGACGCGCCCTGGACGGTGACGAGCTGAGTGCGGATGAAGCTGTTGCCAAGGTCGTTGAGCTCCTGTTCCGGCAGCTGATCGCTGCTCAAGCTCGCCAGGAGGACGGGAACGCTGGCGGCGTTGTACTGGATAATCTGTGGTGGAAAGATTCCGGGGGGCAACGCCCGCACGATCTGCTGCGCCTGGGCGTTCACCTGCGCGATGGCCGCCTCGATCGGCACGTTGGGATGAAAGTAGAGGCGGGTGACGGCCACGCCACGGAGCGACACGGATTCGATATGCTCGATCCCGTTCACCGTCGTGGTGAAGGCCCGCTCGCTGATGGTGACGATTCGACCCTGCATCTCGGTCGGGGACAGCCCGGAATAGTTCCAGATGACGGTGACGACCGGGATGTTGATGGCGGGGAAGATGTCCACGGTCATGCTCACGATGGACACGACGCCCAGGACCCCGATCAGCAGGGCGAGGACGACGAACGTGTAGGGCCTGCGAAGGGCGAGTCGGACGATCCACATGGCGGAAGCCTACATCTTTTCGGCCCGGCGATGCACGTCGCCGGCGTAAAAGCTGCCCGCGCCGTCGCAGGCCTTCGCGCCCACGACGGATGTGATCACGGCGTCCGGTCATCCGACGGAGCCCCGGCCGCGAGCCAGTCCCTGAATTGCACGGAGGCGGCCGTCAGTCTCCACTCCGTGAGCACTTCCTGGGCCATGGCGCGCATCGCTCCCGTCGAGGCCGCCTCGCTGGAGAGGCAGCGCTCGAGCAGCCAGGCTTCGAAAGCCTCCGGCTCCGGATCGGACAGGACGGCTTGCTCGAGGAGCTGGCGCTTGAGCGACATCCCAATGGCGTCCGGCGTGGTGTCGCGCTTGCGACGCCCGCGCCTGCCCTCGGATACGTCGAGGGCCGCCAGCAACGCGCGACAGGCGCCGGCCGGTCGCAAACCGATCATCGCGCTCCGCCCGTCGTCCATTGGTGTAGCCGAAAGAGTGTCCGCAGCCGCGACGGCTTGGCCACGACCTGCACCCGTCGTCCTTTCGCGGTCGGCCGGCCATAGCCACGCTCGAGCGCGATGACATCCAGGACCAGCGTGGCGAGATCTTGCAGGAACACGTCCTCGGGCCGGATCGGCACCAGCGCGGTGACGGCCTTGACGTAGTATCGGCATCGCTCGCAGACGTCGACCGTCTGCTGCTCGGATCCCTCCGACACCAGCGAGCCGAGATTTTCGTGACCGCGCTCTCCGCAGAAGGGACAGCGCAGCCGTTCCGTTCGCCAGTCGCCGCCGCAGCGCCCGCAGCGAAGCCGTCGCTGGCCGTCGAGTCCCCGGGTCTCGGCGAGGGCTGGCCAGTCGCCACAGATCGGGCAGTAGCCCTCCGCCCACGCGGCGGGCACCAGAGGAGTCCAGGCCCGCCGGCACGCGTGGAGAATCGGCATCGCAAGAATCGGCCCCACGACCTTCAAGACACCACGATCATCTCCTGCCGCCTGCGCGAGGTCGTCGAGGCGATTCGGATCCCCGGCCACGGCGGCCTCGAAGAGGGCCAGGTGGTCGAGTCGGCCGGCGGCCAGCGCGTCGGCGAAGGGTATGGCTGACGCTCCGGCACTGGCAATCGTCATCGCCCGATGAACCCAGCGGCGCACCAGGTCCGGAGTAACCTGCATGATCGCGCCCGACACGAGCGGCTCCCCGATGGCCGCAGAGTGCTCGCGCGCCGGCACCGATTCCGACCATACTGGACGCTCCATTTCACCGAGCGCCGCTTCGACGAGCGCGAGCAAGGGCCGCCACTCGGCATGCTCGGTATCGAGCGTGGAAAGGAAAGCTCCACCGGATTTGCCGCGCGCCATGCTATCGCCCTCGCCCAGGAACGGTGCCGCCGATGTCGGCGTGACGACCGATGCCGCGGCCGTCGGTCGGCGTCTTGTAGTACATGCTCGCGCCCTCGTGGATCTGGACCGGCCCGGCCGGGTGATTGCCGCCGTCGGCTCCGCGGCCCCCGCCACGAGTCCGCTCGGCCTCCGGGTTGGCACAGCCGATGATGGCCGCCGCCGCCAGAGCAAGAGAGAGGGAGCCCAGCCACGGCTTCATCACAGCCGATCCGAAGAGAAGACGATGACCACGCGGAGGAGCAGCCCGCCGAGAAGGACCAGCACGGGCCCTATCCATCCCTGGCGATCCGGAACCGGCCGCCGCCACGCGAGCACCAGGGGCAGCGCGATTCCGCCCAGGACCATGGCGGCCAGGAGAAGACCCCAGCCATTCAGCCACACGGTAGCGACCCGGCCGAGCGATACGATCAACGCGGCCAGCGCGAGAGCTTCGAGAATCAGGACCGATCGGTCGAAGCGCTCGAGCGAATGCACGCTGCGTGGCGACGCCCCCATCCAAGAGCCGAGGAGGATGAGAAGCGCCGCCGAAGTGGACGCTCCCGAGACGAGAAAGGTCAATCCAAGAAAGGAGGTATCCGCCCATATGGGTCGATTCGTGACGGAGAGCAGCGCGCCGGTGTAGCCCGCCAGGTACAGGCCGAGCAGAGCTCCGATCGCCGTGAGCAGCCGACCCGCGCGTGCGGCCGGGTCCAGCCGCCGAAGGATCGGCCAGTCCGGCCGGCCCCGCTCGGCGAGGGCGGCGAGGAAGGAGAGAAAGGCACACCCGCTGAAGAGCAGAAGCACCCACGCGCCGCTCGACATCGGAGAGTACGTCTTTATCATCGGCCGGAAGGTCTCGGACTGGACCAGCATGTGCCAGAAGCGCTCCGGCCGTCCGAGGTCCACGGTGAGCACGAGCCCGCAAAGGCAGACCAGCGGGAAAGGAACCAGATAGCCGAGACGGACCATCCGGCGATCCGGGCTCTTCGCAAACAGATGCATCATGGTGGCGACGAAGTAGCTGCCTCCGGCCAGGCCGCCCAGGAAGAAGTAGGCGGTAATCAGCCATCGCCAGTGAGGGGACGCGGTGAAGAACGTGTTAGACATCGCGGGCCCCGCGCTCGCGGAAGCTGAAGACGCCGAGGATCGCCAGCGCGACCGCCCCCAGCGTGGACCAG
>VBHJ01000206.1:0-200 GCA_005887685.1 Chloroflexota bacterium | reverse complement strand
AGGGTTTGAGATTCCGCGACGGCAGCTTTGGATCGGGCGGCAACCCGTACACCTCGGGCTTGTCTACCAGTAGATAAAAGGAGTTGAGCCCGCCCAGCATGGTCTCGTCGGCGCCGTAGAGGTGAGCTCGGCTGTCCCCAGCTTGCTCGAGCTGGCCCAGCCGCGCCTGCGCCAGCTTCTTCAGGTCGGCGATCGGACCG
>VBHJ01000205.1 GCA_005887685.1 Chloroflexota bacterium | reverse complement strand
GGCACAACAACGCCACGAAGTAATCCCGGTCGATCGGCTTCTGCACAAAGTCGCAGGCCCCGCGGCGGAGAGACTTGACCGCCAGTGCACGCTCGCCATGCCCGGTGATCATCAGGGTGGGCGTGTCGGGCCGGCGCGCCCGGATCTCGTCCAAGAGCGCGAACCCGTCCATCCCCGGCATCTTGATGTCGGTGACGATCGCATTGTAGTCCCGGGCGGCGATCCGGTCGAGCGCGGCCGCCGCCGAGTCGGCCGTGTCCACCATCAGCCCGCTCATGCGGAGCTTGAGGGCCTCGGGAAGCGCCTGCAGCAAGGCCGGGTCGTCGTCGACGATGAGGACGTGCGGGTGCGTCATGCCGCGGAGGTCTCCTCGGTGGCGGCGGGCGCGAGGGGCAGGTGGATCAGGAACGCAGCGCCTTCGCCGGGCGCGCTCACGACCGAGATCGTGCCGCCGTGCTCCTTGATGATCCCATACGTAATGGAGAGGCCCAGACCCATGCCTTTCCCGACCTCCTTGGTCGTGAAGAAGGGATCGAAGATCCGCCGCTCGAGCTCGGGCGGGATCCCGTGCCCGGTATCGGCGACCGCGATCTCCACCGCCGCGGCGCCGACCGTAGCCGAGATGTGGATCGCCTTGCGTGGCGAGTCGGCCACCGCATCGCGCGCGTTCGTCAGGAGGTTGATGAACACCTGCTCCAGTTGGATGGAATTCCCGACGACCACGGGCTCCTCCACGCCCAGATCGATCGTGACCTCGACCTCGCGCACCCGCAGCTGCGCCTGCATCAGGGACAGCGCCCGCTCGATCACCTGCCTCAAGGAGATCGGCTCGCGGCTGACGGGGGCCGCCCTACCGAACGTGCGCAAATGCGAGATGATCTCCGTGGCCTTGCGGACCTGCTGCATGGCGTGGCGCAGCTCAGTAACGATCCGCCCGTTGTCCGTCCCGCCGAGCTCGAGGCGGTCGATCGCGTTGCCCACGAATAAGCTGGTGTTGTTCAGGGGGTTGTTGAGCTCGTGTGCCACGCCGGCGGTGAGCTCGCCGAGCGTGGCCAGTTTCCCCGCCTGGACCAGCTGCTCCTGTTTGTCGCGCAGCTCCTGTTCGCGCCGCTGCACCTCGACCGTGGTCTCCCGCAGGTCCCCCATGATGTGAATGGTGGCCTTGCGGCTGGCCTCGAGACGCAGCTTGTCCTTGTGCGAGTCCTGCAGCAGGTGCAGCAGAGCCCGGCGCGAGTTGTCGAGCCGCTCCGTCTGGCTGGCCAGGCGTCGGCGGTCCTCCTCATAGTCGGCCAGGATGTGAAGCATGGCCTTGCGCTGGTTGGTGAGGCGCTTGTTGAACTCGTTCAGGTCGCTCATGATGTGGAGCATCGCGCGGCGCTGTTCGTCGCCTTTCCGCAGGCGGCGCTCCAGCATCTCCACTTGCGCGCGGAGCCGGCGCTCGGACGTCGCGGCCGCGTCGGGCTCCGTGACCGCCCGCTGACGATCGTCTGCCACGGTCTCCGGCATTGCCATCAGATTCTCCCCGCCCTGAGGCTCTCGACGTCCTTGCGCAAGCTCTCCAGATCCTTCTCGAGGGCGATCATCTTCAGCTCGCGGCCGACGACCACTTCCTCGAACTTCTCCAGATCCAAGATCTTCTCCTGCAGCTCGCTCTTGGACTTCTCCAGATCGCGAACCACCTGCGCGTACTCCCGCATATCACGCAAAATCCCGATGGCGCCGATCACCTTGCCGTCCGGGTCGCGCAGCGCCGAGGCGTTGAGCGTCGTGGGGATTACCTCCCCGCTCGCGCTCCGGGGGTTGAGGCGGGCGTTGCGGGTGACGCCTCGCTCCACGACCTCCCGCAGGGCTGCCGTGAACTCCCGTGTTTCCTCGGGGCTGATGAAGCGCGACAGCGATTGCTCGAGCAGCTCGTCCGGGCGGAAACCGAGGAGCGCGGACACCGCGTCGTTGGCCTGCAGGATCTTCCCCTCGAGGTCCGACACGAACACCGGGTCCGGCGCGTGCTTGATCAAGCTTTCGGCGTAGGCGCGGGCCTTGTCCAGCTCCCGCATGTCGCGCAGGATGCCGATCACGCCGATGGCGCGACCGTCGGGATCCCGCAACGCGGAGGCGTTCAAGCTCGTGGGGATGACCTCGCCGCTGGCGCTGCGCGGGTTCAGGACCACGTTGCGCATGACACCGCGTTCCACCACTTCGCGCAGCGCCGCCGTGAACTCGCGCGTTTCTTCGAGGCTGATGAAGCGCGAGAGCGACTGCTCGAGCACCTCATCCTGGCGGAACCCGAGCAGCTGGGAGACCGCGTCGTTGGCCTGCAGGATCTTGCCTTCGAGGTCGGACACGAACACCGGGTCCGGGGCGTTGGCAATGATGATGTCGGCGTCGAGCGAGGCGTGCGATTCGGCAGCCCGGCCGTAGACCTCGGCCACGCTACGTTTCGTAGAGAATCCAGGGCGTGTGATAGCCATTGGGACCCCCCTCGCGGACGACGGCGAGGCGAACGGTCCAGCTCGGTCCCCACGCCGTCGTCGGAGGTTGCCGGGAACTGCAGGCACAGATCGGGCCGACTGCTGCGCTGCAGAACGCTGCGGCAAGTGCTGCGTTCACAGGCAGTTCGGCCAACCGGCAAGGGGCACTGTTGCGACAACTCAACAGGTACGAAGACCCCGTGTTGCGGCGTCGCCACAGCCGATGGGCGTCCTTGCCGGTGCGATTCCCCCACCTAGCTTCCAGTTGCCATGACGACCGTCAGGGTCGAGACCAAGTCTCGGGGCTTCACGCTCATCGAGATCCTGGTCGTGATCATCGTGCTGGGCCTGCTCGCGGCGCTGGTGGGCCCCCGCATTCTTGGCAGGGTCTCGGAAGCAAAGACCGCGACCGCGCGCACCCAGATCGAGCTGCTCGGCCTGGCGCTCGACAACTACCGCTTGGATAACGGATCATATCCGACAAGCGAGCAGGGCCTGGAGGCCCTGCAGGAGAAGCCCACGCGGGAGCCGATCCCACTCAGCTGGCGCGGACCCTATCTGAAGAAAGCCGTCCCGCTCGACCCCTGGGGCCGGCCCTATATCTACAAGAGTCCCGGCGAGCACAACTCCACCGGGTACGACCTCTCCACGCTCGGTCGCGATGGGCAGCCGGGTGGCGAAGACGAGGACGCCGACATCACGAACTGGAAATAAGCCCGCCTCCCGTTCCGCGTCACCGTGTCCGGATCTCGCACGTGAGAGGGTCGAGCGCCACGGCGTCCGCCGCTGCCGCACTCCGCAGGTCGAAGGCGCAGCTCCCGAGCGGCGACACCATAAGCGTGACCGGGGCAGTGACAAACGGCTGCACACGCCCGGTGGCGAGCGTTCCCTCGCGTGGATTCGCCCCGGCCTCCATCCGCCATTGGCCAATCGGATCGATATGCAGGTAGACGACTTGGCCGCGGCGCGCAGCGACTTCGCGAGT
>VBHJ01000077.1 GCA_005887685.1 Chloroflexota bacterium | reverse complement strand
GCGTGGCGAGCGCCCGCTTCTGGGCGACGATCAGCTCCTTGATGCCCTTGAAGGCCAGGGCGAGCATCGAGTCGAGCTCGGTCCGCGTGTAGGGCGCACCCTCGGCGGTGGCCTGCAGCTCGACCAGCCGGCCGTCCTCGGTCATCACGGAATTGAGGTCGGTCGACGCGTGGAAGTCCTCCGAATAGTCCAGGTCGAGCAGCGGCGTCCCGTCGACGATCCCGCAGCTGACCGCGGCCAGATGCTGGCGCACCGGGATCTCGGTGATCATCCGCGCGTCCTTCATCTTTTTGATCGCCATGTACAGGGCGACGAACGCGCCGGTGATGGATGCCGTGCGCGTGCCGCCGTCGGCCTGCAGCACATCGCAGTCGAGCGTGATCGTCCGCTCGCCGATCTTGCCCATGTCGACCGCCGCACGCAACGAGCGGCCGATCAGGCGCTGGATCTCATGCGTCCGTCCGCCCAACCGGCCCTGGATCGACTCCCGCGATCCTCGGTCGTGTGTGGCGCGGGGAAGCATCGAGTACTCGGCCGTGATCCAACCCTGGCCGCTGCCGCGACGGTGCATCGGCACACGGTCCTCGACGCTGGCTGTGATCCACACGCGCGTGCGCCCCATCTCGATCAGGCACGAGCCCTCGGCATGCACGTTGACGCCGAGCTCGATCTTTAGCGGTCGCAACTGGTCCGGCGCGCGCGTATCGCGGCGCGTGGCCGTGCCTGTCACCGTCCCAGAAGTCTCAGTAATAGCGTCGTGCCCTCAAAGAACACGTAGAGAGGAATGAACATGATCATAGGCGTCAGCGGGTCCACCCCTGGGGTCAGGAAGTTTGCCATCAGAGCAAGGGCCAGAAACCAGTAAGGCCGCCGCTTGCTCAGCCAGCGCGAGCTGATGATCCGCAGCATGCCGAGCACGAACAGCACGACGGGCAGCTCGAACACCAGGCCGAAGCCGATCACCATGATCAGCACGAAGCTCACGAGCTCGCTGATATCCGGTAGATACGTGACGTCGTTGGGCGCCAGCGAGCCAAGGATCTTGATGTAGAGAGGCAGCGCAAACATGGCGACGCTGACGCCGATGGCGAAAAACACGATTGTCGCCACCACCAGAGGCAACACGTATCGCCGCTCGTGCGGATGCAGACCCGGGCTCACGAACCACCAAACCTGCTGGATGATCACCGGAGCCGCGAGCACGATTCCGATGTAAAGCGCCACCTTCAGCTGCAGGAGCACTCCACCGCCTGGTTGCAGGTATATCGCGTGGCCGATGCCGGCCCGAGTGATGAGAAAGGTGATCACCTTGCCGGCCACGAAGATGGCGGCGATGGTGGCGGCAGACCAGGCAATGAGCGAGATGATCAAGGCGCGCCGTAGCGCCTCGAGGTGCTCGATCAGGGACATGCGCTGCTCCTCGACCGGCATCCTCGTGCGAGGGCCGCGCTGCAGGACCCTGTCTAGTAGGGCCACCGCCGACTAGTTGTTGGAGGTCTTAGCCTCGGACGTCGAGCCCTTGGCGGTGCTCTCCGTGGGGGCCGGCGGCTCAGGCTTGGCCTGGGCGGCGGAGGTCACCTCGTTCGTGAGATCCGTGGTTGCCTTCCGGAACTCGCGCATCGCCTTGCCGACCGCGCCTCCGAGCTCAGGCAAGCGCCCCGGCCCGAAGATGATCAGGACGATGACGAGAGCGAGGACGATCCACAGCGGGTGAAATGGCATTTGAGGCGATTATAGGCCGGTGTTGTCAGCCCGCCGTCAGGCCGAGATCAGGAAACTTTGATCGTGATCGAGGTGATCGTGTCGCTGACCGAGAGCGCCTGCACCTTGTCCATGCCCGAGGTCACCGTGCCGAACCGGTTGTAAACAGACGTCGGCCCGGATCCCGGCCACGCCGCCTTCTCGATGAAGAACTGGCTCCCGTTGACCGGGCCGCCCGGCACCCGCGCCATCCCCACGGCGCCGACGTCCCAGGGGGTGACCGTGGACTCCTCGGGCAGCGTGTAACCCGGGCCGCCTCGCCCGTCGCCTCGTGGATCTCCACCCTGGACGACCCAGTCCTCCGCCTTCCAGAAAACAAGTCCCGTGTAGTAGCCGTGGGTGGCCAGCACGACGAAGTTGTTCACGGTCACAGGCGCCACCTCGGGGTGGAGTTGGATGACGATGTCGCCCTGCGAGGTGGTGATCGTCGCCTCCAACTTTTGGGTGGCGGAGATGCACATGGGCTGCGGGCCGATGAACTCGTGCGGTGCAATCTGAGCTGACGTGGCGCAATTGGCGAGAGCAGGCGGCACCAGGGGCGCGAGCGCGTGCTTGATCAGCAACCCTGACCCAACTACAGCCGCGATCAAAACGCCCATGACGAGCAGCGCGATCCCCGCCTGGCGACTCCACGGCGCCGGTGCCTCGAGCTCATCGGGAACGACGGGCGCGGCGCGGCGGGATCTCGGCTGGCTCACTTCCGCGCCGCCGCCTCGGCGATCGCCTGGACCAGGCCGTGGGTCGTGTACTCGCGGGCGACGATCGCCACGTCGAGCCCGAGCTTCCGCGCGGTGTCGGCGGTCACGGGTCCCATGCAGGCGATCTCCGCATCGCCAAGGATGGCGGGGAGCCGATCCTCGGGAAACGCCCGCACGAAATTGACGACGGTGGACGAGCTCGTGAAGGTGATCACGTCCACACCCTCGCCATCAAACAGCCGCATCAGGGCAGGTCCCGCATCAGCGGGGCAGACCGCTCGATAAACAGGCAGGATCTCGACCTCAGCGCCCCGGTTGGTGAGCAGCGATGGCAGGGCGTCGCGCGCGATCTCCGCTCGCGGCACCAGCACCCGCATTCCCTGCATCTCCCAGCCTTCGAGCGCGTTCGCCAGTCCTTCCGCGGTGTACTCGGACGTCACCAGCTCCGGACGCAGGCCGTGGCCCGCAAGCGCATCCGCCGTCTCCTGGCCGATCGCGCACAGCTTCGAGTTGTGCAGGGCGCGCGCATCGAGGCCCGTCGTCAAAAGCATCTGAAAGAAGATGTCGACCGCGTTTGCCGACGCAAAGATGACCAGCGCCGTGCGGTTCAGGTTGTTGATCGCGTTGCGCACCCGGTCGTCCGTCGGCAAGCGCCGGATCTCGAGCGTGGGGACCTCGACCACCGCGGCCCCGAGGTCGACGAGCTCGCGCCGGAAGGGGTCGACCTGGTGACGGGCGCGCGTGATCAGGATCCGACGGCCATGCAGCGGCCGATGGGACAGCGTGTCGAGGCGCTCGGACATGCTCACACCGGGGCCGATCACGAGCAGCGCATCGCCCCGCAGGCCGTAGGTGGTCGCCTTGCGCGCCAGCTCACCGAGCGGGGCGGTGACGCGGTGCTGGCCCGGCATCCCTGGATTGAGGATCAGCGCCGCGGGCGTTTCCGGCGCCCGACCATTCTGGAGAAGCGCGGTGATGCCCGATTCCCACCAGCCCGATGCGAGCCGGAGGACCACCGTCTCTGCGCCGGTGACCAGGCCGAATCCGATCGACGCCGACAGGCCTTCGATGGTGAGGGGGATTCCACTCATGACCGGCGCGGCCAGCTCCACGATCAGTCCGGGGACCGCCTCGAAATCGACACCCGCGCGCTCGAGCCTGTCGGCGATCTCGCTGCCGCTCGAGAACGCGTATGGGTTGCCTGGGAACAGCACGGTGACGTTTCGCCCGCTGCGTGCGAGGCGTATCACCTCGTCGACCGACTCGAGGGGCGCGATGTCAGCGTTCGCGGGCGCGAAGTGCAGCAGGCCGGTACCGCAACCGTCGCAGTTGCGGATCACGTCGGCCTCTTTGACCGCTTCGACCGCCTGCACGGTGGCGAGGCCGGGATGCCCCGGTCCGACGCCGACAAGCCTGACCCTACTCATGCCACCACACCCATCCCCACCCGGGACACGGTGAGACAGATTAGAGCTTTCGGCTGACCACGTAGCCGGCTAGCGCGGCCAGCGCAGAGGCGGCCTCACCGCCACCGATTCCTTTCAGCTGAGAGCGCGCCGCATCGGCGTGATCGCGCGCCTGATCGAGTGCCTGCTGCGGGCCGTTGCTGTTGCGAACCGCCTCGACGATCTCGCGGGCCTCGTGCTCACTAAGCCTGCGGTCGTCTTCGAGATCGATCGACGCCAGCATCACTGGAAGCGTCGCGAAGCCTTCGAGAATGTCGTGCCCGATGGGCTTTCCGACCTCACCTTCGGTCCCGACGTAGTCGAGCACGTCGTCTGCGATTTGAAAGGCAAGACCAAGCAGCCGGCCGTAGGTGCGCAGAGCGGTCCGCTTGGCATCGTCCAGCCCGCCGAGCAAGGCGCCGATGTCACAGCATGCCGCGAGGAGGGTCGCGGTCTTCGCCTCGATGCGATGCATGTATTCGTCCACACTCGTGCTGTAGCGATAGCGGATCGACTGCTGCCGTACCTCACCGGCGCAGATCTCCATCACAGCCCGGGCCAGGATCGAGACCACCTCGGGGGTGTTCGTCAGCGCCGCCAGCTCGTAAGCCTTGGCGAAGTAGAAATCGCCGATGACAATGGCCGGCTCGTCGCCGAGTGCGGCCGCGACGGATGGCCGGCCACGGCGAGTGGGCGAGCGATCGATCACGTCGTCGTGCACCAGCGTCGCCGCGTGCGTGACCTCGACCGCCATCGCGGCCGGCATGGTGCGGCCCCGGTCGTAGGTTCCGCACATCGCGGCGAGCACGACCAGCGCCGGTCGGATTCGTTTGCCTCCCGCGGCAAACAGCTCAGCGAGCGGGAGCGCGACCTCGGGCGGGTCGCCGGCGATCGACTTCGCCACCAGGTCTTCGACGATGCGGAGCTCCGGGTCCGCGGGCCCGAAAAGGGCGACCTGTTCCGTCAAGCGCCCTTGACCGAGAGCCGGTAACCGAGCCCGGGGACAGCCTCCAGGCTGACGCCTGTGTTCGAACGCTCCGAAAGCTTGCGGCGAAGCCTCTGCACGTGAGGGTCGACCGAGTGGTCGTCGAGATCGTGCGGATAACCCCAAACCTTGTCCCTCAGCTGCGCTCGCGTCAGCACGCGCTCCGGGTTCGCCGCCAGGACCGCGAGGAGGTTGAACTCGGTCATCGTGAGCGTGATCTCCTCCTCGCCGACCTTGACGCGGCGCGCGGCGTTGTCGATCTGAAGCGCACCGATGCTCAGGACCCCCTCGCGACCACCGCCGGTTTCAGCGAGAGCCGACCGCCTCAAGTGGGCGTTGATGCGGGCCGCAAGGATCCGCGAGTCGAATGGTTTCGTGATGTAGTCGTCCGCGCCCACCTCGAGGCCCACGACCTCGTCCATCCTGGTCGAGCGCCCGGTCAGCATCACCATCGGGCTCACGACACCTTGCCGGCGCAGTTCGCGGATGACCTCGGTGCCACTGATGTCCGGCAGGACCCAGTCCACCAGCACAAGGTCGGGCTGGGAGCTCCGGCCGAGCTCGATGGCCTGCGCGCCTGTCCCCGCCTCGATGACGTCGTGTCCCTGCAGACGGCATACCTCGGCGACCAGCATGCGCACCGGCACGTCGTCCTCGATGACGAGGATGCGGCGGCGGCGGCGCGGCGGCGGTGAGCTCAGTTCTGCGTCGGAGGCGCGAAACCCACCCGTCGTGACTCACGGGCTGAGCGCTTTGGTCTGCGCATCAGGATCACGCGCTTCTCCCCCCCGTCGACCACGCTGGCCAGGTCCCATCCTTCGGCTCCTGCCTCATGGAGGATCTTGACCAGCGTGACGCCGTCAGCAACCTGGGCCACGCTCAGAATTTTCGTCGAATACTCCCAATCCCGGCTCGGGAGTCCAACCGACGGGACCAGGCCGGCGGCCGTGCCGCGAGCTCCGTCGGGTTGGGCCGGACGCGCCGGCTCATCGGGCTCTTCGTCGGGATCTTCTTCGAACCTGAGGTCCATCGTGAGTCGATTGTAGGCCTGCGATGAATACCCCCGGCGGGGGTCGAACCCGCGCTGGACCGGGTTTAAGCCGGCTGCCTCTGCCATTGGGCTACGGGGGCAAGGTCAATTTTGCCTCCACGACCCCCGGTCACTCGTAGTCGAAAAAGCCCTTGCCCGTCTTCTTGCCCAGCCGCCCCTGCTCGACCAGCTTGCGCAATACCTCGGGGGCGTCTCCGCCCTCGCCCTGCGCCTGACGGTCTTTCATCGCCCCGTAGAAGATGTCGAGGCCGCTGAAGTCGAGCAGGTGAAACGGACCCATCGGCCAGTTCAAGCCCTTCTGCACCGCGACGTCGATGTCCTCCGCGCTGGCGTAGCCGCCCTCGAGGAGCCGCATCGCCTCCTCGGAAGCCGCGAACAGGATGCGATTGACGATGAATCCCCAGATCTCTTTCTGCAGCAGCACAGGCGTGCGCCCGATGCTCCGCACGAACTCCATCGCGGCATCCACAGTCTCCGCCGAGGTCTTCGGGCCGCGCACGACCTCGCACAGCTGCATGACCGTGACCGGGTGGAAGAAGTGCATGTTGCAGCACATCTCGGGCCGGCCGCTGACGTCGGCCAGCCGGCTGATCGCGATGGTGCTCGAATTGCTGGCGAGGATTGCCGTCTTCTTCGCGTGTTTGCCGAGCGCCTCGAACACACTCTTCTTGGCGTCGAAATTTTCGATCACCGCCTCGATCACAAGGTCGGCTGAGGCGGCGGCGGTGGCGAGGTCGCTCGAGTCGGCGATGCGGGCGAGCGCTTGGTCCGCCTGTTCCCTGGTCAGCCTGCCCTTCTCGACTGAGCGATCGACCAGCCTGCGGTTCTGGGCGCGGGCCCTCTCGAGCTGGCCCTCGACAGTGTCCACAAGGGTCACGTCGTGGCGTCCGCCCAACGCGGTCTGCAGCGCGATCTGCGAGCCCATGGTGCCCGCCCCGACGACCAGCACGCGCTTCAATTCATGCATGCGGGTGAGCATGAAGCAATTCGAGGACGCGGCGCAGGCAGCCATAGACTCGATCCCCGAGGAATTTCAGCCCTACCTGGAGAACACGGTTTTCCTGGTCGAGGAGCACTCGACCGAGGGGCTGATGGGACTGTATGAGGGTGCGGGCGCCCTTGGGGCGGGTGAGGGGTTGCCCGAACGGATAACCCTGTACAAGCGATCTCACGAGGAGTCGACGCACACGATGGCGGAGCTGGTCGAGGAAGTGCGGCGCACCATCTTGCACGAGGTCGGGCACCACTTCGGAATGGACGAGGACGATCTACCTTATTAGTGCAGGGACCAGAAAGCGCGATCCCAGAGGATCAGCGGATCGCCGGTGCCCACCGCCGCGCCCTCAATCTCGCCGACGCAGATATCGTGATCTCCGGCCGGGTGGACCTGGCTGAGGCGGCATTCGAGCCACGCGGCGCAACCGTTGACGAGTGGGATGCCGTTGGCGCCGAGGCGGTGGGGCAGCGTGCTCCATTTCGGGTCGATCGAAGGGGCACGGCCGGCGAAGCGATCGGCGATGAATTCCTGGGCGCGCGTGAGCAGGCTGACGTTGAACGCCTTGGTCTCGAGGATGGCCGACCGCGTCGCCGAGACATGCTCCAGGCCGACCAGGATCATAGGCGGCTCGAGAGAGATCGAGACGAGGCTGCTCACGGTAAGTCCGCGGAACTCGTCGCCCAGGCGGGCGCTGACCACGACGACACCCGCCGGAAGCCGCGCCATGACGTCCCGGAAGCGCTGCTCAGCCACGTTCCGCCAAGAGTAGGGCGGCACGGGCCCACGGGTTTATCGGGAGGTCCCCGCGAACTCACGCCGCCGGCTCTGGGTTCGTGGGGATCTTAGAATCGAGTCCGAAGCGGCGGCGACGTAGCCAAGTGGTAAGGCAGAGGTCTGCAAAACCTCCATCCCCAGTTCGATTCTGGGCGTCGCCTCCAAGAAACAGATCCAAAAGACCGACCGCTTAGCGAGGAGGAGCCCGCATGGGCGTTTCGCAAATCAAGATGCCCCAGCTGGGCGAATCCGTGACCGAGGGAACGGTCGACAAATGGCTCAAGCACGAGGGGGACTTCGTCAAGCGCGACGAGCCGATCGTCGAGGTCGTGACCGACAAGGTCAACGCCGAGATCCCCTCGCCGTTCGAGGGCAAGCTCGTCAAGATCGCCGTCGCCGAGGGTGAGACGGTCCGTGTCGGCGCGGTCATCGCGCAGATCGAGACGGCCGCGGCAGGCGCGCCGGCCAAGGAACGCGAGGCGGGCGCCGCCCATACGGAGGTTCCCCCCGAGCCGGCTGGCGCCAGAGCCCCGGCGCCGGTGGCAGCCCCTCCCGCGGAGGCGTCGAACGGTGGCGAAAGGCAGCGCCTCTCACCAGCGGTGCGCAAGCTCGCAGCCGAACACAACATCGACCCGTCTTCGCTACAGGGTTCTGGTCTGGGCGGACGCGTGACCCGCGATGACGTCCTGGCGGCTGTCGGCGGAGGTCAGGCTGCGGCACCGCAACAAGGGCCGGCCGCCCCGTCCACCCCCACGGCTGCGCCCTCTCGAGATGGCAAGCGCGAGGAGCTCGTGAAGCTCAGCGTGATGCGCAAGTCGATCGCCGAACACATGGTGCGAAGCCTCGCGACCTCGCCGCACGCATGGACGCTGCAAGAGATCGATGTGACGAACCTGGTGCGCTACCGAGAGGCGGAAAAGGACAACTTCAAGGCGCGTCACGGCACGTCGCTGACCTATATGCCATTTGTCGCGCAGCTGGTTTGCGACGCCCTCAAGCAGTTTCCCTGGCTGAACTCCTCATGGACCGACGAAGGCGTGATCCTGAAGCGCTACATCAACCTGGGGATTGCGGTTGCCATCCCGGACGGCCTTATCGTCCCGGTGGTCAAGGACGCGGACCGGCTCGGTTTCACCGACCTGGTGCGGGTCACCAACGACCTCGTCGAGCGTGCCCGCAACAAGCAGCTGAAGCCGGACGACGTGCAGGGCGGCACGTTCACGCTGAACAACACGGGCGCGACCGGTTCGATCGCCAGCCAGCCGATCATCAATCAGCCGCAGGCGGCCATCCTCACGACGGAGTCGATCGTCAAGCGCGCTGTCGTGATCGATGACGCGATCGCGATGCGACACATCATGAACATGTGCCTCAGCTTCGACCACCGGATCATCGACGGCATGATGGCGGGCCAGTTCCTTGGCGCGATCAAGAAAGGGCTCGAGGAATGGACGCCCGGTAGCATTCGGCTGTGAGCTCCTCCGAACCGCTGCGACTCGAGCCGATACCGGAATGGATCCGCGTCCGGGTGACCGAGGGCGGCAACTTCAAAGAGCTCAAGCAGATCGTCCAGGGCCGTCGCCTCCACACCGTGTGCGAAGAGGCCCGCTGCCCGAACATCTTCGACTGCTGGAATCGCCGCACCGCGACCTTCATGATCCTGGGCGACGTCTGCACGCGGGCGTGCCGGTTTTGCGCGGTCACGTCGGGCCGGCCCGCGGAGCTCGACCTGGGCGAGCCCTTGCGTGTGGCCGAATCAGTAGCTGAGCTGGGACTCAAGCACGCGGTCATCACGTCGGTCGACCGCGACGACCTGAAGGACGGCGGTGCGGGAATCTTTGCCCGGACAATTCGCGCCATCCGGCGCCGCAGCCCCGCCACCACGATCGAGGTGCTGACACCGGATTTCCAGGGCGACTTCAACGCCGTGCGCACGGTGGTCGAGGCGAGGCCCGACATCTTCAATCACAACACCGAGACAGTGCCGCGCCTCTACACGCGCATCCGTCCGAAGGCCGTCTACGCCAACAGCCTTGCGCTGCTGCGCCATGTCAAATCGCTCGCCCCGGACATGGTCACCAAGTCGGGGCTGATGGTCGGCCTCGGCGAGACCGAGGACGAGCTGCTCGAGGTGTTCCGAAACATGCGAGCCCACAACATCGACGTCCTGACGGTCGGTCAGTACCTTCGACCATCAAAGAAGCACGCTGAGGTGGTGCGCTACTACCGGCCGGAGGAATTCGTCCGACTGAAAGAGCAGGCGCTGGCCATGGGGTTCGGCCATGTTGAGGCCGGCCCGCTGGTGCGGTCCTCCTACCACGCTGATGAGCAGATCCCTGCCGTCCGTAAGAGCCTCCTGGCTGGGTAGCGTCCCCTACCGCGAAGCCTGGGACCTCCAGGCCGAGCTGGTCAGGGCGCTGCGCGGGGGGCGAGGCCGCGACACGTTGCTCCTGCTCGAACATCCGCACGTGTTCACCATGGGCAAGGCGGCGTCGGCGGACGACCTGCTCTGGGATGAGTCGGAGCAGGGCCGGCGTCAGGTGGACGTGGTGTGGTCAGACCGGGGCGGGGAGGCGACGTACCACGGTCCTGGCCAGCTGGTCGGATATCCGGTGCTCGACCTGGCGCGGTTCGAATTGACGATTCCGCAGTACCTCGAGCGCCTGGAGCGCTCGCTCATCGACTATCTGCAGGAGCTGGGGATAGATGCTGAGCCCGGGGAACCAGGCCTGACCGGAGTCTGGCGAGGGGGCGAGAAGCTCGCCGCGATCGGGATCAAGCTCAACCGCTCAGTGGTCAGCCACGGCTTCGCGCTGAACCTGACCACCGACCTTGGGTATTTCGAGGGCATCGTCCCATGCGGGCATGCTGATCTCCGACCGACCTCGGTCGAGGCCGTCAGCGGCCGGAAGGTGAACACCCAGGCCGCTGCCCACGAATACGGCCGCCATTTCGGGGCGGCATTCGAGACCCCTCTCGAATGGGCGCCTGCTGAAACCGTGCTCGACCTCAGGCGGGTAATCTCCTAGGGAGCGCCCGTGCGAAGATCGCGGGAATACGGAGTGTTACCAATCCGGTATTCCTACCGTGACCTGTCTGGCCGGCGGTGCGGTACTCCGTTTGGCCTCGGCCGTTATCGGGTAAGTGGGATATGAGCATGGCAACCAACCGTAAGAGCGTTGAAAAGGCCCGCACAGACCTTGTGCGCCTGGACAACGTCTCGATGGACGAAGACGACGAGATCCTCCCCGACTTCGAAGCCGAGGTGGACGACGGCCGGCGTGTCTGGGTGACCGCGGTCCTCGAGCGCACGGCCGTGATCGAGCCCGCCCCGGGCGAGCCGAAGGTCCTGGTCAACCGCAGGCGCCTGTTCGTGGACCCGCGACAGCTGCGCGTCCGCCACCTTGCGAGCAAGGAAGCCGCGCGGCGCGGCCGTGAGGCAGCCCGCCAGCTCCGGCTGCAGGAACAGCAGAGCTCAGCAGCCTAAGCGCCTCGACGGGCCCGGCAAGTCGGGCAAAGCGCCTCTGGTAACATTCGCTGCTGCCGCACGCGTCGGCACCTGCTGATTTCCGCGGCGTAACCCGCCGCCTAGCCCGAGGGAAGCCACTACATGAGCAAAACCGTCGAACTCGTCTCGCTGGCCACCATCGTTCCCCCTCCCAACCACGAGGTCAGCGGCGGCTTCAACGCGGTGGTGAACGGTAAGCCGGTACGAGTTCGCGCCGTCCTCGAGCGGACGGTCATCATCGAACACCACGAAGGCGGCGAGCGCAGCGTGGTGCGCAAGGACAGCTGCATGGTCAAGCCTTCCGCGGTGGCGTTCGTGCTCGGTAACCCGAACAACGGCGTCGGGCCGCGCCAGTGGCGCCGCCTGCCAGGCAAGCCACCGGCGCCGGCTCCGCAGAAGTAAGGGCCGCAGTCGCTGCCCCCACAAACCAGGCCAGTCCTCTAGCGGGCCCGCCCCCCACCCCGTCCGGCCCCGCCCCCAACCGGCACACCAGCGGGCAGCCTACGGCTCGAAAAACAGCGTTTCAACCCAGCCTGTTAAGACGCCGTCAGTCGATGTGCTTGAGCGCGACCTCGGTCAGGAAGGGATGGAAGTCCTTCGACAAAGCGACCTCCTCGAACACCGTGCGCGCTTCGCCGAATCGGCCCTTCGACCAGACCTCCTCCCCGTAGCGCTCGCGCAGGCTTGACATCTCATCGTCAGCGATCTCGCGCACGAGGTCCGCGTTCACGGTCGGGCCCTCGCTCAACCGCGACGAATGCCGCACCCACTGCCACACCTGCGATCGTGAGATCTCCGCTGTTGCAACGTCTTCCATCAAGTTGTTGATCGCGGCAGCGCCGGTCCCCCGCATCCATGACTCGATGTACTGGATGCCAACACCGACGTTCATTCGCAATCCGTTTTCGGTGATCGTCCCGCCCGGCACCTTCACGTCAGTCAGCTGGGACGCTGTGACCGAAACCTCCGGACGCTGGCGCTCGAGCTGATTCGGCCTATCGCCCAGCACCCTGTCGAACGCCTCGGTCGCCGTCGGCACAAGATCTGGATGTGCGACCCAGGTCCCATCGAAGCCGTCGTCGGCCTCCCGGTCCTTGTCCTCCTTGACCTTCGCCAGCGCAACCCGGTTCACCTCCGGGTCGCGGCGCGAGGGAATGAACGCAGCCATGCCACCCATCGCATGCGCGCCCCGCCGATGGCAGGTCTTGACCAGAAGTTCCGTGTACGCGCGCATGAATGGAACCGTCATGGTGACCTGGGCCCGATCGGGAAGCACGAACTCTGGGCGGTTGCGGAACTTCTTGATGATGCTGAAGATGTAATCCCAACGTCCCGCGTTCAAACCGCTCGAGTGGTCCCGGAGCTCATAGAGAATCTCTTCCATCTCGAACGCGGCGAGGATCGTTTCGATGAGGACCGTGGCCCGGATCGTGCCGCGCGGGATGCCGAGCTCGTCCTGCGCGAAGTTGAAGACGTCGTTCCACAGGCGCGCTTCGAGGTGGCTCTCGAGCTTTGGCAGATAGAAGTAGGGTCCGCTGTCTTTCTGGAGCAAGCGCTTCGCGTTGTGAAAGAAGTACAGCCCGAAGTCGAAAAGACTCCCCGAAACCGGTTTGCCCTCGAGCTCGACGTGCATCTCGTCGAGATGCCAACCACGTGGCCTCACGAGCAGGGTCGCCACCTTCTCGTCCAGGCGGTATTCCTTGCCCTCTGGGCTGGTGAAGTTGATGCGCCGTTCGATGGCATCTATGAGGTTGACCTGCCCCTCGACGAGGTTCGCCCAGGTCGGCGAGTTGGCGTCCTCGAAGTCGGCCATGAACACTCGCGCGCCCGAGTTGAGAGCGTTGATGAGCATCTTGCGGTCGGTCGGCCCGGTGATCTCGACCCGCCGGTCTTGCAGGTCCCCGGGCGCCTTGG
>VBHJ01000076.1 GCA_005887685.1 Chloroflexota bacterium | reverse complement strand
GCGATGAATCCGAGCGCCTGAGGTGTCAGCACCTCGCCGGCGCGGCCTTCCACCTTTCTTTTCAGCTGGACCTGACCGGTGGTGGCCATCGTCACCAATCTACCGTCTTACCGGCCGGCGAGGCGCTCCACGATCGGCCCGAGCTCGTCCGCTGCGGCCCCGGGAAGGATGACGTCGTTGAAGCCGTAGCGCTCGCGTCGAGCGCGCAGGTCTTCCTCGATCTGATCCATCGTGCCGATCAAGAAGTGCGGCATCTCCAACACGTCCTGCGGCTCGAATCCCATCGACGGCGCCATCGCCGAGGCAATCGATTCGC
>VBHJ01000004.1 GCA_005887685.1 Chloroflexota bacterium | reverse complement strand
TGCTGGGCCTGGGGACGCCCGGAGTGAATCCGGGCTTCAGCCCCACTGGGATAAAAGCCGGGGGATCAGGATCCCCCCGCGGAACCCCCCTTTGGCATAGAGGCAGTAGATTGAGGGGTCGATGGCCCCCTTTCGTCCCAACCGTGTCCTCGTCACGGGCGTCTCCAATCCTCTCGGCGCCGAGGTTGCTCGACGCCTCGCCCCGCAGGTGCCGCACCTGTTCGGCTGCGATGTCGGCGATCCGGTGAGCGCGCTCGAAGAGATGGACTTCGTGCACGCCGACACACGTCTCTCGGTGATCGGAAAGCTCGTTCGCCAGCTTCACATCGACACGGTGGTGCATCTGGCCGTGATGGTCGATTCGCCGCACGACGAACGTTCGATTCACGAAACCGACGTCATCGGCACGATGAATCTGCTCGTCGGATGCGCGGCGCCGTCGAGCCCGGTCCGCAAGCTCGTCGTCAAGTCGAGCCAGGCCATCTACGGCGCCGGACCGAACGATCCGTCCTTCTTTTCCGAGGACATGATCAACTGGGACCGGATCGCGTCCGGCGTGACCCGCGACCTTCTCGAGATGGAGCAGCTCGTGAGCGAGTTCGCTCTGCGCAACGAAAGTTGCGATGTGACCGTGCTGCGCTTGGGTTATCGGGTGAGCGAAGACACGAGCCTCGCGCGCTACCTCTCGCTGCCCATCGTTCCGACGTTCGCGGGCTACGACCCGCGCCTCCAGCTGCTCCACGAGGATGACGCGGCCGAGGCGATCATCCGGTCCGTGGTGGGAGCTCACCCCGGCGCCTTCAACATCGCCGGCGCCGGCGTGGTCTTGCTCAGCCAGGCAATCGGGATCATGGGCGGTCGGGCCACGCCGATCCTCCCGCCGTACGGCCGCTGGCTCTCCCTGCTCGGCCTCAGGATGCTGGCGGGGGTCGACCTTCCCACGCACCTTGCCGAGATGATCGCTTTCGGCTCGGTCATGGATTGCGCGCGATCAGTGAGCGAGTTCCGGTGGTCGCCCGCCTACAGCTCCCGGCAAGCCATGGATGCGTTGGCGCGTGGCAAGCTGGCCGAGCTGATCGAATCGCCGTCACCGCCGCAGGAATACGAGCTGCAGGTGTATCTGCAGCAGAGGCGCCGTAGGGAAGGGCGGCTCAGCCCCTCGGGCGCTGGGCGCCACCTCCCCATAAACGGCGAGGATCGAAATTGATCGCCGAAAAGACGCCCGCGCAGAGGCGGGCCACCGCCAAAAAGGCGGAGATCGTCGCGCCCGCGCAGGGTTTCCGCCTGCCCAAGTCGATCCGCCGCCTGCAGCGCCAGGCGCCGTTCGCCGCCCTGCAGGCCGCCGCCGAGATGTCGTCGCGGCTGCACGCGCTGACCGGCCGCGAAGTCATCGACATGAACCGGATCATGGAGGTGGTCCAGTTCATCTATCAGCAGCGCGAGCTCGCTCGGCGCGGGCCGAACTACATGGTCGACGACTTCGGCTTCGATCCGCAATGGACCGAATCCTTCATCGCGATCTTCAAGTCGCTGTATCGCGACTACTGGCGCGTCGAGACGACCGGCGTCGAGCACGTGCCGGCCACGGGACGCGCGCTGCTCGTCGCCAATCACGCAGGTGTGCTGCCGTGGGACGGGGCAATGATCAAGACCGCCGTTTTCACCGAGCACTCACATCCGCGTCACGTCCGCGCGCTGGTCGCGAGCCAGTTCATGGGCATGCCGGTGATGAGCTGGTTTCTGCGCAGGACGGGGCAGGCGGTCGGTCATCCCGAGGACACGCGAAGGCTGCTCGAGCGCGACGAGCTCGTGCTGGTTTTTCCGGAGGGCACGCGGGGCACTGGAAAAGGATTCAAGGAGCGCTACCGGTTGCGCCGGTTCGGGCGAGGCGGATTCGCCGCCACGGCGATCCGGGCCGGAGCACCTATCATTCCGATCTCCGTGGTGGGGTCGGAAGAGATCTATCCGATGCTTGGCGACCTCAGGCCGGTGGCGCGGTTCCTTGGCCTCCCTTACTTTCCGGTGACTCCGTTCTGGCCGTGGCTTGGACCGCTCGGCATGATCCCGCTGCCGAGCAAGTGGCGAATCCAGTTCCACGCCCCGGTCGAAGTCTCGGACCTGCCGCCGAGCGCGGCCGAAGACCAGCACCAGGTGATGGCGCTGGCCGACGATGTGCGCGATACGATCCAGCGCGGGATCTACGACAACCTGAAGCTGCGGAAAGGTGTCTTTCTCTAAGTCCGCGCCGCGCTCGAGGATTGACCTCTATTTGATGACCGGAACCTGGCGCTCGGGCTCAGGCGCTTCGACGATGTCGAGCCCGGTAGCCTGGCTGATCCAGTACTGCACATCGGTCACGCCCGGCGCCCCGGCTAGACCGATAGCTTCAACAAGCTTGGCGTGAAGGGCTTTGTCGTTCTGCGCGCGAAGGTCCTGCATCGAGTTGATGCCAAGGCGGCGGACCAGTGGAATCCACCGATCCATGCCCGAGACCTCGAGCATGGTGCATTGGTGCACGAACTCGAGAAGGCGGTCGGTCGTGATCCCGGTCTTCTTGAACAGACGCTTGCGGTCGATGTCGAGGGACGCGCGGTGAAGGAGTTGGTTGGTGTGACGGATTCCGACTGCGCGCAGGCGAGCCACGTCCGAGTCCGAGATACCGTTCAGGTACTCGAGCGTTCGGTACATCGATCACAGGATAGTGTCCGGGTATAATCAGCGAACCCCGCCCCATTCAATGGAGTAAACACACCCTGAATCAGAGCCGGATCGAGACCCGAGAAGAGATTTCCGGGGAGCAGTCTGGCCTCGAGATTGGGATTGGCCGCCGCGCTCGGCGCGCATACGGTTTCGATGAGGTCGCCTTAGTACCGGGCGGCGTCACCTTGAATCCCGACGAGGTCGACATCACTTTTGCGATGGGCGAGCGCTTCCATCTTCCGCTGCCGTTCTGGGGCTCAGCCATGGACGGCGTCGTCGACGTCGACTTTGCGATCGCGATGGGGAAGCTTGGCGGCGTGGCCGTGCTCAACCTCGACGGGGTGCACACGCGATACGAGGATTCGGCTCCCATCATCAAGAAGATCGCCGAGGCGGACCGCACGACCGTCAACGCCGTCCTCAGAGAGGCGTACCGCGAGCCGGTCAAGCCAAAGCTGATCGTCGATCGCATCAAGGCGATCAAGGCGGCGGGAGTTGTCTGCGCCGTTTCCACCGTCCCCGCCCGCGCCGAGGAGCGTGCCGAGGCTGTGCAGAAGGCCGGCGCCGATGTGTACGTCGTGCAGGGCACCGTGCTTACGGCACGACACTCATCTCGGTCCTATCACCAGCTGTCCTTCGAGGAGCTGGTCAGGGCGTGCGACATACCCGTGGTCGTCGGCAACTGCGTTCACTACGAGACCGCGCTCGAGCTGATGGAGACCGGGATCGCGGGCATCCTCGTCGGCGTCGGCCCAGGCGCTGCCTGTACGACGCGCGGCGTCCTCGGCGTGGGAGTTCCGCAAGTCACTGCGACGGCCGACGTCGCGGCCGCTCGCGACGAGCACATGCGCCGCGGTGGCATGCGTGTGGCCGTCATCACCGACGGTGGCATGCGCATTGGAGCGGACGTGTGCAAGGCCTTTGCCTCCGGGGCGGACGCTGTGATGATCGGAACGCCCCTGGCCGGCGCGGAAGAGTCCGCGTCCAGGGGGTTCAACTGGGGCATGGCGACCCCCGATCCCAACCTGCCCCGTGGCACCCGCATCCAGGTCGGCACCAAGGCGACGCTGCGCGAGATCCTGGTCGGTCCGGCACGCGTCGACGACGGCACGCAGAACTTCGCCGGCGCGCTGCGGTCGGCGCTCGGCGTATGTGGCGCGCGTGACATCGCCGAGTTCCAGCACACCGAGATGGTGATCGCGCCGTCGATCGTTTCCGAAGGCAAGGTGTTCCAGCAGGCCCAGCACGTGGGCATGGGCAAGTCCTGAGCCAGACCGCCTCGGCACGGCGGGAGGAAGTCGACAGAGGCGTGCGTTTGCAGACCGTTTTCGTGCTGGACTACGGCTCCCAGTTCAGCCAGCTCATCGCGCGTCGTGTCCGCGAAGCCAACGTCTACTGCGAGCTGGTGCCGGGCGCCACGCCCTGGTCGGAGCTGCAGAAGCGCCACCCGGCGGGCCTGATTCTCAGCGGCGGCCCATCCAGCGTCTATGACGAAGGCGCACCACAGGTCGACCCCGAAGCCCTGCGCTCCGGTGTCCCTGTGCTCGGCATCTGCTATGGGATGCAGCTCATCGCCCATCACCTCGGCGGCAAGGTGGACCCCGGCATCGCCCGCGAATACGGTCCCGCTCTTCTTTCGGTTCGCGAGCCGAACACGCTCTTTCGCGGCCTGCACGGCGAGCTTCCCGTGTGGATGAGCCACGGCGACCACGTGAGCGAGATGCCGCCCGGCTTTCAGCTTCTCGCAACAAGCGGCAACTCACCGGTCGCCGCTTTCACCAACGGAAAAGGCATTTTCGGCATCCAGTTCCACCCCGAGGTCGTGCACACGCCGAGCGGGCGCGAGGTGCTGCGCAATTTCCTTTTCGGCGTCTGCCACTGCACGCCGTCGTGGACGGCTGGATCGTTTATCGCCGAGGCCACCGAAAGCATCCGCGCCCAGGTCGGCGATGGCCGGGTCATCTGCGCTTTGTCAGGCGGGGTCGACTCCGCGGTCGCGGCGACGCTGGTGCACCGCGCGATCGGGGATCAGCTGACATGCGTTTTCGTCAACAACGGCTTGCTCCGCAAGGAGGAGCCGGAGCGCGTGCTCGACGTGATGCATGGCAACCTCGACATGAACATCCGGTACGTCGACGCCACCGAGCGGTTCCTGGTGGCGCTGCGCGGCGTCATCGACCCCGAGCAGAAGCGCCGGATCGTAGGCCGAGAGTTCATCTCCGTCTTCGAGGCTGAGGCCACCAGCCTCGGCCACATCGACTTCCTGGCCCAGGGCACTCTCTACCCAGACGTCATCGAGTCGACCGCGCCCGACGTCGCCTCCACGGCATCCAAGATCAAGACGCACCACAACGTCGGCGGGCTGCCGCCTGGCCTGCGGTTCCAGCTCATCGAGCCGCTGCGCTACCTCTTCAAGGACGAGGTGCGGGCGGTTGGCCTCGAGCTCGGCATGCCCGAGGAGATGGTGTACCGCCAGCCGTTCCCGGGCCCAGGACTATCGATCCGTTGCCTGGGCGAGGTCACCGCCGAGCGACTGGAGATCCTGCGCAATGCCGATTGGGTCGTGATCGACGAGATCAAACGCAACGGCCTTTACCGCCAGGTCTGGCAATCGTTTGCTGTGCTCACACCGCTCGAGACCGTTGGGGTCATGGGCGACTACCGGACTTACGCGAACGTCGTCGCCGTGCGCGTTGTGACGAGCGAAGACGCGATGACCGCCGACTGGGCGCGCGTGCCCTACGAGGTGCTGGCCAGGATCAGCAACCGGATCGTGAACGAGGTGAAAGGCGTGAACCGCGTTGTCTACGACATCACTTCGAAGCCGCCCGGCACCATCGAGTGGGAGTAGCGGCAACTCCAGACGCCGGCTGGCGGAAGTCCACGATGGAGAGACTTTTGTCCGGCCAGCGCCCCGACGGCGGCTTCGGTGTCCACCCGTATTCGAAGTGGACCGGCGCGCACTGGAGGCTGATCTCGCTGGTGGAGCTCGGCGTCCCGGCCAAGAACCGCGCCGCGCGCGCCGCGGCCAACACCGTTCTGGATTGGATAGCCGCGCCATCGGATCCCTTTGTGATCGCCGGTAAGGAGCGCCGCCACGCCTCGATGGAAGGCAACGCCCTCGCGGTGTGCTGCCGCCTGGGCATGGTGCAGAACCTCCGGGTTCGCCATCTGGCCGAGGTCCTGCTCCGTGCACAGTGGCCCGACGGCGGTTGGAACTGCGACCGGAATCCTGCGGCCCAACATTCTTCGTTCCACGAGACGCTTGCACCGATTTGGGGCCTCGTCGAATATCACCGTGGTAGCGGCGACGGACGCGTGCGAGCGGCGGCACAGAGGGCTGGGGACCTGCTCCTCGAGCATCGCCTGTTTCGCTCTACCCGAACGGGCGAGGCGATCGATCCCGAATGGCGCCACATCCACTGGCCGCACTACTGGCACTACGACTATTTCCACGGCCTGCGCGCGATTGCCATGCTCGGCAGACTCTCCGACGACCGCGTCGATGAGGCGATGGAGATGCTGGCAGCGGCCCAGCGTGATGACGGACGGTGGAGGGTGAGCGGCCGGCGGTACTGGCGTCCGGGAACTGAGGTCGTCGACTGGGGCGATGCGCACGAGATGGTGACGAGCGCTGCCCGAGCGATCCTCGAATGAAAGTTCTCGTCATCGGGTCGGGCGCGCGAGAGCACGCGCTGGTATGGAAATGCGTGCAGTCCGACCTGGTCGAGCGCGTGTACTGCGCTCCCGGCAACGGAGGCACTGGAGGCATGGCGCGCAACATCCCGATCGGCGCCGCCGACGTCGTCAGACTTGTCGACTTCGCGAAACGCGAGCGCCTGGGCCTGATCATCCTTGGTCCCGAAGCAGCGGTTGACGCGGGAGTCGGCGATGCGCTTCGCCACGCGGGCTTCAACGTCTTCGGCCCCAACCGCGACGCGGGCCGCATCGAATCGAGCAAGTCGTTCGCCAAGGATTTGATGCGGCGCGCTGAGATCCCGACCGCCGACTTCGACGTCTTCACCCGACCCGCTGCGGCGAAGGAGTGGGCTCGGGCGCGAGAGGGGCAGGTGGCGGTCAAAGCGGACGGCCTGGCGCGGGGCAAGGGCGTGATCGTATGCGGGGGCGTCGAGGAATCGGACAAGGCCATCGATGCGGTGCTCGTCGAACAGCGCTTCGGTCGCAGTGGAGCGACGATCGTCGTCGAAGAGAGGCTCGATGGGCCCGAGCTCTCCGTGCAGGCGATCACGGACGGCACCGACGTCATCGCGCTCGCGCCGGCCCGCGACTACAAGCGCGCCGAAGTCGGAGACCGAGGCGCCAACACCGGTGGCATGGGCGCCTACTCACCGCCGAAAGGAGTCGAGGACGCGCTGCTCCAGGAGGTGGTCGATCGCGTCATGCGCCCGGCGGTGCGCGAGCTGCAAAGTGCGGGCGCCGAATTTCGAGGCGTCCTGTATGCGGGCTTGATCCTCACCCGCCATGGCATTCGGACGCTCGAGTTCAACGCTCGGTTCGGCGACCCCGAAGCCCAGGTCGTGCTGCCACGGCTGCAGAGCGATTTCGTCGCGCTGGCGCTCGCCTCGGCCAAGGGCGGCCTGGCGGATCATCCCGACCTGCGCTGGAACAGCCAGGCTTGCGTCGGCGTCGTGGTCGCCTCCGGCAACTACCCGGACGACGCTGCCATGACGCTCGGCCGCCGCATTCGCGGCCTGGCGGAGATGCCATCGGGCGTGCTCATCTTCCACGCCGGCACGCGGTTCGAGCCGGGTACCGGGCTGGTCACCGACGGCGGCCGCGTCGTGACTTCCGTCGCGCTTGGCGACACTGTGGCCCAGGCTCGCGAGACTGCCCTGGCCGGGGCCCGGCAGGTACGATTCGAAGGAGCTTTCTACCGATCGGATATTGCTCTGGAGGGTGTTGATTGACGCCGGTCGTAGGAATCATCCTTGGCTCCAAGTCAGACCTACCGCTGATGGAGTCCTGCGTCAAAGTCCTTGACGATCTCGGATTGACGCACGAGGTCAAGGTCTGCTCGGCGCATCGCAATCCGCGCGGCGTCATGGAGTGGGCGACAAGCGCGCGAGCACGCGGCATCAAGGTCGTCATCGCGGCGGCCGGGGGCGCGGCGCACCTGCCCGGCGTGGTTGCCGCATGGACGGACCTGCCGGTGATCGGCGTACCGGTGCCGACGCAGCACCTGGGCGGCGTCGACTCGCTCTACTCGATCGTGCAGATGCCCGCGGGCGTTCCGGTGGCCACGGTCGCCATCGGCGAGGCCGGGGCCAAGAACGCGGCCTGGCTCGCGGCCAGGATCATCGGCCTGCAAGACCCCGGCGTGGAGCAGCGCCACAGTGACAAGCGCGCCGCGCTGGCAACCGGCTAGTGGCGAAGAAGAAGGCCCGAGTCAGGCTCGTCGACACGACGTTCCGCGACGCGCAGCAGTCCCTTCTCGGCGGCTATCTGCGGACCGAGGAGATCGTACCCATCGCCGCGAAGATGGATTCCCTTGGCTTTGCGGCCATGGAAGCGTTTGGCGGTGCCACGTTTGAAACACAGCTTGTCATCCACGAGGACCCGTGGGAATTCCTCCGCAAGCTCAACAAGGCCACACCGAACACGCCGATCCAGGCCCTTGTCCGCGGCCAGAACCTGGTCTCGAAGCGCAACTTCGCCGACGACGTGGTCGAGCTCTTCGTCAAGCATGCCGCCAAGAACGGAGTCGACGTCTTCCGCGTTTTCGATCCACTCAACGACCTGCGCAACATGGAAGCATCGATCGCGGCGGCTCTGAAGGCCAAGAAGAGGGTGCAGGGTGCGCTCAGCTACGCGATCTCGCCGGCGCACAACCTCGAGTTGTGGGGCTCGATGGCGAAAGGCCTTGTGAACATGGGTTGCCACGAGATCGTGATCAAGGACACGTCCGGATTGCTCAGCCCGCAGGCGACGTGGGAGCTGGTCACCACGCTTAAGCAGGCGGTGAAGGTTCCGATCGACGTGCACTCGCACTGCTCGAGCGGGATGGCGCCCATGTCTTACATGGCAGCCGTCGAAGCCGGCGCGGAGGTGCTTGACGTCGCGATGTCGCCCCTTGCGTGGGGTGCATCGCAACCGGCCGCGGAAAGCGTCGTCGCGGCGCTCGAGGGCGGCGAGTACGACACCGGCCTCGACCTGTCGAAGATGTGGGAGGTTCAGCAGGACGTCGAAGAGCTGAAGCAGAGGCACATCGAGCATCTGAGCCCGGTGGCCGACCGCGTCGACGCCAGCATCCTCCGCTACCACATGCCCGGCTTCATGCTCGAGGACATCTATCACCAGCTCGGCGCGCACAACGCGGCGGACCGCCTGGACGACGTTCTCGATGAAGCCAACCGCGTCCGTAAGGACCTTGGCTACCCACCGCTCGTGGCCCCGATCCGGCAGATGATCGCCACGCAGGCGGTCTACAACGTGATCGGCGGCGACAGGTACGCCACCGTGACCCAGGAGCTGAAGGATTACCTGCAGGGCCTGTATGGCCGCCCGCCCGTGCCGGCCGACCACGAGCTGCGGCGCCTGGTGCTCGGACGCGAAGAGCCGATCACGCTTCGCCCGGCGGACCTCCTCGAGCCGCAGGTCGAAGCCGCGCGGCAGCAGGTCAGGAAGCTTGGCTTCGAGCCGACCGACGACATGGTCTTGATCCACCTCATGTTTCCCCAGCTCGCGCCTGCTTACATGCGCGGCCCGCAACCGGAAAAGAAGGACGGTGAAAGACCCGTGGCCATCTCGGCCGCGCCGCCCGCGGAGCAGCCCGCGCCAGTCGCGCCGCCCGATCCACCACTGCCGCCGTCCCAGGCTGCGGAGTTCGACGTCGAGGTCGACGGCGAGGTGTTCAAGGTTCGAGTCACCGGGACCGGCGTCGCAGTCATGCCGGCGACAGGTGCACCGACGACAGCAGGAAACGCCGCCGCGCCTCGGCCGAAGACGGGCGAGGGCGCGGTCATAGCTCCGATGCAGGGACTGATCGTCAAGGTGCCGGTCAAGGTGGGCGACGCCGTGAAGCTTGGCGACGTCGTGGCGGTGCTGGAAGCGATGAAGATGCAGAACGACATCGTGACCACGGTCGCCGGCAAGGTCAGCGCGGTCTACGTCAAGGAAGGCGAGGTGGTGAGCCCCAACCAGCCTCTGCTCGCGATCGCGTGAAAAAGAAACTCTTCAATAAAGTCTTGATCGCGAACCGGGGCGAGATCGCCATTCGCATCATGCGCGCGTGCAGTGAGCTGGGTATCGCGACCGCCGCCGTTTACTCCGATGCCGACCGCAATGCCATCCACGTCCGCTACGCCGGCGAGGCACATCACATCGGAGGCGCCGCCCCGGCGGAGTCGTACCTGCAGCTGGAGCGCATCGTGAAG
Organism: Chloroflexota bacterium; assembly: GCA_005887685.1. GTDB lineage: Bacteria > Chloroflexota > Dormibacteria > Dormibacterales > Dormibacteraceae > 40CM-4-65-16. Next base: position 96,900 of record VBHJ01000004.1, on the reverse strand, counting down.
GTCGCGCACGACTGCGGCGCGGACGCGATTCATCCCGGCTATGGGTTCCTGGCTGAGAAAGCCGCGTTTCCCGATGCATGCGCGGCTGCCGGCATCAAGTTCATCGGGCCGCCGGCATCAGCCATGCGCGCCCTGAGCTCGAAGCTGGCCGCCCGCAAGCTCGCGGCCGAGCACGGCGTGCCCGTGACGCCCGGCAGCGACGCGGTCGACCCGTCGACGGCCCTCGACGCGGCGCGCAAGATCGGCTTTCCCGTGATGCTCAAACCGTCGGGTGGCGGCGGCGGCATCGGCATGAAAGTTGTCGAATCGGAAAAGGAGCTGGCCGCCGCGATCGAAGGCACGGCGCAGGTCGCCCGTTCAGCCTTCGGGGACGCGACCGTCTACCTCGAGCGGTACGTCCGCCGGCCGAGGCACATCGAGATCCAGGTCATCTGCGACAGCCACGGGAATGCGGTTCACCTTGGCGAGCGCGAATGCTCCATCCAGCGCCGCCACCAGAAAATCATGGAGGAGACCCCGTCGCCGGCGGTCACCGCGGACATCCGGGCAGCGATGGGCGACGCCGCGATCCGCGCGGCGAAAGCGGCCGGGTATATCAACGCCGGCACCGTCGAGTTCATCTTCAGTGACGGCCAGTTCTATTTTCTGGAGGTGAACGCTCGCCTGCAGGTCGAGCATCCGATCACCGAGGCGGTGACCGGCATCGATCTCGTGAAAGAGCAGATTCGCATCGCGGCGGGCCTCGAGCTGAGCTTCGCGCAGCGGGACGTCGAATGGAAAGGACATGCGATCGAGATGCGCATCAACGCGGAAGATCCGCTGCGCAAGTTCATTCCCAACCCACGGCGAATCTCTCGATGGGTTGCTCCGGCGGGCCCCGGTGTCCGGGTCGATTCCGGATTCGGCCCTGGCTCCGACGTGCCGCCGAACTATGACTCGCTCATCGCCAAGCTGATCGTCCACGGCAGCGATCGGGCGGAGACTATCGCTCGCGCAAGCCGCGCGCTCCGTGAGTTCGTGGTGATCGGACCCGCGACGACGATTCCGTACCACCGCGCGATCCTGGACAGCCCTGACTTTCGGTCCGGAAACCTGAGCACGAGATTCATCGAGGAGCATCCGCAGCTGATCGAGCAGGCGAAGAAGTTCGCCAACGACCAGTCACCCTTCGACTACGGCCCCGACCCGCGCCACCTCGCCGCGGCGGCGGCCGCGGTCGCCACGATGGTGCATCGATAGGCCGGCTCAGGCATCCCGAGGGCGGGCGACCGTTTGAGGTCGCCGCCACGGCGGTGCGCGGCCGGTCGGGCCACTTCGAGCTGCGCGACGACGTGATCCGTTTCCCAGATGGCGCTGAAGCGGTCTACACGGTGGTCGCGAACCCCGATTCCGCATTTGTCGTGCCGTACTTCAAGGGTGGCGACACGATGCTCGTCCGGCAGTGGAGGCACGCGTGGGAGACCTCATCGTGGGAGGTCCCGGCGGGGACGTTCGACGCGGGCGAAGAGGCGCTCGCATGCGCACGTCGCGAGCTGGCGGAGGAGACCGGGCTTGTCGCTGCGCGATACAGGTCGCTCGGCGTCGTCCATGGCGCGGCGTTTCTCACTGGTCGCGCGCACCTGTTCCTTGCCGAAGAGCTCACGGAATCAGACCGCAGCCCAGAGACCTACGAACAGGACATGGAGGTCCTGCGCCTTCCCTTAGGCGAAGCGCTCAATGCGGCGCTGGAAGGGCAGATCGTGCATTCGGGCTCGGTGACCGCCCTCTGCCGAGCGGCTCGAGCGCTGAAACTCCTCTAGCCGGAAGCGCCCGTTGAGGCGGACGGCGTCACCGGCGGCGTCGGTGTCGCCACGTCCTTGTGATTGCCGTGCTTCTTGGGCATTGGCCCGAACACGTTGAGGTCGTACTCGGAGGTGACGTTGTGGCCGAGCACATCCCGAACGGTGGCAAGCACGACGAGCTTGTACTGAGCGCCTGGGGTCAGGCTGAGCCCGCCCAGCGTGACGGTGCGGGTCGCGTAGGCGACCGTCCCGTCCACCTGGTTCCCCTTCGAGTCAAGAAGGAGCACGCCGTTGGTCACCGTCGCCGGGTCGAGGTCGCTGTCGAACGTGACCTTGATCGTGTCCGCGGCCACGTCGACACTCACCACCTCTGCGCCCTTGCCGAGGTCGCGCCGTGCGTTCGCGGACGCCTGGTCGATCAGGAATTGCTTGCTGCTCGCATCCCGCACGAGGGTCAGCGTCTCCTCGTAATCGCTCACGTCGAGCTTGCCGTGCATCAGCACCAGGCGCACCACGGACGTCACCGTGTCGGGCGCCGTCCCGGTCGCTTCCTGGGTGAGGATGTAGTAGCGCGAGAGATGCGGTTCGCCGGTGATCGTGAGGTTCAGCCCGTGGTCCCCGTACGCCTTCTTGCCGTTGTCGTCGAGAAGGGCGGTCGCCTGGTCCGACTTGTTGTTCAGCCGCGCGTCCATGAATTGCTTGACCACCGTCGCCGCCTCGTCGACGACGGTCGGTTCCGGCGGCAGCGCCGGCGCGACGGCAACCCACAGCGAGGAGCCGCGGACGTACGCGAACGAGCTGCCGTCCGGCGCCCAGAGCGGAAGGTGATACGTGCCGCTCGACACCTTGGTCAGGTGGGAGCCGTCAGGCCGGACCTCATAGAGGTCGGTGTCGCTGCCGAGCAGGATCGCGTCCTGGCTCGACCAGCTGGCTTCGCCTGGCGGCAGCGTCGACTGCGTCACACCGCGCGCGTCCGCCACCACGATGTGGTCGGTCGTCGAGTAGAGGAGGAGGGCACCGTCGGGCGACCAGCCGCTGAACGAGTCTCCAACCTGGCCAAGCTTCGCGCTGTTGCCGCTGCCGAGGTCGAGCACGAAAAGGCTCTTGTCGACTTCGTATGCGACATGCATGCCGTCCGGCGAGATCGACGCGACCATGACGGAGCCCTTGGTAGGCAGCGGTGCAAGCTGGCTCGGTCCGGTGTCGCCTGGCGTATAGATTCCGTTGGCGGCGGCCCACACCACCTTGTCTTTGGCCCAGCCGACCAGGATCGGTGCGGTGGCAGGCGACACCTCGTCGGTCTTACCCGATGCGAAGGTGAGAACCTCGATCTTGCCTCCGCGAAGGTAGGCGAGCCGGTCGCCCGCCGGCGAGATCGAGGGTGAGGAGGCACCGTCTGGGGCGATGACGGTGGCGGCGCCGGCCTTGGTTGTGACGACCAGCGCGCCCTTCCCGTCGACGAAGTAGATCGATGACGAGTCGGCCGACCACTGCGCCGCGAGGCTGGAGGCTCCGTTGAGAGTTACAACCTGCTTTTCTCCGAGCGGGTTGGCGGGCGTTGGATGCGGAGTTGGAGGCGGTGGCGTCGGGGTGGGCGCCTGCGTGACAAAAGTGATCGTCTGCGGCGCCGAAAGAGGCAGGTTGGTCGCGGTCTTGGCGCCGGGACCGACCGTGACCTGGTACTGGGTGTTGGGGGCGAGGTTTCCGCTCGACGGCTGCACCGCCAGCGTGCGGCTGCTCGTGTCCCAGGAGAACGTAACCGTCGTGGCGGGTGCGATCCGCACCGCGTCCTGGGTCGACTGGTGGTCCATCGGCTGGTTGAACGAGACCAGGATCGACTGCTGCAGCGGTACGTTGGTCTTGCCGTCGATCGGGCTCGCGACGTAGACCTGGTTCAGGCCACCCGTCTGTTGGGTGGACAGCCAGACCACGACGGAGGCAATCAGCAGCAGGCCGGCCGCCGCGCCTGCCCATGCGATTCCAGGCGGCGCGAATGCGCGGCGCAACCATGAGCCGCGGCCCTCGCTCCTCGACCATGCTTCCTGCATCAGCTGGCGGCGCAGGCCGGTCCGGAACGCCTCGTCCAAAGGAGGCTCAGGAGCCTTCATCGTGCTCAGGAGCGAAGCCATCCGCCTCAGCTCGGCGTCCTGCAGGACGTCTTCCAGCTCGGGGTCGTGGTAGGAGTTCATTCCACCGGCCTCAACGACCCGGCCTCGTCGCGGAGACGCGTCACACCGCGGTGGATCAGGAGCTTGACCGCTCCCGCCGACTTGCCCATCGCCACCGCGATGTCCTCGATCTTCATGTCTTCCTGGAACTTGAGCACCAGCGCAGTGCGCTGCTGGTGGGGCAGCCCTTCGACCAGGGCCCAGATCCGGCGCACTTCGTCGCGGTGGGCGGCCAGGTCTTCGAGGGCCGGCCCGGCGACGGAAAGGTCGTGGAAATCGTCGAGAGTCTGGGCGGGGCGCAGCGTGCGGTAGCGGTCGGCGATGGCGTTGACCGCGATCTGGTACAGCCAGGCAGCAAAGGGCCGCCCCGTGTCCTGGTAACGGGGCATGGCCTTCAGAGCCTTCATGAAGACTTCCGAAGTGACGTCCTCTGCCGCGGTTTGCTCCCTCACTCTTGAATACACGAACCGATATATCTGCTGAAAGTGGCGGTCATAGAGCGCCCCGAACTGGCGAGGGTCCCGCTTGGCCCGCTCGACGAGCTCGCGCTCGTCTTCGCGCGTTGGGTCGCTCACTGGCCGTTCAGCCTGTGCCGCTTCAAACGCGGAGCCCTGGAAGGTGGTTACGAGCTACGACCATGAGCAGCCATCGATTATCAAGCCAGTCGCTTAAACCCGGGCCCGGACGGGGATGGCCACGACATCTTGTACCTGGTCGGTTTCGGATAACAAAATCTTGATCGGCCCGGTGGCCGATATAATTCGACAGTCCCTTGATCGAGCGGTATTCGCCGCCCGCGATGCGTGCGGTCTGGTCTGACCAGCACAAGTTCGAGCTATGGCTGCGGATCGAGGTCCTGGCCTGCGAGGCATGGGCATCGCTGGGCCGCATTCCCGAATCCGCGCTGGCGAAGATCCGCAAGGGCACATTCGACGCAACGAAGATCTTGGAGGTCGAGTCACGCGTCGGCCACGACGTGGTCGCCTTCCTTACGGTTCTCAACGAGTCGATCGGCCAGCCGGAAGCCCGCTACGTCCACCTCGGCATGACGAGCCAGGACCTCAACGACACAGCGATGGCGGTCCAGATGGTTGAGTCGGCCGGGATGATCGGCCGCGACCTGGCCGCGGTTCGCGCGGCCGCCGCGGAGCTCGCGATCCGGCACCGCCGCACGCTGATGGCAGGCCGCACCCATGGCATCGTCGCCGAACCCATCACGTTCGGCTTCAAGGTCGCGGGGTGGGTGGCCGAGCTGGACCGTACGATCGCGCGCCTGGAGCTCGCGGCCGGCGAGGCCGCGGTCGGCCGGGTCAGCGGCGCGGTCGGCACTCACGCGACGATCGATCCGCGGGTCGAGGAGCACGTCTGCCGCGAGCTGGGCCTCAAGGTGGACGTGGTCTCGACGCAAGTGGTGGCTCGCGATCGGCACTCGGGTTTCATGTCCGCTCTGGCCATCGCAGCTGGGACGCTGGAGCGCATCGCCACCGAGATCCGGCACCTGCAGCGGAGCGAGATCGGCGAGGCGTTCGAACCGTTCGGCAAAGAGCAGAAGGGCAGCTCGGCGATGCCGCACAAGCGAAATCCCGTGTTGACCGAGCGCGTGTGCGGGCTGGCGCGCGTCGTGCGCGGAAACCTGGTCACGGCTCTCGAGAACACCGCGCTGTGGCACGAGCGTGACATCAGCCACTCGTCCGCGGAGCGGATCATCTTTCCCGATGCTTGCGCGACCGTCGATTACATGGCGATCGAGATGAACAAAGTCTTGCGCGGCCTGGAGGTGCGTCCCGATCGCATGCTCGCCAACCTGCAGTTCGCCGGCGGTGTGGTCTTCTCACAACGCGTGTTGCTGGCTCTCGTCGACAGCGGCATGTCGCGCGAGGACGCATACCTCATCGTCCAGAAGGCTGCGATGCAGGCGATGGAAGGCGGAACTGGCTTTCGAGCGCTGCTGCAACAGAATGATGAGGTGATGAAACGCATCGGCCCCAAAATGGACGCGGTGTTCGATCCCTGGGCCGGCCTGGAGCACACCGACCTGGCATACGAGCGACTCGGCCTGGGGGTTACCACCAAGTGATAGCGGGCCCTCCGCTGAACGAGACGACGCTCCCGCTCAAGCTGTTCGCTCGGGGCAAGGTCCGCGACACCTACGAGCTCGACAGCGACAAGCTGCTGATGGTCGCGACGGACCGCATCTCGGCGTTCGACCACGTCCTGCCGAATGGGATCCCTGACCGCGGCAAGGTCCTGACGCAGCTCTCGATCTTCTGGTTCTCGCAGACCGACACGTTTCAGCCGAACCACCTGATCTCGGGGATGGTCCCGGACCTGCCTGTCGCGCTGAAGGACTTCCGCGACAAGCTCGCGGGTCGTTTCATGATCGTGCGCAAGGCCAAGCGCATCGACTACGAGTGCGTAGTTCGCGGCTACCTCGCGGGCAGCGCCTGGAAGGAGTACCAGGACTCCAAGACCCTCGCGGGGGAGTCGATGCCGCCCGGTCTGGTGCAGAGTCAAAAGCTCGTGTCGCCGATCTTCTCGCCGGCGACCAAAGCCGAGTCCGGCCACGACGAGAACATCACGTACGACCAGATGAGAAAGGACATCGGCGACGACCTGGCGACGAAACTTCGCGACGCGAGCCTGGAGCTCTACAAGTACGCCTCGGACTTTTCTGCCCGGCGCGGGCTGATCCTTGCCGACACCAAATTCGAGTTTGGCCTGGTCGGCGACGACCTGATCCTCATCGACGAGGTGCTCACGCCCGACAGCTCGCGCTACTGGGACGCCCTGACCTACCAGGTCGGTGCGTCGCCCGACTCCTACGACAAGCAGTTCGTCCGCGATTGGCTCTCGCGATCGGGGTGGGACAAGGAATCGGATCCGCCTCGCCTGCCGGAGGACGTCGTCGTCCAGACGCGGCTGCGCTACCTCACCGCGTACCAGAGGCTGGTCGGCAAGCCGTTGTTCCCGCCCAAACCGAGGAATGAGCCATGATTGCGCGAGTCATCGTCACGCCAAAGCCTGTGGTCAACGACCCGCAAGGAATCACGGTCAAGCAAGGGCTTGCCTCGCTCGGGTTTCGCGAGGTCTCCGACGTTCGAGTCGGCAAGTACATCGAGGTCAATCTCGATACTTCGAGCGAGCACGAAGCGCGCGAGCGCGTGGAGGCGATGTGCCGCCAGCTGCTCGCCAACCACGTGATCGAAGACTTCCGCTTCGACATCGAACCGGAGCACAAGCGACGGTGAAGTTCGGGGTCGTTGTTTTCCCCGGCACGTGGTCGGACCGAGACTGCGGCTGGGTCGTCGATCAGGTCCTGGGCGCGGAGCTGACCTATCTCTGGCACAAGGACACCGACCTGAAGGGATGCGACTGCATCATCCTGCCGGGAGGCTTCGCCTACGGCGACTACCTGCGCACCGGCGCGATTGCAAGGTTCGCTCCCGTCATGGAGCAGATCGGCGAGTTCGCGGACCGCGGTGGGCTGGTCTGGGGAATCTGCAACGGCTTTCAGGTCCTGTGCGAAGCCGGGCTCCTGCCGGGAGCGCTCATCCGCAACGCCTCGCTCGAGTTCCGCTGCGAGTGGACCAACCTCCTCGTCGAGCGCACCGACCTGCCGTTCACGTCTCAGTGCGGCGAACGCGAGGTCATCCGAGCGCCGATCGCGCACGGTGAAGGCAGCTACTTCGCGGATCCGGCGACGCTGTCGCGCCTGGAGCAGCGCAGCCAGGTGGTCTTTCGTTACTGCGGGCCTGACGGACGGGTAGTGCCTGGGGCCAATCCCAACGGGTCGCTGCACAACATCGCGGGCATAGTCAATGCACGGGGCAACGTCCTCGGCATGATGCCTCACCCCGAGCGGTGCTCCGAGGCCGAGCTCGGTGGCACTGACGGATTGAAGCTTTTCAGGTCGGTCGCGGGCACAGCTTTGAAGGTCCTCGTGTCTTGAGCATCAAATCTGTGGATGAGCGCAAATTGCGGGAGGTTGCGCTCACCCCGGATGAGTACAGGGTCATTCTCGAGCAGCTGAAGAGAGCCCCCAACGAAGTCGAGCTCGGCATGCTCGGCGTCCTGTGGTCGGAACACTGCTCCTACAAGAGCTCCAAGGCACTGCTCCGCCGCCTGCCCTCGACTGGAAGCGCCGTCCTGCAGGGACCCGGCGAAAACGCAGGCGCGGTGAGCATCGGCGAAGGCTGGGCGGTCGTGTTCAAGATCGAATCTCATAACCATCCTTCCGCGATCGAGCCGTACCAGGGCGCGGCGACCGGGGTGGGCGGCATCATCCGTGACGTCATCGCCATGGGCGCGCGGCCCATCGCGTTGCTCGACTCGCTGCGCTTTGGTCCGCTGCCCGAATCGGCCCGCCACTTCGAAGGCGTGGTGGCCGGCATCGGCGGTTACGGCAACTGCATCGGCATCCCGACGGTGGGCGGCGAGATCTACTTCGAAGACTGTTACGCGAACAACCCGCTTGTGAACGCGATGTGCGTGGGCCTCGTGCGCACGGACCAGCTGATGCGAGCCCGCGCCGAGGGCGTGGGAAACAGCATCCTGCTTGTCGGCGCCGACACGGGTCGTGACGGCATCCACGGGGCATCGTTCGCATCCCTCGAGCTCGACGAGAACAGCTCCGAGCGAAGACCGGCGGTCCAGGTCGGCAACCCCTTCCTCGAGAAGTGCCTTCTCGAGGCGTGCATGGACCTCTCGCACACAGACGCGGTGGTGGCGATCCAGGACCTCGGCGCCGCGGGACTTACATCGGCCGTCGCCGAATGCGCCGGCCGGGTCGAGGGCGCAGGCGCGCGGATCGACGTCGGCCGGGTCCCGCGACGCGAGCGGGGGATGACGCCGTACGACCTGATGCTGTCGGAATCGCAGGAGCGGATGCTGGTCGTCGTCCAGCGCGGCCGTGAGCGAGAGGTCGAGAGCATCTTCCACGCCTGGGACCTGACCTCGGCCGTGATCGGGGAGGTGACCGACGACGGCCACCTGACGGTTTTCGACAGCCGCGACCAGGTGGCACGCCTGCCGGTGAGGCTGCTGACCGACGGGGCACCGGTGCGCCGCCTGGTCGGCATCGCGCCGGAGCCGCCTCTCGACCTGGTGGTCGACGCCCTCCCGCCGCTGGCCGACGCGGGCGCCACGCTGCTGCGGCTGCTCGCCAGCCCGAACCTTGCAAGCCGGCGCGGCGTCTTCCGCCGCTACGACCACATGGTCGGCGATGCCACCGTCGTTGCGCCTGGTGGCGACGCGGCCATGCTTCGCGTGAAAGGCACGCGGCTCGGCCTCGCCATGACCGTCGACTGCAACGGGCGCTACTGTCACCTCGACCCGCATCTCGGCGCCCAGCTCGCGGTGGCCGAGGCAGCTCGGAACATCATCTCGACCGGCGCCCGGCCGATCGCCGTGACCGACTGCCTCAACCTGGCGAACCCCGACCGTCCCGAGGTGTACTGGGAGCTCGAAGAGACCGTCGCCGGCCTCGCGTACGCATGTCGCGCGATGGACCTTCCGATCGTGAGCGGCAACGTCAGCCTCTACAACGATTCGAATGGTGAGTCTGCGATCTATCCGACGCCGGTCGTGGGCATGGTCGGCGTCATCGACGACTATGGCAAGCGGCTCGGCGGCGGCTTCCGCGCGGACGGTGATTTTGTCCTGCTCATCGGCTCGAGCCAGAACGACCTGGGCGGAAGCGAGTACCTGAAGGTCGAGCACGGCTACGTCGCGGGCCGGCCGCCGGCGCTCGACCTGACGCGTGAGCAGGCCGTGAACCGTGTGGTGCTGGCCGCGGCGCAGAGCGGTTACCTTCATTCGGCGCACGACTGCGCCGAGGGCGGAATGCTGATAGCGCTGGCGGAGTGCAGCCTGCTCGGCGGCATCGGGGTCCGCTGCCCGGCGATCAGGCCAGAGCCGCCGCTGCGGCTCGACGCGGCGTTTTTCGGCGAATCGCCGAGCCGCTACGTCGTCAGCGTTCCTTCTCGAGCGATGCCGGAGATGCAGTCGCTCGCCCGCCGCCACCACGTGGAGCTCTCGCTGTTGGGCTTGACCGGCGGGGACACGCTGGAGTTCGAGGGCCAGCTGAAGCTGTCGCTCGACGAGCTGCGCGGGGCCTGGGAGGTGATGGTGGGCTAACCATGTGTGGAGTTTTCGGAATCTGCGCCAAGCAGGGTGTCGACGTGGCGAACGTCACCTATTTCGGCCTTTTCGCGCTGCAGCACCGCGGCCAGGAGTCGGCGGGGATCGCCGTTTCGGACGGCGCGTCGGTGCGCGTGCATCGCGACATGGGTCTTGTCGCCCACGTCTTCTCGCCGGCCCAGCTCAAGGAGCTGGGCGAGGGCTCGATCATCGCGTTGGGCCACACCCGATACTCGACGACCGGCGCCAGCCGTGCGGAGAACGCGCATCCACTGCCGTTCCACCACCCCACGCTGGGTCCGGGAGCCATCGCCCACAACGGCAACCTTCTCAACGCGGACGCGCTGCGGGCCCAGCTGGTGGAGCAGGGTGTCACTTTTGAGACCGCCCTCGACACCGAGGTCATGGCGCGCCTCATCGAGAACACGCACGGCCGCTCGTGGGAAGACGTGATCCGCCGCACTTTCGCGCGGGTCGTCGGCGCCTATTCCTGCGGCGTGATCACCCCCCATCAGCTGATCGCGCTGCGCGATCCCTTTGGATTCCGGCCCTTATGCATCGGCTACATCCCCCTGCCCGGGCAACCCGCCCACGTCGTCGCCTCTGAGACATGCGCCCTCGACACCGTGCACGCCACGTTCGTACGCGAGGTGCAGCCGGGCGAGATGGTTGTCATGGACGAGCATGGAGTTCACAGCGTCGGGTTCCAGTCTTCGAGCAAGCACGCGATGTGCGTCTTCGAGTTCATCTACTTCGCGCGCCCGGACTCGATCCTCAAGAACTGCGAGCTCGAGGATGCGCGCATCCGGATGGGTCACGAGCTTGCGCAGGAGGCGCCCGTCGAGGCGGACATGGTCGTCCCATTCCCTGACTCGGGCACTCCGGCGGCGATCGGCTACGCGGAAGCCTCGGGCATCCCATTCCGCGAGGCGATGATGAAGAGCCGCTACATCAACCGGACCTTCATCCAGCCCGACCAGTCGCTGCGCGAGTCGGGCGTGATGCTCAAGCTCAACCCGCTACCCCGCTCGATCAAGGGCAAGCGGCTGATCGCGGTCGACGACTCGATCGTGCGGGGCACGACGTCTCGGCGGATCATCGAGCGCCTCCGCGCGGCGGGAGCGAGCGAGATCCACATGCGGATCTCCAGCCCACCCATGCGTTTCCCATGCTTCATGGGGGTGGACATCGGCTCGACCAAGGAGCTCATCGCGGCCGGCCGATCCGTGGACGAGGTCAGGCAGCAGATCGGCGCCGACTCCCTTCACTACCTGTCCATCCCCGGGCTCATCCGCGCCATCGGCCGCGGCACGTCGCAGGAGTTCTGCCGCGCGTGCTTCGACGGCTCGTATCCAGTCCCAGTGCCGCAGCAGCTGGAAATGGACAAGATGCAATTCGAGCCGAGCTCTCTAATTGGCGCGAAGTCGTGAGTCGTCTTCCGCTGGGGTCCCCACGCGCAGCGTGGGAGGGACAAATGCAATTCGAGACCCCATCGCCGCCTCAGCTCGCCAAAGTCTGATGACCGGCGAAGGGCTGTCGTACGCCGCGGCGGGCGTCGACATCGAGGCGTACGAGCGGGCGCTGGAACGGGTCAAACCGCTCATCGCCGCCACGCACGGCAAAGAGGTGGCGGTCGGCGTCGGGCCGTTCGCCGGTCTCTATGCACTGCCCGGCGGCGGGCATCTCGCGGCCAGCGCCGACGGCGTCGGGACCAAGATCAAGGTCGCGATCGCCGCAGGCCACCATCGCGGGATCGGCGTGGACATCGTCAATCACTGTGTGAACGACATCGCCACGGCCGGCGCGCGCCCCCTCTTCTTCCTCGACTACTTCGCCACCGGCAAGCTCGACCCGGATGTTTTCGCCCAGCTCGTCGAAGGCATGACCTCCGCGTGCCGCGATGCAAGCTGTGCGCTGCTGGGTGGTGAGACGGCCGAGATGCCCGGTGTCTATGCGTTGGGTGACTACGACCTTGCCGGGTTCATCGTCGGCCTCGTCGATCCGGCGGTGCATCGCGAGCCCATCAAGCCGGGGGACGTGCTGGTCGGACTTCGGTCGAGCGGGCTTCACACGAACGGGTATTCGCTGGTGCGGAAGGTGTTCGAAGACGTGCCCCTCAGCCACGTGTTCCCGGACCTGCGCCGGCCGCTGGGAGAGGAGCTGCTCGAACCCCACAGTTGTTACCTCGCTGACCTGAGCCGGCTGCCCTGGAAGAGCGCCGCCCACATCACCGGCGGCGGCATCCTGGGCAATCTCCCACGCTCCTTGCCCGACGGGCTCGGCGCGCGAATCGATCGGAGCGCCTGGAAAGTGCCTCCGATCTTCGACCTCATCCGCCAGCGTGGCCGGGTCGCGGACGACGAGATGTTCGGAACGTTCAACATGGGCCTCGGCATGGTGCTTGTGCTCGATCGCAATGAAGTTCCAAAGGATGCGAAGGTCGTGGGCGAGGTCGTGGAGCGGACCGGACCCGATCGGGTCGACATCAGCTGAGACTGGGCATCTGCGTCTCGGGTCAGGGCACCAATCTCCGCAACCTGGTCGAGCGGGGATTTGACGTCGTCGCAGTGGCCACCAACCGGTCTTCCTGCGGCGGCGCCGACTTTGCGCGCGAGCGCAAGATCCCGCTGGCGGAGCTCTCGCAGAAATCCTTTGACTCGGCCGAGCAGCGCGACACCGCCATGCGCGACTTCTTCATGCGGCATAGGGTGGAGCTCGTGATCGACGCCGGCTACGATCGAATCCACACCGCCCCGTTTCTCGAAGCGTTCGAGAACCGGATCATCAACGTGCATCCGTCGCTGCTGCCCGAGTTCGCCGGCGTTATGAATGCCGTCGAGCAGGCACTCGATAGCGGAGTCAAGCAAACAGGTGCGACGGTCCACGTCGTGACCGGCGAGCTCGACGCGGGCCCGATCCTGCTCCAGGAAGCAGTGCCGATCCTGGAAGGCGATACGGTGGAGACTCTCAGCCAGAGGGTGCACGAGGCGGAGTACCGGATCCTTCCCGCCGGGATCAAGCTCATGGAGGCGCGGCTTGCCAACAGCCCTCTTATCCGTTAGCGACAAAAGCGGCCTTGCCGCATTCGCCCGTGGGCTCAAGCGCCTCGGGTACGACCTCTTCGCCACCGGGAGCACGCTGCAGGCCATCGAAGACGCATCGCTTGACGCGCAGCCGGTCAGCGACCTGACCGGATTTCCCGAGATGATGGACGGCCGGATCAAGACGCTGCACCCCGGAGTCCACGCCGGAATCCTCGCCCGGCGCGACAAGCCAGAGCACATGGAAGCGCTGGCGCGCCACGGGTTGCGCGAGATCGACCTCGTCTGCTGCAACCTTTACCCGTTCGTCGATACGGTGGTCGGGGGGGATGTCACCTTCGAAGCGGCCGTCGAGCAGATCGACATCGGCGGCCCGGCGATGATTCGCGCGGCGGCAAAGAACCACGAATCGGTGGTGGTGGTGGTACGGCCCGAGCGATACTCGGAGGTCCTCGGCGCGCTGAACGAGGGCACGCTCGACGAGCACGCGAGGAGAAGCCTGGCGGCCGAGGCTTTCGCCCACACGTCGGCCTACGACGCCTGGATTGCCGCCTATATGAGACGGGATGTCCGCAACGGCTTCCCGAGCGAGATCACGATCCCGGGCCAGCTCGCCCAACCGCTCAAGTACGGTGAGAACGAGCACCAGAGAGCAGCCTTCTACAGGCTCGGTCCGAATCCCGGCGGGCTCGGAGGCGCGGTGCAGGTCCATGGCGGGGCGCCTGGCTTCAACAACCTCCAGGACGCTTCGGCGGCCTACCAGCTGGTGATGGATTACGCGCAGCCGGCGGCCGCGATCGTCAAGCACATGAACCCCTGCGGGCTCGGGGTCGCAAAGGACGCCGCGACGGCGTACCGGATGGCCTACGAATGCGACAAGGTGTCCGCGTTTGGCGGCATCGTCGCGATCAACCGGCCGCTCGATCGTCCGACCGCTGAGCAGATCGTGCAGATCGTCACGCACGTCGTGATCGCCCCCGAAGTGCTCGACGAGTCAAAGGATGTGCTCGCGCGGCGCAAGAACATGGTCGTGCTCGCCGCCGAGCCGGCGCGCGAGGGCCTGTTCGATTACGACGTGCGCTCGGTGCCGGGAGGTTTCCTGGTCCAGGATTGGGACCGCGCCGGCTTTGACCGCGCGTCGACCAAGACGGTGACCCGCCGTCCGCCGACCGAGGCCGAATGGGAGCAGCTCGGACTCGCCTGGACCGCGGTCAAGCACGTCAAGTCGAACGCCATCGTGCTTTTCAAGGACGGCGCCGCGATCGGGGTCGGCGCCGGCCAGATGTCGCGAGTCGAGGCGGTCCAGCTCGCGGTGCAGCGGGCAGGGGCGAGGTCACAGGGCGCCGTCATGGCATCCGACGCGTTCTTTCCCTTTCCCGACGGGCTCGAGCTGGGCATTCGCGCCGGGGTCACCGCGGTGATCCAGCCCGGCGGTTCGCTGAAGGACGCCGACGTGATCGCGGCCGCCGACGCCGCCGGCATCGCGATGGTGGTGACGGGTCGCCGCCACTTCAAGCATTGAGCCGGCGCTTCGGTGAGGAGGGTCGCCAGCTTTCCTACGGCACCTACCTCAAGGTGCCCGAGCTCCTCTCGCTGCAGCAGGGACTCAGCCAGGAGCACGACGAGCTTCTTTTCATCGTCGCCCACCAGGCGTACGAGCTGTGGTTCAAGGTCGTCCTGTTCGAGCTGGAAGCGGCTCGAGACCGGATCGATGCCGACGACATCTTCTTCGCCCGCCATCACCTGCACCGCGTCCACGTCATCGAAGAGCTCCTGGTCGAGCAGATCGAAGTTCTCGAGACGATGTCGCCGCAGGACTTTCTCGCCTTCCGCTCCAAGCTCGCGCCCGCGAGCGGCTTCCAGTCGGTGCAGTTTCGCGAGATCGAGTTTCTTTCGGGCTTGAAGGAGCCGAAGTACGTGGCGCGGCTCGAGGCGACGGCGGAGGAGATGAGCCGCCTGCGCCGGCGCCTCGAAGAGCCATCGGTGGGCGATGCGTTTCGCGCCCTGATCGAGCGGCGAGGCTCACCGACCCTGGTGGAGATCTTCCGCGACCGCGAGCGTTACGGCGACCTGTTCGACCTCTGCGAGGCCCTGCTCGACCACGATGAGACATTCGCCCACTGGCGAGCGCGCCATGTTTTGATGGTCGAGCGCCAGATCGGCAGCAAGAGTGGGACGGGCGGCAGCAGCGGCGCCGAGTACCTCCGTTCGACGCTGGACAAGCGTTTCTATCCGGAGCTCTGGGACGTCCGGTCGCAGCTGTGAACGAGCCTCTATTCCCTGGTGAGCGGCCGGAGCATCACATGAAGAAGACGCGCGCCGAAAAGCCCCGAGTCACGTGCGGTTCCTGCCGGAAGTTCGACGGGACGGCATGGTGCCGGCACTGGAACTTCCACACGACGGCGGAATCGCCGCCGTGCAGCTTTTACGAAAAGCGCTCGTAAGCGTCTCGTCCGCGCCTGAAGTGCTTGGTGAAGATCACCAGCCCGGGCACCTCGCCTCGCTCGACGTACGCCGCAAGCACATCGTGCATGCGGCGCACTCCGACTCCGGAAAAGCCGCCCGAGCTGATCAGCCGATCCTAGGCCGCTTCCTCGATGCGCACCTGCTCGCGACTCACGACCTGGACCGCCGGCGCCCGCAATACCGCAAGCACCACCATCAGCGAGGCGATCACGCAGATCGCGGCCAGGACGTATGCGAGCTGGAAGCCGGCGCTGCCCTGCGCGTAGGAGGTCGAGACGGAGCTGATCGAAGCCAGTCCGAGCGCCCCGCCGACCTGCATGACGACGTTGCTGAAGCCCGAGCCCAGGCCGGCGTCCGCGAGTGGGACCTCTGACATCGAGATCGTAAGCAGGGGCAGAAACGACATGCCGCCTCCGGCACCGAGCAGAACGTAAGCGATCAGGAACGCAGGCGCATAGCTCGTCTGCGGGCCGACTTCCGACAGGATGACGAGCGCAGAGATGATGATGGTCAGCCCGGCCAGGAGCATGTTCCGCGCGCCGATCCGCGCCATCAGCCTGGCGGCCAGCCCCGCCGACATCACGCCGATCATCAACGTCGTCGGAAGAAAGGCAAGGCCTGTCTCGAACGCCGTGTATCCGTGAATGTGCTGGAGGTAGAGCGCGCCAACGAAGAAGTTGGTGAACAGGCCCGTGAACAGGAGCGCTCGCGCGGCCGTCGCTCCCGTGAGTGTCCGAATCGCAAGGACGCGAAGCGGCACCAGCGGGTTGGCGAGCCGCGACTCGAGGAGGACGAAGGCCGCCACCAGCGCGAGGGCCGCGCCGCCGAGGCCGAGCGTGTGAACAGAGGTCCAGCCGTAATCGGCCGCGGTGACGATCGTGTACACGCCCAGCATCAGGGCAGACGTGATGAGGATGGCTCCCGCGATGTCGACGCCCTGGCCGAGGCCGATGCCCTCGTTCTCGTCGATGAGCCACGCCCCAAGAGCCATGGTCGCGATGCCGATGGGCAGGTTGATGAAGAAGATCCAGTGCCAGCTGACCCATTGAGTGAGGAATCCACCCGCGAGCAAACCCAGCGAACCGCCACCCGCGATGACGAGCGTGAAGACGCTCATGGCCTGGGCGCGCTCCGCCGGCTGGCGGAACTCGGTGACGATGATGGCGATGATCACGCCGGCGGACAGCGAGCCGCCCAGGCCCTGCAGGAAGCGGCCGACGATGAGGTGGTCGGCCCCATCGGCGAACCCGCTGCCCACCGATGCAACCGTGAAGAGGAAGACTCCCGCCAGGAAGACCTTGCGGCGTCCGACCAGGTCACCGAGCCGCCCGGCCACGAGCAGGAAGCTCCCGTAGGCGATCAGGTAGCCGTTGACCACCCAGGTCAGGCCGGCCTGGGTAAAACCAAGGTCTCGCTGCATGTACGGCAGCGCCACGTTCACGATCGTGGAGTCGAGCACGATCATGAGCTGCCCGAAGCAGACCACGACCAGGGCCAGCCACCTTCTTAGATTCGAGTTCATAACCGCCTCCAAACAACCGAACCGATGTGAGGATGATCACTATAACAGGATCATCATGATCCTTATTGCATGGATTATCCCTAAAGGTGGGAATGTTAAGAATTAGTGATAACATCGATGGACGTGAAGAAAGACGGGCCGAAGCCGGATCCGGGCTTTGTCTCGCTACTGACGCAGCTGTACAAGGCGCTTAACCGCCGTACCGGCGAGGACCTGCTGGGGATGCGCTTCAAGCCGTACATGACGCTTGGCTACATCCGCGACCACCCGGGCACGACCCAGCATGAGCTGGAGAGCGCCCTCTTCATGGACGCGAACAGCGTGGTCTTGATCCTGAACGAGCTCGAGGCGGCCCAGTTCTCGGTTCGCCGGCGAGACCCGCACGATCGCCGGCGCCATATCGTCGAGATCACGGCGTCCGGCCGGCGAGCCCTCGAACGCGCCGACAAGGCGCGGGAGAGTCTCGAGGATGAGGTCCTGAGGGCGTTGTCTCCTGAGGAGCGGAAGACAGTCCGCGGGCTGCTCGAGCGAGTGCTCGAGAGCATGTATAGCGAGGCCCGGGTCTAAGCTCCTACCTGCTCACGACCAGCGCGAAGTAGATCAGGACGATCGCGATCACGCCGATGTAGACGTAGACCCCTGGCCTCCGGAACAGGCCCGCGCCCGGGTCGGCGGGGGGCCTCATGGCGCTGCTGGGATCAGGCGCGGGCAGCGACGTGAGCTTGGAAAGATTCACGACGTTGATCAACGCGGTGACGGGGGCGATGAAGAAAGAGAACATGCCGAGCCACCCTCGCAGCAGCGTGGCGTCGGTCATCCGGCGCCACACGTTCAGGCCGCAGTAGCGGCAGAACGGACCCTTCAGATTCTTGAACGTCATCAGGATCAGGTACCCGTTGTGCTCGTAGATCGTCATCGGGACCGCGGGCACCGATCCGCAGAAGCGGCACCTGGTTCCGGCTGCCTGGAAGTAGGTGACCGGCGGCGGCGCCGGAGCGGCTCCGACGGCAGCGCGAGCGGCGTTCGACGCGTCGGTTACAGGCCCGCCTGTTTGCAGCACCTGCATCGCGGCGGCCAGCGCGGTCTGCTGCCGCGTCTCGTCGCCGCCGATCTCGCGGGCAACCCATTCCGCCCAAAGGCGGCGATTGTCCTCCCCCACGGACGACAGCTTAAAGCCGGCAGGTTCGGCTTAGTTGAGGCGCTCCAGGATCATCGCCATTCCCTGCCCGCCCCCCACGCACATCGTCTCGAGGCCGAAGGTTTTGTCCTTCTCACGCAGGCCGTTGAGCAGGGTGCAGAGGATGCGTGCACCCGTCATTCCAAATGGATGCCCGAGCGCGATCGCACCGCCGTGTGGGTTCAGCTTGTCGCTGAACGGGTCGACGCCGATGCCCCGCGCGGAGGGGATGACCTGTGCCGCGAACGCCTCGTTGATCTCCACGATGTCGATGTCGTCGATCGTCATCTTGGCCCGCTTAAGCGCCTGCCTCGAAGCGTCGATGGGCCCGAGGCCCATGAACTCCGGCTCGAGCGCCGAAAGACCGGTGGAGATCACCCGGGCGATGGGCTTCAATCCAAGTTCCTTGGCCCGCTTGTCGGACATCACGACAACCGCCGCCGCGCCATCGTTCAGCGGGCAGGAGTTGCCCGCGGTGACCGTCCCGTTCTCGCGGAACGCCGGCTGCAGCGCGGCCAGCACCTCCATCGTCGTGCCCGGGCGCGGCCCGTCGTCTTTGGCGAACGTCTGGCCGTTCGGCAGAGGGACCGGGATGATCTCGCGATCGAAGAAACCGCCGTCGCGAGCCTTGACCGCCGCGGCCTGGCTCTTGACCGCGTAGCGGTCCTGCTCTTCCCGGCTGATCTTCTCTCGCGTCGCGACGTTCTCGGCCGTCTGGCCCATCGCGATGTAGATGTCCGGGTATTCCTCCGTGTTGCCGGGTACGAGCTTTGGGTTGTAGGTGTCCGGCGCGTCCGGGTAACCGCTGCCGTAACGAGACACGCACTCGACGCCGACCGACAGGAAAACGTCGCCCTCACCCGCCTCGATAGCGTGCGTTGCCATTCGGGTAGTCATCAGAGACGAGGAGCAGTAGCGGTTGACCGTGACCCCGGGGACGTCGAGCCGGGACAGGATGGAGACCACGCGACCGATGTTGTGGCCCTGTTCGCCGCCGGGCAGGCCGCAGCCGCAGATGAGGTCTTCGATCTCGGTCGGGTCGAGCTGGGGGACCTTGTCCAGGACCTTGTTCACGACGTGCGCCGCGAGGTCGTCGGGCCGGACGTCGACAAGGGATCCCTTCCGCGCTCGGCCGATCGGAGAGCGGCCATACGCCACGATCACTGCTTCGGTCATGTGTCGTTTATACGCTGGTCAGGAACGGTGAGTGGATTTACGGGCGAGATCCCCTCTGGCCTTGACTGGCTGAAGGGCTCGCAACGCGGACGCCGATGGCTCGAGTCGCTGCCCGAGCTGGTTGCGGACTGCGGCGTGCATTGGCGCTTGCGATTGAGCGCGCCCTTCCCTTATGCCTTCACGTCGCTCGCGCTGCCCGCACGGAGGGAGGACGGTTCCGACGTGGTCCTCAAGCTTCTGTTCGTCGATCGCGAGAACGAGCATGAGGCGCTTGCCCTTCAGCACTGGGGCGGCGACGGAGCGATCCACCTCCTCGACCAGTTTCCGGCGCGTGAGGCGCTGTTGCTGGAGCGCTGCGTTCCAGGCACGCCGCTGTCGAGCGCCGGCTCGGAGAAAGGCACCGAAGTGATGACAGGCCTGCTGCCGCGCCTGTGGAAGCCCGCGACGTCACCGCCATTCCGCTCGCTTGCCGATGAGGCGGCACGGTGGTCGACGGACCTCATGGCTCGCTGGAATACAGCCGGGCGGCCGTTCAAAGAAAGACTTGTCGATGCCGCGCTCGAGGCGTTGCGGTCACTGCCCTCCTCCCAGGGCGAGCAGGTGCTGCTGCACCAGGACCTGCACGACGCCAACGTCCTGGCCGCCGAGCGCCAGCCGTGGCTCGCGATCGACCCGAAACCTCTGGTTGGTGAGCGCGAGTTCGGCCTGGCTCCCATCGTGCGTTCCACAGGTTTCGGGCAGGACCGGAAGCAGGTGCAGCGGCGGCTCGACCGTCTCACCTCTGAGTTGGGACTCGATCGCGAGCGGGCACGCCTCTGGTGCCTGGCCCAGACAGTCGCGTGGTCTATCGACGGCGGCGGTAGTCTGCAGCACCACGTCGCGATCGCCGAGTGGCTGCTGGAGCTCTAGCGGTACCTTCCCGCGATCACGTAGACGAACAGGCCCACGAACAGGAGGCCGACCAGGCCGAAAGCCACCAGCGGTTTGATGCCGATGGAGGCCATCACGATCACGCCGAGGACCAGGGCCGGCAGGTAGATGAAGCCGAGGAGCTCCATGATCGAGCATCAGCTCGCGCGGCAGCCGTTCGTCGGGGTCGAGCGGATGGAAGATCGAATACATGCTTCTCCGCTCGAGGCTTCGCAGGTCCCTGAGCTCAAGTCGGCGGCGCATCTCTTTCCAGATAACAGTTTGCCACCGCGAGCTAGGAACGGACCAGCAAAGCCTCCCGCGTGAACAGCTTCAACGCGGCGTAGAAGGACAGCGTCCCGGTCAGGATCAGGCTGACCGACGTCACTGCGAGCTGCTCCCAGCCGACGGCGTTGTGTGCGATCGCATCGCGGAGCAGAAGAACCGCGTTGAAGATCGGGATCAGGTAGTAGGCGATGTTCGGGTTGAAGTCGGGGATGAAGAGCACGATCGACGCGGGAAAAATTGTGATGAAGTAAAGCGGCGTGGCATAGGCCTGACCCTGCCGAAAGCTGCGCGCGAGCGTGCCGAGCGCGACGGTCAGCGAGCTGAAGGATGCTGCCAGCAGGATCGCCGCCCAGACCATCACGATCGTGGCCACCGGGCTCAGCTGGGCGGAAAACGTGCCGCCACCGAACTGGATCCGGCTCAGGGCGATCAGCATCGACGCGATGGCGGCGAGCGCGGCGGCCAGGCTGATCGTGCTCACGGCCAGGATCTTGCCGACCAGCACCTGGCTCCGCGGCACGGGGGTGAGAAGCAAGCTCTCGAGGGTCTTCCGCTCCCGCTCGCCCGCGGACGCATCGAGCGCCGCTGACAGCCCGCCCGTGAAGCTCATCGTGATCAGGATGTACGGCAGAAAAAAGCTGAGGAACGAATTGCTTGCCGCCTGGGTGGGCGAGCTGAGCGGATGGACCGAGACGGGGAGGGGATTGAGGATCGAGGGGTCAACGCCCTTTTGCTGCAGCGCGGCCGCAACCTTCGCAGCGTCGTATCTGCTCAACACGGTCTGGAACCGCACGTCGGCAAGTTGCGCGGTCTGCCGGGATGGGTCGTAATACTCGTCGACGCCCGACGCGGTGAACACCAGTCCGATGTCGACCTGTTGCTTCGCCGCCTCGGCGGGAGCATCCACCTTTTCGAGCTTCAGGCCGGTCGCGTCGAACAGGATGTCGAGCCCGGTCGGGACGTCGCCCGCGTAGCCAACCGTGTACGCCTGCGTCGCGGTCTTGGTCGCCACCTGCGAGATGATGAACAGCACGGCCGGCGTGGCGATCACCGCGAGGCCGATCGCGATCAGCGTGCGCCGGTCGCGAAGGATCTCGAGCATCTCCTTCTTGAACACGACAGCTATCGGGTTCATCCCGCCGCGCCGACCAGGGAGAGAAAGGAATCCTCGAGGTCCTTGAATCCGCCCCGCACCTCGGCGGTGGCGCCGCTGGCCACGACGCGGCCCTGGTGGATGATCGTGACGCGATCGCACAGGCGCTCCGCGTCGTGCAGGACGTGGGTCGAGAAGATCACGGACTTCCCGCGCCCCTTCGACTCCAGCATGAACTCCCGAATCTCACGGGAGGCGAGCACGTCGAGGTTGGAGGTCGGCTCGTCGAACATCAGGACAGGCGGGTCGTGGACGATGGCGCGGGCGATGGCGACCTTTTGTTTCTGGCCCGAGGAAAGGCTCTCGGCCCGCTGTTGGGCGAAGGAGCTCATATCGAGCCGGTCGATCACGGCATCAACCCTCCGGTGGACCTCGCCGTCCATAAGGCCACTCAGCTCGGCGAAGTAGGAGATGTTCTCGCGCGCAGTGAGGCGCGGATAGATACCGATCTCCGCGGTGACCACGCCGACCCGCCGCCGCACTTCTTGAGGCGAGACACGAGTGCCGTAGCCAAGAACCTCGACCGACCCGGCGTCGGGCGTGAGCAGGGTGCAGATCACCCGCAGCGTCGTGGTCTTGCCGGCCCCGTTCGGGCCGAGCAGGCCGAAGATCTCGCCGGAGCGCGCCTCGAACGAGATGCCTCGCAGCACGTGGTTGGAGCCGAGGGTCTTCTCGAGGCGATCGACCTTGACCGCCGGCTTTGATAGGGGTCCCCGCGAAGTCTCGGCGAAGCCTCCGACTTCGTGGGGACTTTCGGTCACTTCTTTTTGGTGGCTTTTCTCGTGGCGGTGGACGTGGGCTTGCCGCTCCTTGGGGCGGCGGCCTTGGCGGCGCGTTTCGCAGGCGCCCGCTTCTCCGGCGCGCTCTTGGCGACCGCGCGCTTGGGGGCTGCGCGCTTGGCGGGCGCAGGCTTTGTCAAGGCCGGCTCCGCCTTGGCTACGGGGGCTTCGATGGCGGCGGGCGTCTCAACTGCCGGCTCGGCCTGCGCCACGCCGATCGAGCTCGAAAGCGTGCGATGGCAGGTCTCGCAGGTCAGGATCGTGCGCACGAGCGTGCCAAGGTGATGCTCTTCGCGACGCAGGTTGCGGGTGCGGTCGCAAAACGAGCAGTAGCCGACCTCGGTGAACACCTCGACGTGTCCTGGGCGCTTGTTCATACGCGTATGTAACTTACGGTAAACTCTCGCTCGAGCTCGCCTTTAAGTCCTGGCCTGTGAGCCTGGGAAGGAGATTTTTTCGTGGCTGTTTCGTCGCGACTCCGGCATGTAATCGAGAGCCAGCAGTTCAGTCGGTCCCTCCTCGAGGAGCTGTTCGCGCGTGCCGAGGAGATCAAGCGCGAGCCGCACCGTTTCATGGGCCGGCTGGCGGGCCAGGTGATGGCGGCTCTCTTCTACGAACCATCCACCCGCACCCGGCTTTCGTTCGAGGCGGCCATGCTGCGCCTCGGCGGCCAGACGATGGGCACCGACAACGCCCGCGAATTCTCCTCCGCGGCCAAAGGCGAGACTCTCGAAGACACCATCCGAATCGTGAGCGGCTATGCGGACGTGATCGTCCTGCGGCATAGGGAAGAGGGCGCGGCCAAACGCGCCGCCGCGGTCAGCGACGTCCCAATCATCAATGCGGGGGACGGCCCGGGCCAGCATCCGACCCAGGCCCTGCTCGACCTGTTCACCATCCGCGCCGAGCTGGCGAAGATCGACGGCGTCCGGGTGGCGATGGTCGGAGACCTCGCCAACGGCCGCACGGTGCGCTCGCTGGCGTATCTCCTGAGCAAGTTCAAGGACATCAAGCTCTGGTTTGTCGCTCCGCCCCAGGTATCGATGCGCGATGACCTTAAGGCCCACCTGGACGAGCACCACGTGCCGTATATCGAGACGCAGGACCTCGACTCGGTGCTGCCCGAGGTTGACGTGGTCTACATGACGCGGATCCAGAAGGAGCGCTTCACCGACCCGGCTGCGTATGACGCGGTGAAAGGCATCTACCGCATCGACAAGAACGCGATGGCCCGGATGCGCAAATACGCCGTCCTGATGCACCCGCTCCCGCGCGTCGACGAGATCTCACCGGAGGTCGATGACGACCCACGTTCGGCTTACTTTCGCCAGGCGCGCAACGGACTGCACATCCGCATGGCGCTCCTCGACAAATTGCTCTCATGAGCATCGCGCAGCGCCGCCTCAAAGCCACGGTGATGGATGCGGACCAGATCCGTCGCTCGCTGTCCCGGATCGCGCACGAGATCGTGGAGCGCAACCGCGGCGTCGAGGACGTCGTGGTCGTCGGCATCGTCAGCAAGGGCGACGTTCTCGCCGGCCGGCTCGCTTCGATCCTCAACGAGCTCGAAAAATCGCACGTCCCTTTCGGCCGCCTCGACGTGACCCTGCACCGTGACGACCTGCATCTCCGGCCAACCGACGGCCACCAGCCGTCCAGCGAGCTGCCGGAAATCAACGGCAAGGTGGTGGTCCTCGTCGACGACGTCATCCACCGCGGCCGAACCGCCCGCGCCGCGATGGACGCGCTGATGGATTTCGGGCGGCCGCGTGCGATCCAGCTTGCCGTCCTGGTCGACCGGGGACACCGTGAGCTTCCGATCCGTCCGGATTACATCGGCAAGAACGTGCCCACGTCGGACACCGAGCGGATCGAGGTCCTGATCGACGAAGAGGACGGCATCGACCAGGCGGTGATCGTTGCCGGCTAAAACCCACGCCGTCCTCGTGCTCGAAGACGGGCGCGCCTTTGTCGGTGCGCCCCTGGGAGCCGACCTGGTCGGCGAAGGCGAGGTCGTCTTCAACACCGCGATGACCGGCTACCAGGAGGTCCTGACCGACCCGTCGTACGCGGGCCAGATGGTGTGCATGACCTATCCCCTGCAGGGCAACTACGGCGTGCGCGATGCAGACGCGGAGTCGGCGCGGCCGTGGGCTCGGGCCCTGGTTGTGCGGTCGGCGTGTCCAGCGCCGAGCCACCACTCGAGCGACGCCTCGCTCCACGAGTACCTGCGGCGATGGAACGTGCCCGCGATCAGCGAGATCGACACGCGGGCACTGACCCGGCACATCCGTACGCACGGCGCGTTGCGCGCTGTCCTGGTGCACGAAGGGGGGGCGCCCTCAACGTCGCGCCTGGCGGAGCTTGCGACCGCCGCGCGGCGGGTGACGCCGCTGGCAGAGCAGGACCTGGTGGCGCAGACCTCTCGCACCGGCAGGGAAGAGTGGTTGGAGCCGCTGCCGCCCGAGCTGCGGACCCGGAGGCGCAGCGACGGCGAAGGCCTGCTGGTCGCCGTCGTCGACTACGGCGTGAAGTCCAACATCCTGCGTTCGCTTCGCGAGCGAGGCTGCAAGGTCGTCGTGCTCCCGCACACCGCGCCGACGGGCTGGTTCTCGCCAACGGCCCAGGGGATCCGGCCGTTCTGGACGGACCTGTCGAGCTGGCGCGGCATGCCCTCGGCCGAATCCCGCTGTTGGGCATCTGCCTCGGGCATCAGATCCTCGGTCGGGCGGCTGGGGCGACGACCTCGCGCCTCCCTTATGGCCACCACGGCGCCAACCACCCCGTCAAGGACCTCGACACCGGCCGGGTCCACATCACCAGCCAGAACCACGAATTCCAGGTCGACGGGGACTCGATTCCGGCGGGCGACTTCTATGTCTCGCAGCGCAATCTCAACGACGGCTCTGTAGAGGGCCTCGGCCACAAGAGACTGCCCGTGTTCAGCGTCCAGTACCACCCCGAAGGCTGCCCCGGCCCGCAGGACAATCAGCATCTGTACGACCGCTTCATCGACATGGTGCGGAGCCGCGCCCCGGTGGTGAAGGCGGTGGCGGGCATGAAGGAAGAACCGCGCCCGCGCAAGGTGCTCATCCTCGGCTCCGGCCCGATCGTCATCGGACAGGCGGCGGAGTTCGACTACGCCGGCACGCAGGCCTGCAAAGCGCTGCGCGAGGAAGGGATCGAGACGGTGCTCGTCAACTCCAACCCGGCGACGATCATGACCGACGAAGAGGTCGCCGACCGCGTGTACCTCGAACCGTTGACCGTCGAAGCCGTGGAGCGGATCATCGCCCGCGAGCAGCCGGACGCGCTGCTGCCCACCCTGGGGGGGCAGACGGGGCTCAACCTCGCCACCGACCTCGCCAACGCGGGTGTGCTCGAGCGCTACAACGTACGTCTGCTGGGCGCGACCATCGACACGATCCGGAAGGCAGAGGATCGCCAGGCCTTCAAGCAGATGCTGGAAGAAATCGGCGAGCCCGTCCCAACCTCTCGCGTATGCGAGTCGATGGAGGAGGCCAGGGAGTTTGCGGCCGCCACCGGCCTGCCGCTGGTCATCCGCCCCGCCTACACACTCGGCGGAACCGGCGGCGGCTTCGTGACGACTGAAGCAGACCTGGAACGAGTTGCTGCGCGTGGACTCGCGGCGTCACCCATCCACCAGGTCCTGATCGAGCGGTCGCTGTGGGGCTGGAAGGAGATCGAGTACGAGGTCATGCGCGACGGCGCCGACACGTGCATCACGGTCTGCAACATGGAGAACCTCGACCCCATGGGCGTCCACACGGGCGACTCGATCGTCGTCGCGCCGGCGCAAACGCTGTCGGATCGCGACCACCAGATGCTGCGCTCGTCGGCGATCCGCATCATCCGCGCACTCGGCATCGAGGGCGGCTGCAACGTGCAGTTCGCGCTCGATCCGAAGAGCTCCCAGTACTACGTGATCGAGGTGAACCCGCGCGTGAGCCGGTCGTCGGCGCTGGCCTCGAAAGCGACCGGCTACCCCATCGCCCGCGTCGCGGCCAGGGTTGCGGTAGGCCGCCGACTCGAGGAGATCCGCAACGAGATCACCGGCCGCACCTTTGCGGCCTTCGAGCCGGCGCTCGACTACTGCGTGGTCAAGATCCCACGCTGGCCCTTCGACAAGTTCCCGGCGGGCGACCGGCGCCTGGGCACGCAGATGGCGTCGACCGGCGAGGTGATGGCGATCGAGCGGACTTTCGAGGCGGCCCTGGTCAAGGCGATCCGGTCACTCGAGCAGAAGCCACCGGCGGCGTGGGAGCTCGGCCCGGAAACCATCGACCAGCCCAACGACCGCCGCCTTTTCGCGTTGCTGAACGCGCTCCGCAACGGTGCCGATGCGGCTTCGCTTGCCGAGCGCAGCGGGATCGACCGCTGGTTCATCGATCGCCTGGCCAACATCACGAGGCTCGAGGTCGAGGGTGATCTGCGGGAGCTGCGGCGCGCCGGTTTCTCGGACGCGATGATCACGTCTCTCCGTGGCGAGACGGTCGAGTCGGCGCTGCC
Source organism: Chloroflexota bacterium (assembly GCA_005887685.1). Classification (GTDB taxonomy): domain Bacteria; phylum Chloroflexota; class Dormibacteria; order Dormibacterales; family Dormibacteraceae; genus 40CM-4-65-16. The sequence continues at coordinate 69,772 of VBHJ01000004.1, read as the reverse complement.
GACGTACAAGCTCGTCGACACGTGCGCGGGCGAGTTCGAGGCAGCCACGCCTTACTACTACTCGTGCTGGGAGGAGGAGACAGAGAGCCGGGCGGTCGAGGCCCCAACCCAGCTCGTCATAGGTTCAGGCCCGATCCGCATCGGCCAGGGCATCGAGTTCGACTATTGCTCCGTCCACGCCGCGTGGGCGTTGCGCGACGCGAACGTGCGAGCAGTGCTCGTCAACTCCAACCCGGAGACGGTCTCCACCGACTTCGACACCTCCGACCGCCTCTACTTCGAACCCCTCGACCTGGACGGCGCGCTGCACGTGGCACGGACCGAGCACTCCGATGGAGCGCTGGTCCAGTTCGGCGGCCAGACGGCGATCAACCTCGCGGAACCGCTGGACCAGAACGGCGTGGCGATCATGGGCTCGAGCGTCGAGGCGATCGACCTGGCCGAAGACCGTCGTGCGTTCGCGAGCTCTCTCGACGCGATCGGCATCCCGCAGCCGATGGGCGGCACCACCACGACGGTCGACGAGGCGGAGGCCATCGCGGCGCGTGCGGGCTACCCGGTGCTGGTTCGTCCTTCTTACGTCCTCGGTGGGCGCGCGATGGAGATCGTGCGCAACCGCGATGAGCTCCGCCGCTACATGGTCTGGGCGATCGGTGCGATGCCACGCGGCCAGGTCCTGGTCGACAAGTACCTGCAGGGCGTCGAGGTCGAGGTCGACGCGATCTCCGACGGGGAGACGGTCGTGATTCCGGGCGTCATGCAGCACGTGGAGCGGGCCGGCGTCCACTCCGGCGACTCCTACGCCGTTTATCCCGCACGGGGCCTGGAGGGCGGGGAGCTAGCGCACATCGTCGACTACACCGTGCGCATCGCGCGGCACCTGCGCCTCCGCGGATTGGTCAACGTGCAATACGTCGTGCATCGCGGGCACGTCTACGTCCTCGAGGTCAACCCACGCGCCTCGCGCACCGTGCCGTTCCTTTCCAAAGTGACCGGCGTGCCGATGGTGAAGCTTGCGACCGGCGTCATGTTGGGCGACAAGCTCAGCGACCTGGGCTGGACGACCGGTCTCGTGCCGCCGCGCGACCTGGTGGCGGTGAAAGCGCCGGTGTTCTCGATGAACAAGCTGACGGCGGTCGATTCCTACCTCGGGCCGGAGATGAAGTCCACCGGCGAGGCCATCGGCATCGCACGGACTCTGAACCAGGCTTTGCGCAAAGCGTTCGCCGCGTCTGGCATGCACGTGGAGCGCGGGAGCTCGGCCCTGCTGACGATTGCCGACGCGGACAAGCCCGAGCTTTTCCCCATCGTGTCGCGCCTCGTGCAGCTGGGCTGCCATCTCGTGGCTACCGACGGGACGGCGACGGCGCTGCGGGCGGCCGGGTTCTCGCCCCGCGTGGTGGCGAAAATCGGCGAAGAAGGGCCGACCGTCGTCGACGTCATCGTGCGCGGCGAGGTGCAGCTGGTCATCAACACGATGTCGAACATCTACGAGGACCCCGGCGACGGCAACCCCGTCTTCAAAGATGGATTCGAGATCCGGCGGGCGGCGGTCGAGCGCCGCATCCCGTGCCTCACCTCGCTCGACACCGCCACCGCGCTGCTCGAGTCCGCAGTCTCCGCGCCCGACGAGCTCGAGGTGCTGACCATCGACGAGTGGCGCCGTGTTTCTGCTTGACGCGCCGATAACCGGCCGCCGCCAGGTTGCGCGCGGCATGTTCGTCATCGGCATGCAGGCGCCTGAGATTGCGTCCACGGTCCGCGCGGGCCAGTTCGTCAACCTCGGTTGGTCAGCGGGTCCGCTGCTCCGCCGTCCGTTCTCCGTCTATCGCTCCGACGGGGTGCACATCGAGGTCGTTTTGAAAGCTGTCGGTGAAGGGACGAGGCAGCTGCTGGCCATGGACGTCGGCGAGCACATCAGTTGCCTCGGCCCCCTCGGCCACGGCTTCGAGTTCGGTGCCGGCACCCGCACCGCCGTGCTGATCAGCGGCGGCCTCGGGGTAGCCCCCATGCCTCTTGCGGCCAGGGACGCGCGACAGGCCGGCGCACGCGTCACGTGGGTGCACGGGGCGCGGACGGCGGTCGAGCTGTGCTCGGAGACCGAGGGTGACGAGATCCTCTGGGCGACCGACGACGGCTCGGAGGGAGCACGGGGCACGGCGGTCGCCGCATCTCCTGATGCGGAGTTGGTGCTGGCATGCGGCCCGAACCGCATGCTCGCTGCAGTAGCGGAACGATGGCCCGAGGCGCAGGTTGCCGTCGAGACGTACATGGGCTGCGGGACTGGAGTGTGCCTCGGCTGCGCCGTGCCTCTCCAGCGCGGGGGATATGACCGCGCGTGCCGAGAAGGCCCGGTCTATCGCGCCGCCGACATCGATTGGGGCGCCCTACCCTCGCACCTTGCTTACGCAGTCACAGCATGACCCCGGACATGTCGGTCGAGGTCGGTGCGCTCCAGCTTCGGGGCCCGGTCCTCGCCGCGTCCGGGACGTTCGGCTACGGCACCGAGGTCCCCTTGCTCGAGCGCCGCGCCCTTGGGGCGATGGTTTCCAAAGGAATCTTCCTCCGGCCGCGCGAGGGCACCGCGCCACCACGCATCGCGGAAACGCCGAGCGGGATGCTCAACGCGATCGGACTCCAGGGTCCAGGCGCCGACGCCCTGGTCCGCGACTACGCGCCGAAGTGGGCGGGGTGGGACTTTCCCGTCCTCGTCAACATCAACGCTGAGTCGGCGTCGGAGTACGGCGAGCTGGCGGCGCGTCTCGACGGCGTGCCTGGCATCGCCGGGTTTGAGATCAACATCTCATGCCCCAACGTGGAGCAGGGTGGGCTGTACTTCGGCAACGACCCGCGAGCGGCCGCGGCCGTGACCGAGGCTGTGCGCGGGCGGACGAAGCTGCCGGTGTGGGTGAAGCTCACACCGATGGTGAGCGACATCGGCGTCATCGCCCGCGCGGTCGAGTCGGCCGGGGCCGACGCCCTGTGCGCGATCAACACCTTCGTCGGCATGTCGATCGACCTCAACAGCTACGGACCGCGATTGAGCTTCCGCACCGGCGGCCTGTCGGGGCCGGCCATCCGGCCGCTCGCGGTCCACCTGGCGCACCAGGCCGCGCGCGCCGTGCACATCCCGGTGATCGGCATCGGGGGGATCTCGAGCGCGGAGGATGCGCTGGAGTTTCTGGTGGCCGGGTGCACCGCGGTCCAGGTGGGCACCGCCACGTTCGTCAACCCGAAAGCGATCGCCGAGGTCCATGACGGCGTCGCGGCATTTCTCGAGGCGAAGGGCTTCTCCTCGCTCGCCCATCTGCCGCGGTATCTTCCACGCGATTAGATGTCGACCGAGATTCCTCCATCACGGGCGCTGTCCGAAGCACTTCAGATCCTTGCCACCGAGCACTGGAGTCTCCTGGCGACCCGCGCGCTGACCTACCAGGAATCGCTCGGCCGCGTGAACATGTTCCTGACCATCCTCTCCGGCGCCGTCATCGCGCTGGCGCTGGTCGCGCAGGCCGATCACTTCGGCGCGGCGTTCATCTCGATCGCGATCTTCATGCTCGCGGTCGTCCTCGTCACCGGCGTATTCACCGTCGCCCGCCTGATGGCGTTGAATCGGGATGACTTTCGGTGGGTGCTGGCAATGAATCGCATCCGAAACGCTTACCTGGACCTGCACCCCGAGCTCGAGCCGCACTTCACGACGAGCTCGTATGACGACCTGCCCGGCGCTCTCCAGACCCTGGGCATCGAGCGGACCGGCGCGGACCGCCTTGGGTCCGTCTTCCATGGCCTGCAGACATTGCCGGGGATGCTTTCGGTGATCGTCGCGTCAGTGGCCGGCGCAATTGGTGGGCTCATCGCGATCGGATTCGGCGCCCCGGTGGTGGTTGTGCTCCTGACGGGAATCATCGGGTTCGTCATAGCTTTTCTGCTGCTGGCGGTCTGGGGTAGGCGTGCGGTCAGAAGCCTGGACCCTGGGCTCCAGCCGAGGTTCCCGTCGCCGCCTAAACCGCCAACTTCCTAGCAGCCGCCCGTCACAATCCTCTAGCCGTGCTCGAAGTTGACAACCTTGCCAAGCGCTATGGCGACGTGGTCGCCCTGAGGGACCTGAGCGTCCGGGTCGAGGAGGGCGAGTGCCTCGTTCTGCTCGGCCGCAACGGAGCCGGCAAAACGACGGCGCTGAGGTGCATGGCCGGCGTGCTGCTTCCCACGGCGGGCACGGTCAGGGTCGATGGAATCGATGCGGCGGAGGACCCGACCGCCGTCCGGGCCCGGGTTGGATTGATGCCCGAGGTGCCCGGCCTGTACGAGCGCATGTCGGCGCGCGCGTACCTGGACCACTTTGGCGCGATCTACGACCTCGAGCCGTCGATTCGAAGGCGTCGCATCGAGGAGCTGCTCGAGACCTTCGAGCTCACGGACGCGGGCGATCGATGGCTCGGCACCTTCTCCAAGGGAATGCGCCAGAAGGTCGCGCTGATCCGCGCCACGCTCCACCGGCCTCGCCTCATCCTGGCCGACGAGCCCACATCGGCGCTCGACCCGGACAGCGCGCGCCGCGCCTGGATCTACCTCAAGGACCTGCAGAAGAGCGGCTGCGCGCTCGTCATCTGCACGCACAGCATGGACGAGGCGGAGCAGCTTGCCGGCGACATAGGGATCATGTCCGGCGGTCGCGCGCTGGCGGTTGGCAACATGGTCGAGCTGCGCCGCCATTCGGGATTGAAGCCGCACCAGGAGGTGCGCGAGCTCCCGACCCTCCAGGACATCTACCTCGCCATCGTCGACAACGAAGGGGGACTCCACCGGCGTGAGCTGGCCGAAACTCGAACGGCGTAAGGCGGCTCTCGTAGCGAGCCGCGACCTGCGCGACGCGGTCAGCGAGCTACGTCTCATCGTTGCGATGGTCGGGCTCACGCTCGCGATCCCGATCGCCTCCGCGTCGGGAGTCCGCGCACTCGCCGCCTTTGGCGGAGGCACGGCCGTGGTCAACCGGCTCTCCCTGGTCGGCGCGTTCTTCGTGGTCTTCATCCCGGCGAGCTTCTCGCTGGTCCTCGCCCTCGAATCGTTCGTCGGCGAGCGCGAGCGGACCACGCTGGAGGTGCTGCTCTCGACTCCTCTGCGGGAGGCGGAGATTTACGCCGGCAAGGTGGCCGCGGTGCTGGCGGTCTCGCTCACCCTGTGCTACGGCGGCCTGATCGTCTACTGCCTGATCGCGTTCCCGGGGCTCGGATACTTCCCGCTTGGCATCCTGCTGGCGCTCGCTCTTTCGACGATCTGTCAGGTGGCCGCGATGGTTGCCGGCGCCGTGATCATCAGCCTCAACGCTCGCACCATGCGCGCGGCCAACGTGATGGCCTCTTTCATCATCCTGCCCATGTCGATCGTGCTGCAGGTCGAGGCGGCGCTCATCCTCCTGGGTCGTGCCGATTTTCTCTGGGCTTTCGCGCTGGCCATGGCCGTGGTCGCCATCGTGCTGTTGCGCATGGGCTTCAGCGGTTTCTCACGAGAAGCGCTTCTGGCCCGGGACGTTGGACTGCGCAATCCTCTGCGGCGGGCCCGGCGTGCGGTGCGGGCGAGCTTCGAGACCCGCCCAGGCATCTTTCGGTTGATCTGGATGCGACGGACTCCGATGCTGCTCGCTGCGGCAGGCTTGCCGTTCGGAGCTCTCGCCGGCTACCTCGCCGGAGCGTCGAATGCGGTCCCTTCGGCCGTGATGAGGCCGGTACTTGCGAGCCTGATCAGGTCGACGGGTGAGGGAGGACCCATCAACGAAGTCGCCACCGTCTTCAGCCACAACGTGCTGGCTTTCCTGCTGGTGGCTGTGCTTGCTATCACGACGGCGGGTCTGAGCGGGTTCCTGCTCACGTTCGCGCCCGGGTTCCTGCTGGGCTTTGCCGCCGCGCTTTCGTCCTGGACGCTCGCGCTCACGGGGATCGTGCCGAACGGCATCGTCGAAATCCCCGCAGCCATCATCGCGGGTGGCCTGGCCATCCAGCTCGGCGCCGCCGCGATCCACATGGACGCGCGCGGCGGTTGGACCGATCGGGTGCTGGCGGCGTTTGCCGACTACGTACGGGCGCTGCGCTGGCTGGTGCCCGCGCTCGCGGTTTCGGCGGTGCTCGAAGTCTTCATCGGCTGACCGAAGACTTCCGGCACCAGCAGCCTGATCGCGAGCACGACCGCGCCCGCCGCGATGGCGCCGATCGCCATCGCCCAGGGCGCGCCGAACAGCGTGGCGAGCAACCCCGCCTGCATGGCTCCGATCGGCCCGACTCCCGCAAACGCCTGCACGTAAAGAGCCATCACTCGCCCACGCAAATGGTCAGGCGTGATGGTCTGGATGCGGTTGTTCGTGGTCGCCAGGAACGAGATCTGGCAGTAGCCCGCAACAAAAAGGGTCACGAGCGAGATCACGAACACGCGCGAGATCGAGAACTCGAGCAGCGCGGCAACCCAGATGCCCGCCATCCACAGCTGCCGGCGTGGGTCGGCGCCGAGGTGGGGCATGAACGCCAACGTGAGCGCGCCAGTGAGCGCGCCAAGACCCATCGCGCCGAGCAGGAAGCCGAATCCCTGTGCGCCCGTGTGGAGGACCTGGTCCGAGAAGAGAGGCATGAGCGTCTGCCGGTTCATGGCGAAAAGCGAGAAGACCGCCACCGCCACCAGCAGCCCTCCCACCACCGGCTGATGGCGTGCATAGGAAGCACCCTGCGCGAGCCGCGACAGGAAGGGCTGCTCGTGGTGCTCATGGATCACGTTCGGCAAGTCCCGCATCAGCAGCAGGGCCGCTATCGCGCCGAGATAGCTGACCGAGTTGGCGAGGAAGCAAAGGGGCACGCCGACCAGGGCGATCACCACGCCGGCGAGCGACGGCCCCACCACCGCGGCGCCGTTGAAGACCGATGAGTTGAGGGCGATCGCATTCATCAGGTCTTGCTTGCCGACCATCTCGACGATGAAGGCCTGTCGAGCGGGCACGTCGAAGAGGTTGATGGTGCCGGTGGCGAGGGCGGCGATGATGACCATCCAGTACTGGGCGTGACCGCCGGCGCTTACGGCGAACAGCGCAAACGACGGAATCGTGAACGCAGACTGGGTGACGAGCAAGATCCGGCGCTTGCGGAAGCGGTCGGCGACGATGCCGCCGAACTGGCCGCCGATCAGTATCGGCGTGAACTGCGCGGCCAGCACCAGGCCGACCAGAAGGCCGTTGTGCGTGAGCTGCAGGGCGAGCCACGGCATGGCCACGCTCTGCATCCAGGTGCCGATCGTCGAGATGATCTGACCGGTGAAGAAAAGCCGGTAGTTGCGGTGGCGGAGGGCACCCAACACCCGAGCCTGAACAACGTCACTCATCCGATGCGATGATCCCAACGTGGCGAAGATCCGCGAGTCGATTGACGTCGACGCCCCCGTGGAGCGGGTGTGGGCAGTGGTCGCGGAGGACGTGAAGAACGCGCCGAAGTGGACCTCTTACCTCGAGAAGGTGGAAAAGTTGGATGACGGGCCGCCTGGCAAAGGCACGCGCTACCGCTACGCGCTGAACCTCCCGGGTGGAAACAAGGTGACGCTCGAGGTGGAGCAGGACGTCTACAGCAAACCGAAGAAATGTGCGGGCCGGCTCATCAAGGGCCCGCTCAAGGGAACGTGGTCCTACACCTACATGCAGCGCAAGGACGGTTCGACGCGCCTTGTGTATGAGATGGATTACGAGCTGGGCGGATTGCTTCGCTTCGCGGGCGGTCTGTTGGGGCCACAGTACGCAGCCGCGATCCACAAGAACATGGAGTCGCTGAAGCGCTACATCGAGTCGGGCAAGGGGCCGAAGCCTAAGCAATAACCGCTTCGGCTTCGATCTCGACCTTCCAGCGTTCGTCGATGAGGTCTTTGACCACGACCATGGTGGCGACCGGGCGCGCGTTGGCCATGGCTTCTCCGTGCGCTTTGCCCACGGCGTCGACCCAGTCCAACCCCGTCACGTACATGCGGGTCCGGACCACCTGGTCGAGCGATGCCCCGGCCTCAGCCAGGGCGTTGCCGATGATCTCGAAGCAGCGCTTGGCCTGGATGTAGGCGTCGGATTGAACCGATCCATCGGGCCAGACCGGCGCCGTGCCTGAGACCATGACGCGGTCGCCGATGCGGATGGCGCGACAGTAGCCGAAGGACTGCTCGAACGGATTGCCGGAGCTGATTCGCTGTCTCTGCGGGGGAATCTCGGTCAGGGTTTTCCGAATGGCAGCAGCTCGAGCTGCTCGAAGCGGTCGTCCACGGCGGTGCGAAGCTCACCGACCAGGGCCTTCAAACGCTCCTGGGCGGTCGTGTCTGAGATGTTGACCACACGAATCCGGCGGAGCGTGGTCTGCAAGGCGTAGAGCCCGGCCGCCTCGTTGCCGTTGAGACGCGCGGCGGCATTGCGAATGTCGCGGGCGACGTCTTCATGACCGTGGGCTCGCATCCAGTTGGACAGACGGCCGGCCGCGACGACGACCCGTTGCGTCTTCGGGTTCAGCGATGGGGGCACCACCTCCACCGGCCGGCGCGGCTCGAAAAACGACGCCATCTTGCCCGGGTGGCGGAAAAAGGCGATGCGCCGCATCACGCTCCGCGGCCCCAGCATCACGACAATCCCCGCTCCAATCAGAAGGACGACCAGGAAGGCGACGGCCGCATCGAGCATTTTTCTCTAGGTTACGCTTGGGCGGCAACGATTTTTTGCATGCATTGACCAAAGAGGCAAATGTGACTCCAGTTGCGGTGATCACGGGGGCTTCGTCGGGGATCGGGGCGGCGACCGCGATCGCACTCGGGCGTCAAGGCTACCGAGTGGTGGTCGGAGCGCGCCGGGTCGATCGCCTGCAACGCGTTGCTGGTGAAGACGGCGTGGCCCTGCATCTCGACGTCACCGATGAGGAAAGCATCAGCCAGTTCGTGCGCGAGGTGGGGAAACGATTCGGACGCATCGACGTGCTCGTCAACAACGCGGGCGGAGCCCTGGGTCTCAACCCGATCGAGAAGGCCAACGACGATGAGTGGATCGGCATGTGGAAGACCAACGTGCTTGGCCTCATGTGGATGACGCGTGCCTGCCTGCCTCTGCTGCGCAAAGCCAGGCACGGACACGTCGTGAACATCGGATCGATCGCCGGCTTCGAGACATACAAAGGCGGCGCGGGTTACACCGCGGCCAAGCACGCGGTCCGGGCGATCACGAAAACTTTGCGCCTGGAGCTCAACGGCGAGCCCGTTCGCGTGACCGAGATCGCGCCCGGCCTGGTCGAGACGGAGTTCAGCCTGGTCCGGTTCCACGGTGACCGGAAGGCGGCCCGAGCGGTCTATGAGGGGCTGAAGCCGCTGACAGCCGAGGACATCGCCGATTGCGTCGTCTTCGCCGTGACGCGACCGCCGCACGTGGACATCGACGAGATCGTGGTCCGGCCGGTCGCGCAGGCCACCGTATGGCAGGTGGCGCGCAAGGCCCCGCGCCGCAAGTCTTAGGGCCGGCGCCGTATCCCCTAGCTGATCAGACCGGCCGCACGGGCCTCATCTTTGGTCATTCAACAACCCGGCTCCCCGTAGTTCCCGCAGCACCCCTTTCCGCCGCGCTTTCTCTGCACGTTGGCCGACATCACCCGCAGCCGCTCGAGCGGGCCATACGACCCGGCAAGGAAGTTGCGAAGGAAGCTACCTGGCGCTGGGCGCACTCGTCGACTCCCCCTCATGTGTCCATTTTCACCTACGACTCCTGGGGTCAGTTCGGTAAGACAAGCGCGTGGCTATAAGGCCGGATTCATTCCGGCCGTCACCTCGCGATTCCCGGCCAAGCGCCTCCCAATCGTGGCCGGCAGAGGGGATGGTCCGCGGAAGGGGACGGAGTCCTCTTCCGCGCTCTCATTCGTAGTAATTGGTGTTGTACTCGATCCAGCCCGGGTTTGGGCAACCGCTCGAGGTGTGGGCGTGCGTGCAGTGCACGCCGTAGCGTGGCCCGGGGTCGATGTACAGCTGGCCGTGGACGACGACCGCATCGCCCTTGTGGAGGGGCACGTTCTGCGCGAGGCTCGTGTTGTGGTCGATCTCGAGCGACTCGCCCGTGGTCGTCTTCACCTCGAAGACTTCGTGATCGCCGTTCTGCACCGGGTCAGTGCTCACCGTCGCGTCGAACGTCACCTCGGCCCCGCTGGTGCTCTGCTGGATGTCGTTGTGAAGTCCCTGGTCATCGGGGGTCTCGCGGCCTCCGCAGGCGACCAGCAGAAGCGTGGCCGCCACCACCGCGAGCCTGTTCATCGCGCCAGGGCCTGCTCCAGCGTGATCCGCCCTTCGTAAAGCGCTTTGCCCAGGATGGCCGCCTGCGCTCCAGCCGCCGCCACGCGGGTCAGGTCGTCGACCGAAGCCAGGCCACCTGAATACTGCAGCTCGAGCTTGGTCATCTTGCGGACTCGAGCCAGCGTCTTCAAATCCGGACCCGACATCGTGCCGTCGCGGTCGATGCAGGTCAGGATCACTCCGGCGAGCGGCAGAAATTCCCAGCGGCTGACGAGTGCGCCGACGGCGACTGGATCGGTGTCGAGCCATCCGCTCACCGCGGCCTTGTTGTCCCGGACGTCGAGCGCGGCCAGGACCTTGCCCGGATGCTTTATCGCGCAGCGTTCAAAAAGGTGAGGGTCGCGGACCGCGGCGGTGGCCATCACGACCCAATGCGCGCCGCCCTCGAGCAATGCGTCAACTGCTTCCACGCTGCGAACGCCACCGGCAACCTGCAGCTCGATGCCGGGCAGCTCGAGGATGCGCGCGATGACGGGCATGTTGCTCGCGGAACCGCGTGCCGCGTCCAGGTCGACGACATGAATGTGGTGCGCACCCGCAGTCACGTAGCGCTGTGCGACCTCCGCCGGATCGTCCGCATACACGATCGGGTGGCTGTAGTCGCCCTGGGTCAGGCGAACGCAGCGTCCACCGAGGATGTCGATCGCGGGAATGACCAGCACGTTATGAGGCTAGACCGCGCTAGCGGTAATTCGTGAACTGAAGCGGCACAGGGATGTCCTCGGCGTCCCGCAGCGCCTTGATGACGAGCTGCAACGCGTCCTTGTCCTTGCCCACGACGCGAAGCTGATCGCCCTGGATGCGGACCTGGACCTTGCTGGTGACGTTCTGGATTCGCTTGCGCAGGTCGCGCGCGATGTCATCGGTGATCCCCGCGTTCAGGTGGACGTCGATCTGGCCCCGTCCCTTGCCCACCGTCTTTGGGTCGTCGGATTTGAACAACTTGGCCGAGAGCTGGCGCCGGGCGGCCTTCTCGCGCAGCACCTGGAGTGCCGCCTTCGCCCTGTCTTCGCTCGCCGACTCGATGACGATCAGGCCTTCGCGATGGTCGAAAACGGTCGCCGTGTCCTTGAAGTCGAAGCGGGTCCCGACCTCCCGTCGTGCCTGGTCGAGCGCATTCGTCAGCTCGGCGGGGTTGAACTCGGAGACGACGTCGAAGGAGTACTCGGCCACTTTTATTGCGTGCTGAGAATCGCCCGCAGTCCGAGCACGACCGCCAGGACGGCGAGCGCCATGGCTGCCAGCGAAGAGATCGCCATGACGAACCCGATACCCGCGGTCGCCTCGTCCAGCGGCTCGGGTGGCGGCTTGTCATAAGGATCCGGGCCATAGTCGAGGTCGTACACGCCCTGCTCGCGCCCCCGCTGGACGAGCTCGTCGAGGACGGGCTTTCCCCCTGGTGGCAGGCTCTTGCCTTCGAGGTTGGCGACGGCCTCCTTCAGGTTGTCGCGGGTCCGCCCCAGCTCCGCCACCACCAGGTCCAGCGTTTGCATCGCGGCCGGGGTCGGATGCTCGCGGCGGAGGTCGGCGATGATGCCGTACAGGCTCACGCCGCTATCCATAACAGAAGGCAGGCCGCCCGTGCAGGTCTGGCGCCTCCCCGCAAGCGGGGTAGGCCAATACACTTAGCCGGATGGGTGTGGATACCAAAGCGAAGGCCGCGGTGAAGAAGCCGGCGGCGCATCCGAACACGTGGGTTTTCTTCGAAGGCGAGTTCGCTCGCTACAACGACGTAAAGCTCGGCCTCATGACGCATGCGCTTCACTACGGCACGGCAGTCTTCGAGGGCATCCGCGCCTACTGGAACGAAAAGAAAGAACAGCTCTTCCTCCTCCAGTCCGCGGCTCACTACGACCGCATGCATCGCTCCGCCAACGTGATGCGAATGAAGCTCCCTTATTCGACCGAAGAGCTCGTGAGCTACACGGTCGAGCTGTTGCGTCGCAACGAGTTCAAGTCCGACGTCTACGTGCGGCCGCTGCTCTACACGTCGAGCGAAGAGATCGGCGTCCGGCTCCACAACCTGAATCGCGGCTTTTTCATCTATGCCATTCCGTTCGGCAACTACGTCGAGGTTGAAGCCGGAATTCGATGCATGGTCAGCACGTGGCGACGCGTCCCGGACCAGGCACTGCCCGCCCGCGCCAAGATCACGGGTTCTTACGCCCAGGCAGCGCTCGCCAAGTCGGAGGCGGTGGAGAGCGGTTTCGATGAAGCCATCGTCCTTTCCGTCGACGGCCATGTCTCGGAGGGCTCGGCGGAAAACCTGTTCATGCTCAAGGACGGCTCATTCATCACGCCTCCGGTGACCGACGACATCCTCGAGGGCGTCACGCGCAGCCTGTTGATCAAGGTCATCAAGGACGAGCTGAACCTGCCGGTGCTCGAGCGAAGCATCGATCGGACCGAGCTCTACACCTGCGACGAGCTGCTGTTGTGCGGGACGGGGGCGCAGATCTCGCCCGTGATCGAGGTCGACCGCCGGCCCGTCGGCAACGGTCGGGTTGGAGAGTTCACGCAGGAGCTGCAGAACATCTACTTCGGCGCGGTGCGTGGTGACACACCGAAGTACAAGGACTGGACGATTCCCATCTACTAGATGGTCGGTCCCCTTCCGGATAGTCCGGACTATCCGAGATTTGCGACGGACTTCATGTCAATTCGTCCGGACTAACCGAACATGGCGCCCGCGATGAAGGTGGTCGTCGCGCCCAACGCGTTCAAGGGAACGCTCACCGCCTCACAAGCAGCCAGGGCCATCGCGCGTGGCGTCCGCGAGGTCTTTCCCGACGCCGAGGTGGTCGAGGTCCCGGTCGCCGACGGCGGCGACGGCACCGTCGAAGCGCTTGTCACTGCCAACCGCGGCGAATACCTGACCGCGAAGGTTGAGGGTCCGCTCGGCGATGCCGTCACGGCCACCTACGGCCGCATCGGCTCCGTCGCGGTCGTCGAGCTGGCGGCGGCCAGCGGCCTGACGCTGATCCCCCGGGAGCGGCGCGACCCACGGCGGACGTCCACGTTCGGCTTCGGCCAGCTGCTCATCGCCGCACGGCGGCCGGACACCGACCGTTTCATCGTCGGCATCGGAGGCTCGGCCACCAATGACGGCGGCGCCGGCATGGCCCAGGCTCTCGGCTACCGGCTGCTGGATGCAGCCGGCAAGGACCTCCCGCGGGGAGGGGCCGCCCTGGCGCGACTCGAGCGGATCGACGCCTCAGGTTTCGAACCGTGGGCGCCTGCGCTGGAGGTCAAGGTCGCCTGCGACGTGACCAACCCGCTCACCGGCCCCCTGGGCGCCAGCGCGGTCTACGGGCCTCAGAAAGGCGCTGACGCGGCCGCCGTCAAGGAGCTCGACGCGGCCCTTGCCCGGCTGGCCGGGGTGGTCGAGCGCGATCTCGGGAAACGGGTGGCGGACGTGCCGGGAGCCGGCGCCGCGGGCGGCGCGGGCGCCGGGCTGATGGCGTTTCTCGACGCGTCGCTGGTCCCGGGCGCACCTCTTGTGGTCGAGGCGGCAGGGTTCGACGCGAAGCTCGCGGGCGCCGACCTGGTGATCACCGGTGAGGGCCGGGTCGACGAGCAGACCGCTTACGGCAAAGCGCCCGGTGAGGTGGCCAAGCGGGCCCAGGCAGCCGGGGTGCCGGTGATCCTTCTGGCCGGGAGCAAGGGCCCCGGGTGGGAGGCGTTGACCCGGTCAGGCGTGACCGCGGTGGTGACGCTCACCGACGGCGGCGCGGACCTGCAAGAGGCCTTAAACGACCCAGAGGGGATGCTAATTCGTGCCGCCGTAGTAGCCTGCCGCAGTCGCAAATGGACGTAGAGGAAAGCAAACCCGCGACGCAGGAGGGCACCGGCCCTAGCGACGTTGAGCTGGTCAGGGCGTATCGGAACGGTGACATTCACGCCTTCGAAGAGCTGCACCGCCGCTACGTCGCGTCCATCTACCGACTGGTCCGTCGCAAGCTCGGGGACGCTCTCCTGGCCGAGGACATCGCCCAGGAGACCTTCATGAAGGCCCTCCGGATGATGGACCGGGTTGACGACTCGTTCAACTTCGGCGGTTGGATCCACACGGTGGCGCGCAACCTCTGCTACGACGAGCTGCGCCGCCGGCAGCGGGACCTGCGGGCCGACGGCACGACCGAGGAGGAAGACGACGAGCTGATGTCGAACCTGCCGTCGACGGCCAAGGCCTTCGACCCGGTTCAGGTTCAGGAGTCGAACGAGACCCGCCGGCAGGTCTGGCACGTCGCGCAGCGCTTGCCCGAGAAGTACCGCCTGGTGCTGACGCTGCGCGAGCTGCAGGACATGAGCTACCGCCAGATCGCCCGCACCCTCAAGATGTCCGAGAGCGCAGTCGAGACCCTGCTCTACCGGGCGCGTCTGCGGTTCAAAGAGGAGTACCTGGCCTCGCAGCGCGAGGGCGACCTCACCCACGAGGAGGCCGTGCCGCTGCTGGCGCCCTACCTCGCTGGAAAGCTGCGCCGCCCGCAGGCGGAAGCCGTGCGAAACCACATAGCAACGTGTACCAAGTGCGCCCGCCGACTCGGCCGGAGAAAGCTCCGAGACCAGCGCAGGAGTGAAGCTCGATGAGGGTTAGTACAGTAGGTGTGAAATGGCCAGGATAGTCGTGCGCTTTTTCGACGACGAGACCGTCGAAGGGGTGGCTCGCGATCTCGATTTCGACGAACCTGACTTCCTTGTCGAGGTCGACGACGCGGGCGGCCTGGAGAACAACGAAACCGCATGGATCCCCCTCACGGCGGTCAAGTGGGTGGAGCTGCAGCGTGACAAGGAGCTGGCCGACACGCCGACCCGCAAGGTCGCGATCCGCTTCCTTGACGGAGAGGTTTTGCGCGGCCATCTCGACGGCACCCTGGAGCGTCACCGATACGGGGTCGTGCTGCACCTGCACGCCGAGCAAAGCGACAGCCCGATCCGCAAGCTTGGCATTCCTTTCTCCGCCGTCAAGGCACTTTTCTTCGTCCGCGAGTTCGACGCGCGGGGCGAAGAGGCGGGCACCGCGTCCGACGCATACCTCGCGCGGCGGACCATGGCACCGCTGCTGGATGTGCTCGAAGAGATGGACATGCTCACTCGATTGCACCGAGACGGCCTGCTGTCCGACCACGAATACGCGAGCAAGCGCACGCTCGTTCTAGAGCGCCTCTAAGATCCTGGCCTCGTCCGCCGCCGGCGGCACTTGGCCGCAAGCGGGGAAGGGGGCTGTGGGCCCGCGTAGAATTTCGAGCGTGGCCGAAGGCAACGGGGCTCGCAATGGCAGCGAATCGGTGAAGGGATCGTTCAAGGTCAAAGCAGGCCTTGCCCAGATGCTGAAGGGCGGCGTGATCATGGACGTCGTCACGCCCGAGCACGCCCGCATCGCCCAGGAAGCCGGCGCGTGCGCAGTGATGGCGCTCGAGCGCGTGCCGGCTGACATCCGCAAGGAAGGCGGCGTGGCGCGCATGTCCGATCCGGACCTGATCAAGTCGATCATGGCCGCCGTGACCATCCCGGTGATGGCCAAGTGCCGGATCGGGCATTTCGTCGAAGCCCAGATCCTCGAAGCGCTTGGGGTCGACTACATCGATGAATCCGAGGTGCTCACCCCGGCGGACGAGGAGAACCACATCGACAAGCACCCGTTCAAGGTTCCGTTCGTCTGCGGCTGCCGTGACCTCGGCGAAGCGACGCGGCGCATCGCGGAAGGCGCGGCGATGATCCGGACCAAGGGGGAGGCCGGGACCGGCAACGTCGTCGAAGCCGTGCGGCACGCGCGCGCGGTGAACGCCGGAATTCGCAAGCTCCAGGGCATGAACCACGCCGAGCTGGTGCACGAGGCCAAGCAGATCGGTGCGCCGGTCGAGGTGCTCGTCGAGTGCCAGGGGCTCGGCCGCCTGCCGGTGGTCAACTTCGCCGCCGGGGGCATCGCGACGCCGGCCGACGCCGCGCTGATGATGCAGCTCGGGGTCGACGGGGTGTTCGTGGGGTCGGGCATCTTCAAAGCCGAGGACCCGTTGAAGCGTGCCAAGGCGATCGTCGCGGCGACCACCTACTTCGACAAGCCCGAGGTGCTGGCCGAAGTCTCAGCCGGATTGGGCAAGGCCATGCACGGTCTCGAGATCCCCGCCATCCCGAAGGACGAGCTGCTCGCTGCCCGAGGCTGGTAGCTTCCCGCCGCGCGGGCAGGGCGCACCAATGAACAGGTCGGCCAGGACAGACCGCGCTCTCATCGGCGTCCTCGCGATGCAAGGTGCTTTCGCAGAGCACGTCCGCGCGCTCGAGGCCGCCGGGGCACGCACGCGCCTGGTGCGCGCCCAGGCGGACCTGGAAGGCTTGGACGGCATCGTGCTGCCAGGCGGGGAGAGCACGACCATGACGATGCTGATGGAGCGCGTCGGTCTGCTCGAGCCGGTGCGGGAAGCGATCCGCGGCGGCCTCGCGACACTGGCCACGTGCGCCGGCATGATCGTGCTGGCGCGTGACGTCACCGACGGCATGCCCGAACAAAAGGGACTCGGCTTGCTGGACATCGGCGTCCGTCGCAACGGCTACGGCCGCCAGGTCGAGAGCTTCGAGTCGCCTCTTCACATCGAGGGGATGAACGGAAAAGAGTTCCCCGGCGTATTCATTCGCTCGCCTCTCGTCGAGCGCACCGGCGACGTGAAGGTCTTGGCCACATACGAAGGCCATCCCGTGGCGGTGAGGCAGGATCGCATCGTTGCCCTTTGTTTTCATCCCGAGCTCACGTCGGATCTCCGCCTGCACCGCGAGTTCGTGCGCCTCGCGATGGCGCGACCATGAGAGTCCGCACCGCCGGGTTGCTCGACCTGGCAAAGATCGAAGAGATGCATCGGTCGTCTGAAATCCGGCTGAGCGAAGCCGCCCCTCCAGCGGCGCGATTGTGGTCGCTGTTCAGCTCGACGCTTTCCGCGCTGCTGCCCCTGTCGCAGGAGACGCTCATGTACGTCGCGGAGGAAAACGGCAAGGTGCTGGGCTTCATCCAGGCTTCGGGCCAGCCGCTCAGTCTCGACCTGCGCCGGGCGCGCGTCCTCCAGGTGCTGAACCTGCAGGTGGCGGATGAAGCGGACTCGGACGAGGTTGCGCCCGCGTTGGTCCAGCATCTGTGCAACCAGGCTCTCGAGCGCGGTGCGTTGCGCCTGTTCGTACGCCTACCCGACCGCGACGCGCTGCTGCCGGCCTTCCGCCTCCAGGGCTTTCGCCAGTACGCGACCGAGCAGGTCGTCTACTCGGAAGACCCCAAGCGCCGCGGCGACCAGTATCCGCAGGGCTTGCGCCCCGCCAAACGAGGCGACGATCGGCGTCTCTACCAGCTCTATCGGAAGGTCACGCCCCAAGGGGTGTCCCAGCTGGAGGCGCCGACGTATCGCGAGTGGAGGGCCCTGCATACGGGTGAGCTGAGCGGAGGTGAGGTCGTCGATCGGATCGAGGTCGTCGGTTGGGTGCGCATGCAGCGCGGAACGGGGGCTCGTCCGGACACGTTGCAGTTCATGGTGCTGCCGGAAAACCCGCTGCCGGCCGAGCTGGCCGATTACGGAATCTCGCTTCTGGGCGATTCCGAAGCGCCGGCCTGGTCGAGTCTCCGTCACTATGATTCGCACATGATCGACGCCCTTCGAGGGCGTGGGTTTAACGTCTTGCTCACACAGTTGTTGCTGGTCAAAGAGCTGGCGGTGCGCGTGCCCAAGCCCGTACGTGAAAAAGGACTGGTGCCGTCGTTCGGATGATGGCTCAAGCCAGGCAGCACGCCGGTCGCGCGCAGGGCGCAATTCAAACACGTGCGGTGAACTGGGACGAGGAGGTCGAGCTCCTCGCGAGGGCGCTGCCGCCGGACCTGGCGAGGGCGCTGCACGAGCGGATCGATCCAAGGGAGCTGCTGGAGATCGTGCTCGACCTCGGCCGCGAACCCGAAGCGCGTGTCCCGGGGCGCGAGGTTCTGCTCGCCGACCACCCGGTCTCGGCGTCCGACCTCGATCACGTCGCCAACAACGTCGGCCAGTTTGGCGACGACAACCGCGCCGGCATCGAGCGCACGCTGCACCGCGTGTCGGCGATTCGCAACCGGTCCGGCCGCATCGTCGGCCTGACCATGCGCGTCGGGCGCGCGGTCACGGGGACCGGCGAGATCATCCGCGACATCGTCGTGAGCGGGCAGAGCATCCTCTTGCTCGGCCGTCCAGGGATTGGCAAGACCACGATGTTGCGCGAGTGCGCGCGGTTGCTCGCCGACGAGCTGCGCAAGCGAGTCGTGATCGTCGACACGTCGAACGAGATCGGCGGAGACGGCGACATCCCGCATCCTGGCATCGGGCGGGCGCGCCGGATGCAGGTCAAGACCCCCCTCCTGCAGCACGCGGTGATGATCGAAGCGGTCGAGAACCATATGCCCGAGGTCATCGTCATCGACGAGATCGGCACCGAGCTCGAGGCTGCGGCGGCGCGCACCATCGCCGAGCGAGGCGTGCAGCTGATCGCGACCGCGCACGGCCAGACGCTCGAGAACCTGCTCGTCAACCCCACGCTGAACGACCTGCTCGGTGGCATCCAGAGCGTCACCCTTTCCGACGAGGAGGCGCGCCGCCGTGGAACGCAGAAGTCGGTGCTCGAGCGGAAGGCACCGCCGACGTTTGACGTGCTGGTCGAGATCCAGGATCGCGACCGCGTCGCGATTCATCAACCGCTGGCCGACGTGGTGGACACCGCGCTGCGAGGCCCGTTGCAGATGCCCAAGATCCGCGTTCGCACGCGAGAGGGCCGCGTGATCTCGAACGTCGAGCTACCCCAGGTCCACGGCCTGGGGACCCCGGGAGGCATCGCGTCCGAGCCGCCTGCCCCGGCCACCAACAACCGGCCGCTCGGCATCTTTCCCTACGGCGTGAGCCGGCATCACGTCGAGCAGTCGATCCGCGAGCTCGACATCCCCGTGCGGGTGCTGGGCAACCTGGACGGCGCCGGCGCGGTGCTGACCTTGAAGAACCACTACCGCCGCCGCCCCGACAGCCTGCGCCAGGCTGAGAGCCGCGGCCTGCCGATCCATATCCTCAAGAGCAACTCCGTAAGCCAGGTCCGTGACGCGCTGGCTCGCATCTACGGCGTCGACAGGGAAGACGAGGCGACCACGCGCGCCCTGGCTGAGGCGGCGGCGGCGATCCGGCAGGTCAAGGCAACCTTGCGGCCGGTTGAGATTTCGCCCCAGAACGCCTACCTGCGGCGGCTGCAGCACCAGCTGGTCGCGGAGAACGAGCTGTCGGCCCGCAGCACCGGGAAGGAGCCGCAGCGCCGCCTGCGCATAACCCCGTCTCCCGAGGAACCCGCCTAGTACGCTTCCCGCGCACAGATGGCTAAGCGCGGTTTGTTCATCACGTTCGAGGGCACCGAGGGTTCAGGCAAGACCACCCAGGCCGAGCTTTTGGGCGAGTGGCTCGCCAAGCGTGACCCGGTGGTCGTGCGGGAGCCGGGAGGCACCGAGCTGGGGGAGCAGATCCGCGACGTCCTCCTCTACAAGGGCCTCGAGATCGACCCCGAAGCCGAGATGTACCTCTTCATGGCCTCGCGCCGGCAGCTGATCGCCGATGTCATCGGGCCGGCGCTTGCCTCAGGCCAGGTCGTGATCGCAGACCGCTTTCACGATTCGACACTCGCCTATCAGGGGGGCGGGCGAGGCATACCGACCACGTGGCCGCCGACCTTTCCCCGGCCCGACATCACTTTTCTCCTCGAAGGCCCGGTCGAGGCGGGCCTGGGCCGCCACGAGAAGGCGGGCAAGAGCAAGGACCGGATGGAGCAGGAGTCGATCGATTTCCATCGCAAGGTCGCCGAGGCATACGAGAAGCTGGCGGCGGCGGAGCCGTCGCGATTCGTGCGGCTTGACGCGACCGGCTCTCGCGACAAAATCCACCTCGAGGTCCGCGATCACCTCAAGCCGCTCCTCGAAGGCAAGGATTGAAGCTCATCATCGCGGTGGTCCAGGGCGAGGACGCCGGGCGCACGGTGCTCGCATTGACCGACAAGGGGATCAGCTCGACGCGAGTCTCATCTACCGGCGGTTTCCTGCAGCAGGGCAACGCCACGCTGTTGATCGGCCTCGATGACGGTCAGGTTGCCGACGCGCTCGAGGTCATTCGCGAGACCTGTCACGAGCGCAGCCGCTATCTGACTCCAGTCCCGCCGCTGGCCGAACCCGGCGAATTCTTCATGGCCTTTCCCGTCGAGGTGCAGGTGGGCGGCGCAACTGTTTTCGTCGTACCGGTGGATTCCTTCGAGAAGATCTGAGCCGGGACTTTCCATGATCAGGGTCGAGGGTCTGCGCAAAAGCTTTGGCGACGTGCGCGCCGTGGCCGGGGTGGACCTTCACGTCGAGCGCGGCGAGATCCTCGTCCTGCTTGGTCAGAACGGCGCGGGCAAGTCGACCACGCTGCGCTGCCTCGGTGGCATATTGCGGCCCGACGCGGGCCTGATCGAGCTCGACGGCCTTCGCCTTCCCGAACGCCTGGACGCGGTGCGATCCCGGCTGGGCGTGGTGCCGGACCAGGCCCGCCTGTACGGTCGCAACACCGCAACCGAGTACCTCGACCGTTTTGGCTACCTGTACGGAGTTCCCGAGAAAATCCGCCGCGAGCGAATCGCGTCCCTGCTCGAGCGTTTCGAGCTCGCCGACCGCACCGACACCGTGCTCGCCGCTTACTCGCGCGGCATGGCGCAGAAGGTGGCGCTCATCCGAGCCACCCTCCACGAGCCGGACTGGATCTTCTGCGATGAGCCCACCGCGGGCCTGGACCCTGTGGCCGCGGCGGACATGCGCCGCTATCTCGGCGAGCAGAAGGCACGTGGTGCAGCCCTCATCGTCACCACTCACGTCCTGGGCGAAGCGGAGCTGATGGCCGACCGCGTCGCCATCATGCGACGCGGCGTCATCGTCGCCGAGGGCACGCTCGACGAGCTGCGCGAGGAAGCGGAAGAGGGCCGGCGATTCACCGCTCATCTCGCGCGCAACCCGGCGAACACCGAACCGATCACGCGGTGGCTGACATCGCGCACCCGCGCGCACAGCCTCGATGGCGCTGAGCTCTCCTACACGCTGCCGTGGCAGGCGAGCGTGAGCGATCGCGCCCAGTTCGCGGCCGAGCTGCAGGCGCATCTGGCCAAGCAAGGTGCGCCGTTCCACGAGCTCGAGGAGCGGCAGACGACGCTCGAATCGGTCTACCTGAAAGCGATGACGGTGGCGATCGAGGCGGACGCCGAACCGGTCGCAACACCGACCGAGGTTTCTTCCGGAATTCGCGCTCCGCGCATGTTTGCGTCGCTGCGCGAGCAAGGCGACATGCTGCGTCATTCGCTTCCTTTCTATGTCAGCTCCTGGTGGCGGCGGGGCGACCTCAGCTGGGTGATGTACCTGAACGCGTTCGTGCTTCTGCTGGTCGCGGGCACGTCGCTTTTCGGCCAGCTGCCCGGGCCCGCAGGCCAGGTGGCCCAACGCCTGGCCGGCGGGAACGCGCTTCAGGCGGGCCTGCTGCTCCCGCTCTTCTTCATGTCATTCGCCCTGCTCGAATCGATCAAGAGCTCGATCGGGATCTGGTGGGAAAAGGCGCAGGGCTCGCTGGAAGTCCTTCTCTACACGCCTGTGGACGACCCGTCGCTGATCTGGCTCGAGGTGCTCCCGGGCGCGGTTGTCAGCACCGTCTGGGTCACGTTGTGGATGGCGGCGGGCATGGCGCTGCTGAGCCTGTTCGGGCAGACGGCGCCCTGGGATCTCCTGCCCGTGTTCGCCTTTGTCGCGGTCGTCACCTCGTACTGGGCCGCCATGGGGCGGATGCTGGGCTTCATGCTCTTCCCGCGCGAAGGTGCGGCGGGCGGTGCGTGGTCGTTCCTGCTTTCGCCGGTGTCGGCCGCCGTGGCCGACCTGCCTCTCGCTCTCTTCGTCTTCCGCTCGCCGCTGGCGTACGCATCGCTGCTGCTCCCGCTCACCGCCTGCTTCGCGCTGACGGTGCTGTGCGGCGCGGCGTTCGACCGCGAGCGGTTGATGGAGACGGGCCTCGGAAGAACGCGGCGCCGCCGCAACTGGCTGCCGGTTGCCGTGATCCGCCGCAACGCGGCTGCCGTCGCAGCCGGGGTGCTCATCGCGGCGGCATCCGCCGGCATCGCCGGGACGATCAGCGCCGGCGCGCACTGGCACTCGTGGTCAGACGTCCGCGCCGCCGCGACGGGAGCGCCGATCGACCCCACGCCGGTCGCGTCGACGACGGTGCAGACCTCCGGAGCGCACCCGACCACGACCACGGTTGCGGCTGCCGGGCTGGCCGGTATCGTCGCGACGCTCGCGCTGATGCTCGGGCTCGTGGTCTTGAGCTTTGCCGCCTTCTTCCTGCTGGGGGTTCCGGCCGTGGCGGTCCTTGGCGCCGTGGGAGGGCTGTGGGGCCTGCAGCTCGGCTTTGGCCCCTCGGCGCCGCTGCAGGCTTGGTTCGCGGTCGCCGGTGCGGGCGTCGTGCTCGCCCTCGCGCTCAACACAGGGGCGGCGCTGCCGATCTACTGGTCGCTGGTCTTCGGCTCGGGGCGACGCCTCGACCGGCTGCGTGAAGCGTGGTCCAACTACTGGGCGCTGTTCCGCGGGCTTGTCATCCCGGCGTGCGCGCTGTTTGGCCTGGTCGTTTTCAGGCTGCTCGCATCTGGTTGAAACTAATTCACAATCCGACCGTTGTCGCTGATATGAAAGCAATCCTCCTGGCCGCTCTCCTCCTGATGGCGGTCGCGTGCGGCCAGGTGCAAGGCAAACCGACATCGACGGTTGTGTCTCCGATCACCACACCGACTGCCACCGCCGGCGCGCAACCGAGCGCCACACCTGCCGGGAGTCCCGGCGCAAGTCCCGCGACAAGCCCTCTGCCGGTGCCTAAGACCTCGCCCACACTGCTGTTCGCCGTGTTGGAAGCCAGCGGCACCGCCAACAGCTGGAGCTACAACACGGTCGCGATCGCCGGTGTCGACGGATACGCGAGGGCCAAAACCACTTTCACGCCGATGCCAGTGCCCAGCGTGGGATGCATGGGGGCGATCATTCCTCCGTCGGCCCACGTCGCGGCCGGCAAGGTCTTCTACGCCGACGCGAAGGGCGTCATCCGGAGCCTTTCGATCGACGGAACCGTGCGGACGGCTGCGGATTTCCATATGACCTCGACTCAGCAGATGCTGTCCTTCGCGGTGAGCCCCGACGGCACGAGGCTTCTGGGCACCGTCTACACGATCCCGACGAATGCGTTCTCATGCGATGGCTCCCAGGCCACGAGCCCGTTCGCCTTTGATGCTTATTCAGCATCGAACGGCGGAACGAGCCAGCTGTTGTATCACCAGAGTTGGACCAAACCGCAGAACGTTCTGGCTCTGACCGGATGGGACGAAGTGGGCCCGGTCGGCACAGATCCGACCGTATGGGCGTCGCAAGGTGGCGGTCCAGGATCGACGCTTGGTGTCCTGGTTCGGATCGACCCGTTGACGGCCAAGGTTCTCAAAACCTTCTCAAACCCAAGCTCGTGCATGGCCTGGGGATCGGTGGCAAGCGGGGCATTCGTTTGCACCGGCGACTCGACGATCACGGGCGGCGGCACGCCGCAGCAGAACGTGGTCGAGCCGGTGAGCGTTCGCCAGGCCGATGGGACCGAGCTGTGGCACTTCACAGCTTCAGGCGCCACTGCTCCGTCTTCTCCGGTCCTGGCGCCGGACGGCCAGCACGTGATGATGTGCTGCGCCAATGATGGTTCGGGCGGTTTTGGAGAGCTCGTGATCGGTCGAGATGGCAGCCGGGTCGCGCTGGCCCGAGGCTTGTACGGCTCTGCCTGGCTCGACTCATCCACCTATGCGGGCGACTTCAACACGGATCCACTCAAGCTGCCGCCGTTCCCGCTGGCCTATGTCGCCGCCAGCGCGCCGGCCTCAGCCAACTCGATGGGATTCTCGGGCCTCGTCGTGGGGACAGTTCGCCCCTAGTGCGTCTTCGCGCCTGACAGCCCGACCAGCACCACCCCGCCGACGATGAGCACCATGCCGGCCATCGCCAGCGGCGGCACCGGGTCGCCGAAGATCAACTTGCCCAGCACCGCGACGAGCGCGATGCCGACGGCCGACCAGATCGCGTAGACGATTCCGACCGGCAGCGACTTGAGCACGATCGCCAGGAGCACGAAGCTCGCGACGTAGCCGGCGACCGTGATCAACGACGGGACCAGCTTGGTGAAGCCATCCGATCCGCGAAGCGCCAGCGTGCCCGCGACCTCGGTGGCGATCGCTGCTACCAGCAGCACCCAGGGCATCGCGCTCCTATAGGTCGAGGGCTTGCGCGACCAGCTCGCGATGGTAGGTGGCGTCGCCCAGCGTCACCTCTGACGACTTCGCGCGCTTGAAGTAGAGGTGCATGTCGTGCTCCCACGTGAAGCCGATGCCGCCGTGCACCTGGATGCCGTCCCCCGCGACCTTCCGGTATGCGTCGGAGACGTAAGCCTTGGCCATCGAGGAGGCAAGGGAGCGATCGGGCGCGTCGGCATCGACCGCCCACGCGGCGTAGTAGGTTGCCGACCTCCCACTCTCGGACAGAACGAGCATGTCGGCGAGCTTGTGTGAAACCGCCTGGTAGATGCCGATCGGCTTGCCGAACTGTTGGCGTGTTTTTGCGTACTCCGTCGATGTCTCGAGCACCTTCTGCACGCCGCCGACCATCTCCGCGCACAGCGCGGCAGTGGCCCATTCGAGGGCCCGCCTCAGGCGCGGCCAGGCTTTGTCGGGAGCCCCCATGACCGCGTCTGCGTCAAGCTGCACGCCTTCGAACCGCACCTCGCACCACCGCCGCGTCATGTCGAGGGTCTCCAGCGGCTTGACGCTCATGCCCTTCGGCCTGCCTTTGACCAGGAACAGCGTGATGCCCTCCTCACCCTCGCCGCGGCTCCGCGCGGCCACGGCCATGTAGTCGGCCGTGTGCGCGTCGGGGACGAAGAGCTTGACTCCGTCGAGCTGCCAGCCACCGCCCGACTGTTTGGCGGTCAGCGTCACACTGCTCGCGTCCCATCGGCCTGACGGCTCGGTGAAAGCGAGGGTCGCCCTTGCGTCACCGGACGCGATGGTGGCGAGCGCATCCTTCTTCTGGGCTTCTGTACCTGCTTCGATCAGGACCGGGACGGCCAACCCCATCGTCGAGAAGAACGGCCCGGGGAGCAGCGCGCGCCCGGCCTCTTCGAGCACGACCACGAGGTCGAGGAACGTGCCGACGCCTCCGTACTGCTCAGGGATGCCAAGGGCGGTCCAGCCGAGGTCCGCGATCTTCTTCCACATCGCGGGGTCGAACCCGTCCTCGCTCTCCATGAGCTTGCGCACGGTCTTGGGGCTGCATTCCTTGGCGAGGAACTCGCGCGCGGAGCGCCGCAGCATCTCCTGCTCTTCAGAAAAAGCGAAGTCCACGACGAAACGAGAGTCTAGGTCGTGGAGGAAGTGGACTCGTGTGGCGGAAGCTCGGGGAGCTCCACCTCTTCGTGCGCAGGAAGCTCCGGCTCCGGTTGGAGCGCCTCCGGCGCGGCGACGGGCGCAGGCTCAGCCGCCACGGCGACGGGCGCCGGCTCAGCTGCCACGGCGACGGGCGCCGGCTCAGCCGCCACCGCGGGGGCCATCGGCGGGATCTTGCGCGCCCTCGGCGCCAACTGCGGAATCACGGCCCCGCGAAAGATGGTGGCGAGGCCGTAAAAACCCAGGAACAGCGCGGCGATCCCCAGCGCGGCTGCGGCACCCATCCCCGTGTTCTCCCCGTCGGTGAGGGGGCGCGGCAGGCCGGTGGGGCACGGGGCCGGTGCGACGGGGCACGTTCCCAGGACTGCCAGGCGGATGGGCAGGGTGAACATCGAGAGCAGGCCGAACACGATCGCCAGGCCTGCGACGAAGTAGACCGCGGACAAGACCGTCCTGCTCTGCGTGCTGAACACCCCGCAGGCGGCGATCGCGACGGCGGCGACCCCGAACGGGATGATCACGCCGGCGACGCGACTCGAGGTGCCACCGAATATGAGAGGCATCAAGCCGCCAAGCACGACCAGCCCGGCCGCCGCCCAGATCGACCAGATTCTCCGCTGCTCTTGCCCCAGGGATGGATTCACGTCCCGGAATTCTGTCCTTCGGGACGCCGCAAGACAAGCCGGTTACCGAATCAGGATGTTTCTTCAGCCTTGCCCGATCCGCCGATTACCTGGCGGCCGGCAGCCACATGTGCGGTCTGGCGCAGCGGCAGCTCGCGGATGAAGAGGGTCGCAATGAACGCGACCGCGATGATCGGCAAGTTCGCCATGAACACCGGATGCAGGGCGTCGGCGAGCCCATGCCGGATGCCCGCTGCGATCGCCGGCGGAAGCTGAGCGAGCTGCGCGGGATCGAACACGGCGGTGGCTGTGGCTCCCCCGCCCGCGGCCTGAAGCTTCTGAATCGCTGATTCCGGCAGGTACCGGGCGATCGCGGTGACCATCCCCTGGCTCAGGATCGTGCCGAGGATCGCGAGACCTATCGCCGCGCCCATCGAGCGCGACAGCTGCGTTGCCGAGGTCGCGACAGCCATGTCGGCACGATCGACCGAGTTCTGGACCACGAGCGTGTAGGTCTGCATCGTCAGGCCCAGACCGAGACCGATGACGATCATGGCCACGATCACCCATGAGCGCGAGGCCGATCAGCAGCGGCACCTTGTACCTGCCGGTGCGCGAGATGAACTGACCACCCGCAACGCTGGTGACGATCATCGCGAGGAGCATCGGCACCAGGATCGCGCCCGAGTTCGTAACGCTGTTGCCGATCACTCCCTGGACGAAAACGGGAAGAAAGAAGATGGCGCCGAACATCGCCATCGCAACGCCGATGCTCGCGATGTTGGAGAACGTGAAGATGCTGCTCTTCCACAGGCGGAGCGGAAGCACGGGTTCGGGCGCGTGCATCTCGACCCAGACGAACCCGGCCAGCAGAATCGCACCGGCCGCGTAAAGTCCGACGATCTGCCAAGAGGCCCACGGATACCGGACGCCGCCCCACACGGTGCCGAGCAGTAAGCACGTGATACCGCCCGAGAGGGTGACGCTGCCCCAGACGTCGATCGCGTGCTTGCGCCTCTCGTTTGGAACGTGCATGTAGAACCAGATGACGATGAGCGTGAGGATCGCAATCGGCAGGTTGACGAAGAACAGCCAACGCCAGGTGAAATGCTCGGTGATGAAACCGCCCGCAGCCGGTCCCACGATCGAGGCCAGGCCGAATGAAGCGCCCATCATGCCTTGATATTTGCCTCGCTCGCGCGGCGAGATGATGTCGCCGATGATCGCTTGCGACAGCGGCATGATGAAGCCCATCCCAGCGCCCTGCACGAATCGCGCGAACACCAGGAACCAGAAGTTCGGTGCAATGCCCGACAGCGCCGATCCGACCGCGAAGACCACGATCCCGGTCATATACAGCGGCTTGCGGCCGTAGATGTCCGAGAGCTTGCCCGCCACCGGCACGACGATGGTCGACGCCAGCATCGCGGAGATCGGTATCCAGCTGTAGTCGGCCAGCCCGCCGAGCTCGGCGACGATCGTCGGCAGCGCGGGCGCGACCAGCGTCATGTTGAGTGACGCGATCAGCGAACCGAGCATCAAGCCGGCGAAGACGGCCATCACGCCGCGGTCGATGCCTTTCTGTGCGGTCGTGGTGGTCGCCTTCGTGGCGACAGCGGTCATCTAAACCTAGGTTAACGACTCCGCGGCAAACCCAGCACGCGTTCCGCGAGGATGTTGCGCAGCACCTCTGACGTGCCTGCCTCGATGGTGTTGGCGCGCGAGCGCAGGAACTGGTACTTCCAGCCGTCGCCGTCGCCAACCTGGGACGCGGGCCCTCCCATGTCGACCGCGGTCTCGGTCATGCGCTGGTTGAGCTCAGACCACATCAGCTTGAGGATCGAGCCTTCCGGTCCCGGGATCCCGTTTCGTTTGACCGCCGTCACAGCGCGATAGCCGTTCAGCTGCAGGGCGCGGGCCTCGATTGTGTGCTGTGCGATCTTCTGCCGGACCAGCGGATCCGAGCCTCTGCCCAGCTTGCGTGCCCGTTCGGCCAGCTCGGCCGCCGTGATCTGCGCTCGCGTGGCGAGGGCAAGGCCAAGGGTGCCGCGCTCGTGAAGCAGCGTTGTCATGGCGACGGTCCAACCCTTCGCCGCTTCACCGAGGATCTGCGACTTCGGAACTTTCACATCCTTGAAGAAGATCTCGTTGAACTCCGCATCACCCGTGATCTGGACCAGCGGGCGCACCTCGATGCCAGGGCTCTGCATGTCGACGAGCAGGTAGGTGAGCCCATCGCGTGGGTTGGCTTCTTTGCGCTCGCGGGCGAGGAGCATGCACCACCGGGCGACGTGCGCGAGCGTGGTCCAGACCTTCTGCCCATTGACGACGTAGTGGTCGCCTCTGTCCTCGGCGCGGGTCTGGAGTCCCGACAGGTCGCTTCCGGCGTTTGGCTCGCTGAAGCCCTGGCACCAGATCTCCTCGGCGGAGAGGAGGGGCGCCAGGTATCGCTTCTTCTGCTCCTCGGTGCCGTGCGCGATGACCACTGGTCCGCCCATGCCGAGGCCGATGACGTTGATAGGGTCGGGGGCCTGGGCCAGGATCATCTCGTCGTTGAGAATCAGCTGGTCCATGAAGCTGCGGCCCTGGCCGCCGTACTCCTCCGGCCAGGTGAGGCCGACGTAGCCGGCGTCGTAGAGCTTCTTCTGCCATGCCCTGCGGCTGGCGATGAATTCCTTCATGTCCCCCGTTCCGTCGGTGTCGCGCGGCGCGTTGGCCTTGAGCCAGGCTCGCACCTCGTCGCGAAAAGCCGTCTCGGTGGGGCTGAGCTCGAAGTCCACGCCGCTACCTTAGGCCACGGCGGGAAGCACTTCTTGCGCCAGCAGCTGAAGGGCATCCGAGTCGTCGAGGACGAAGTGCTGCAGCATGAACAGGTCGACCCCGAGCTTGGCGTGCTCTCGGACATGTGCCGAGATCTCTTCGGGAGTCCCGACGAAAGCCTGCTGCTTCATCTTCTCCAGGACCTGCTCGGCGTCCAGGCCCTTCAAGGAAGGGATCACATCGCGCAGCTTCAGCGCGCGCTCGCGCAGCTCGTCCCGATCACGACCGATGATGTACGTCGTCATCACCGATCGCCGGATGGTGGTGGCATCGCGGCCGATCTGGCGGCAGCACTGCTCGAGGATCTCGCGCCTTTGCCTGAACATCGCGGCGTCGAGCCTCGAGAGATTCCACTCGGTCGCCTCTCGCGCCACCAGCGGAAGGGTGCGCTTGGCGCCCTTGCCGCCGATCAGCAGGGGTATCGGATTGCGCACCGGCTTGGGATACGTCGCATCCCAGATCTCGCGCATCTTCTTGATGCCGGCGTCGAGCCGCTCGAAACGCTCCTTTTCCGTGTAGAAGGGGATGTCGAACAGACGGTGCTCGTTCTCGTTCCAGCCGGCTCCCACTCCGAGGATGAGCCGACCGCCGGAAAGAGCATCGACGGTCGCCGCGATCTTCGCGAGCACACCCGGCAGCCGAAACGTCATCGGGCTCACCATCGGACCGAACTCGATCCTCTTTGTCCATTCTGCCGCCAGCGCAAGCGAAGTCCAGCATTCGATGCAATCCCGGTCCGGGGACGACATCAGGGAGACGAGGTGATCGCTTCGGCGCAGCGATGCGAAGCCGAGGCTGTCGGTGTCCTGGCAGATGCGTCTCCAGCGCTCCCAACTGAGCCCTTCCTGGCCTTCGATCATGATCCCGATCTGCGTCATCGCTCGAAGGCCATCGTAAGTTCATCGAGCGGCCGGAAGTTGAGGATGCGGTCCTGCGGGATGCCGGCGCGACGTGCCATCCACAATGCCATCGGCACGTAGGCGAATTCTGCCGGTGCATGCGCGTCGGCGTCGACGACAAAATTGCAGCCGGACTCATAGGCGAGCCGAGCCATCTCCGGTGACAGGTCCATCCGGGCTGGGTCGCAATCGATTTCCAGCGCCACGCCATTCTTGGCCGCTTCCTTGAATACCGCCTCGAAGTCGTACGTCGCGCCTTCCCTCGACCCCGGCCTCCGCCCTGTCGGATGGCCGATCACGTCGACATGCGGATGCGCCGCGGCGCGAAGCATCCGCTCTGTCATCGCAGCGGGATCCTGACGGAGCTTGACGTGCGGTGAGGCAATCACCACGTCGAGGATCTCGAGCACGGCGTCCGGGAGGTCGAGTGCGCCGTCTTCGAGGATGTCGACCTCGATGCCCTGCAGCAAGGTCAGGCCTTCGACCTGCGACTGGACCTGCGCCATCTCCCGCGATTGCGCCACCAGGCGCTCCGCGTCCAGGCCGTTGAC
Organism: Chloroflexota bacterium; assembly: GCA_005887685.1. Lineage (GTDB taxonomy): Bacteria > Chloroflexota > Dormibacteria > Dormibacterales > Dormibacteraceae > 40CM-4-65-16. The sequence goes on along the minus strand of VBHJ01000004.1, from coordinate 39,055 downwards.
CACCTTGATTCGTGGCGAGTGGTCGGTGATTCCGAGATAGTGGTAGCCGAGGGCCTTCGCGCCCTTCGCCATCTCGAGCATCGTCGCCCGGCCGTCGCTCCACTCGGTATGCGAGTGGATGTCACCCTGGTAACTCTTGAAATCGAGCCCGGACTCGTCGTCCCTCGTGGGCTGCTTCATCTCCTCGCGCAGTCGTGCCAGGTAGCGGCTCTGGCTTGCCTCCACGAGCTCGGCCAGCACCTTGGCGATGCCGGCGCCCACACCCTCGATCGACGTCAGCTTGCCGTCCCTGTGCAGCGCTTCGAGGTCGGGCCGCTGCAAGGCAAGCGACCACGCGGCCGCCGAAAATGCCTTGGCGCGGAAGACTTCCTTCGGATCCTGGCGAAGCAGGTAACCGATCTCGGACAGTGCCTGGGCCGCTGCAATCGCATCCAACACGTAAATTGTGTGAGGAACTGTGGCTACTCCGAAACCGGCGCCCGGCGATCCGATCCCAGAATTGGTGGAATCGCTGCTTGTCGAGCTGGGGGAAGACCCAGGGCGCCAGGGGCTCAAGGCCACGCCGGACCGGGTGGCGCGCGCGCTGCGCGAGCTGACCAACGGCTACGGCGTCCGCCCCGAGGAAGTGATCGCGGACGCCATCTTCGACCAGGACTACGACGAGATGGTCGTGGTGAAGGACATCAACTTCTACAGCCTGTGCGAGCACCACATGCTGCCCTTCTTCGGGCAGGTCCATGTCGGGTATCTGCCCAAGGGCCGGGTCGTGGGCCTCAGCAAGATCCCACGTCTCGTGGAGGTCTTCTCGCACCGGCTCCAGATCCAGGAGCAGCTGACCAAGCAGGTCGCGGAAGCGCTGAACGAAGCGCTGGCGCCTCGGGGTGTCGGCGTGGTCGTGGAGGCCCGCCACCTGTGCATGGAGATGCGCGGGGTCGAGACGCACGGAGGCCACATGATGACCTCCTGCATGCTCGGGACCTTCCGGCGCGACCCGCGCACCAGAGCCGAATTCCTGGACCTGGTCAGGAGGACCTAGCCCCAGGACCACGTTGGAGCGAACCGCTCGTCGCATGTGGGACGCCGGTGACCGAATCGTTCTGGCGTGGATCGTGGCGGTGTTCGGCATCACCGCGCTTGGCATGCTCCCGCTCTACGTATATCGGGTCGACCTGAGCAAGCTCACGTTCTCCAGCTCGATCCCACTCGCCGCCGGCATCGGCATCGAGCTGACGGCATACGCTCCGACCCTTGCCGCGCTGCTGGTAGTGGCCGCATCACGAGAACCACGAGGCATTCGGCGCCTGCTCCGACCGGTGCTTCGGTGGCGCGCCGGCGTCCATTGGTACGTTCTGGCTGCGGCCGGGTCAACGGTCATCTTTCTGGTCGCGGATGCTGTACGTGCAGTTGTCCATGCGCCTCTGCCTGGTCACTGGCTGACGTTTCCCGGGATCGGAGCCGTGGCCTTCCTCGTCGGGGCGCTGCTGGCGGGCGCCTTCGGCGAAGAGGTCGGATGGCGGGGTTTTGGCCAGCATCGCCTGCAAACTCATCACGGTGCTCTGGCGGCGGCGCTGGTGGTGGGCGTGGTCTGGGGTCTGTGGCATCTATGGCCCACGGTTGCTCCCGGCGGCCTCGGTGATACCACGTGGGGCGATGGGGTTCTGACCCTCATCCGGCTGACCGCGCTGGCCGTCCTGTTTGCCTGGCTGTACAACGGCACATCCGGCAGCCTCCTGATCGTGATGATCGCGCACGCCGGATACGACCTCGGGGTCCGGCTCGTCCCGGGCGTCACGGGCGACCACGCAGATCCGATTGTGGTTGCACTTCTTGTGATTGCTGCGTGCGCGGTGGTGCTGACAACGGGTCAGCGCCGCCTCGTCAGAGCCTCCGATACATAAACCAGCCTTTATGTATACTCGGACATAAAGGAACCTTTATGTTTCTCCAGAACCCGCGGAACGAGCTGCCGGACCATTTCCTGGCCTTCGCCAACCCGACGCGCCTGCGCATCCTGGAGCGTCTCGCGCAGGCCGGCGAGGTGAGCGTCAACGACCTCGCCGAGTACCTCCACATGAGCCAGCCGCGTATCTCCTGGCACCTGCGGATGCTGCGGGTCGGCGGGGTGATCAGGACCCGCCGCGAAGGCCGGCAGGTCTACTGCTCGATCGACGCGGAGAACATCAGGCGCTACCGCGAGCGCCTCGACCAGATGCTCGGCATGTCGTCCAGAGTGAAAGTTCGTGAGGAGGTGGGCGCATGAGCGCCAGTCAACGCAACGGCCGGCGCAACGGCCAACGCAACGGTCACGACAAGAAGGTCCGGGTGGCGATCGTGGGGGTAGGGAACTGCGCCTCCTCGCTGGTCCAGGGAGTCCACTACTACCGCAACGCGTCGTCCAAGGACTCGGTCCCGGGTCTCATGCATGTCGATCTGGGCGGCTATCACATCCGTGACATCGAATTCGTCGCGGCGTTCGACATCGACAAGAACAAGGTCGGCCTGGACCTCTCCGAAGCGGTCTTCGCCAAGCCCAACAACACGGTCAAGTTCTCCGATGTGCCACGCATCGGCGTCAAGGTCCAGCGAGGGATGACCCACGACGGAATCGGCAAGTACCTCGCCGACGTGGTGCACAAGGCTCCGGGCGAGACCTCCGACGTCGTCGGGATATTGAAGAAAACCAAAGCGGACGTGGTCGTGAGCTACTTGCCTGTCGGCTCGGAAGAGGCGACCAAGTGGTACGTCGAGCAGGCGCTGGCAGCGGGAGTCGGGTTCGTCAACTGCATTCCCGTCTTCATCGCCCGCGAGCCCTACTGGCAGAAGCGTTTTCTCGACAAGAACCTGCCGATCATCGGCGACGACATCAAGTCGCAGGTCGGGGCCACGATCGTGCACCGCGTTTTGACGAGGCTCTTCAGGGACCGCGGCGTGAAGCTCGAGCGCACGTACCAGCTCAACTTCGGCGGCAACACCGACTTCTTGAACATGCTGGAGCGGGACCGCTTGATGTCCAAGAAGATCTCCAAGACGCGCTCGGTCACCTCACAGCTCGATTACGACATCGGGGCCGACAACGTCCACATCGGTCCGTCGGACTACGTGCCCTGGCTGAGCGACCGCAAATGGGCTTACATCCGGCTCGAGGGCCGATCCTTCGGCGACGTTCCGCTCAACGTGGAGCTCAAGCTCGAGGTCGTCGACTCGCCAAACTCGGCGGGGATCGTGATCGACGCTGTGCGCTGCGCGAAGCTCGCCCTGGACCGCGGCATCGGCGGGGCGCTGGAGGGGCCGAGCTCGTACTTCATGAAGTCGCCCCCGGTCCAGTACAGCGACAACGAGGCCAGGAGGTTGGTCGAGGAGTTCATCGAAGGTGATAAGGCGGGAGTCAATGGGCGCGACGAGCGCGACCGCCGCGTCGCCCGCGCGAAGCCGGCCGCGACTGCTCGCCGCTAGCTATAAGGCAGGGGCGCGGGTGCTCGGCGCTGTTCCAGCCGGGCTCCGGCGCGCCGCCGCAACGCCGGGCGGGACGGCATGGTTCTGGCTCAGCGCGGCCCAGCGCCGCGCAGCCCTCGACAACTACGCGACGGTACTCGGCGTCGACCGGTCCGACCCTCGCGTGGGGCAGCTCGCCAAACGGGCCTTCCAGAACTATGGGCGCATGCTCATGGACTTTCTCTTGATGGGCGACCTCTCGCCGGACGACGTCAACGCCCGCGTGTCGGTGGACGGGCTGCATCACCTCGACGAGAGCCTTTCCGCGGGGCGCGGCTTGATCCTGGCTCTGCCGCACATGGGCTCCTGGGACATGGCCGCCGCGTTCGCTTCGGTGCAGGGCTACCGCATCAGCGCCGTGGCGGAACGCTTTCCGGGATCGCTGGATGAGGCAGTGATCTCGACGCGCCGCAGGTTGGGCATGGAGGTCATCCCGCTCGGCCGGTCCGCCGTCAGATCGATCACGGCCGCGCTTGCGGCGAACCGGATGGTCGCTCTGCTCTGCGACCTGGAGCAAGGTCCCGGCGTGAAGGTGCGCTTCTTCGGTCGCAACGCTGTCGTTCCGGCCGGCCCTGCAGCGTTTGCGTTGAAGACCGGCGCCGCGCTCGTCCCGACCTTTGTGTACGGGATCGGGGACGGCAAGTACCGCGGCCACGTGCACCAACCATTGACGTGGTCGGCGGCGGACACCAAGGAAAGCCTGACCCAACGGATCATCGACTGCTTTGAAGAATTCATCAAGGAGCGACCCGACCAGTGGTACGCCTTTCGCCCCATGTTCAGCTAGTTGTGGCGCTATCGCCTCTCGCGAGCGTTCACGGCGGTCCAGTACCGCGGCTTCAAGACTGTGCAGTCGATCGTGCAGCACCTGCCGCGACCGTGGGCTTACGCGCTCGCGGTTTTCGCGGCGCGTTTCGCCTGGTGGTTCTCGCCGCTGGCGCGTCCGCGCCTCGAGTTCAACCTCAAGGTCGCGTGTCCCGAGCTGGCCAACGATCGCAACGCGTTGCGTCGCATCTCATGGCTCAACTTCCGCGATCACGCCAAGGCCTACGCGGACCTGATGCAGCTGCCTCTGGCGAGGGTCGAAGCGATGCGTCCCTGGCTGAAGGTCAGCGGCTGGGAATATCTCGAGCAGGCGCGGGCGCTTGGTCGAGGGGTGCTCGTGGTCTCGTGTCACATGGGCTCGTACGAAGTCGCCGCAGCGATCTGGTCGGCCACGCTTGCGCCGGTGAGCTTTTTCGCCGAGGAGCTGGAGCCGCGTCCGCTGTTCGAGTGGTATCGCGACACGAGGGCGCGTCTGGGGATAAGCGTGCTCACGCTCGACCACGGCGGAATCCGCAAGGTCCTCGACGCGCTGCGAGACCAGGAGATGGTGATCACGGCGATCGACCGCGACATCACGGGTACGGGCTACCTGATGCCTTTCTTCGGCAAGCTGGCCCCGATCCCGCTCGGGCCCGCGGCCATCGCGCTGCGGTTGGGGACACCACTCTTTCCGGTGTGCGTGTACCGGTTGCCGGACGACACCTACCAGGTCGAGGCGGCGCCGCTGATCTTCGCGGAGTCGACGGGCAATGCGCGGGCCGACCAGGTCAAGGCAACCCAGGCGCTGCTGCGCCGCATCGAGCAGTTCATCCAGCAGCACCCCGAGCAGTGGCACGTGCCGCACCGCATCTGGGCCGGCTCGCCATGAAAAGGCCGGGGGCATCTGCATGAGGGTCGGGCTGGTTTCGCCTTACGACTTCGCGTCGCCGGGCGGCGTGAACGATCACGTCCGCCACCTGGCTCGTCACCTGAGCGAGACCGGGCATGAGGCGCGAATCTTCGCCCCCTCGAGCCGCGCCGACGTCGGCTTCGACAAGGCGCGTTTCTATCGCATCGGCACCCCGATAGCCATTCCCGCCAACGATTCCGTCGCCCGGATCACGCTGAGCTTTCACCTTGCCAACCAGGTCGCCGCCATCGTCGCCGACGAGCGATTCGACGTCCTTCATTTCCATGAGCCGCTCATGCCCGCGCTGCCCATGACGATGCTTCGGATGTCGAACACAGCCAACGTGGGGACTTTTCACGCGTTTGCGCGGTCGAACATCGGCTACTACTACGGCCGCCCGTTGCTGCAGCCGTACCTCGGGCACCTGCATCGGGCCATCGCGGTGAGCGAGCCGGCACGCGCCTTCGTGAATCGTTACTTCCCCGATTTCCCGATGCAGGTGATTCCGAACGGCATCGACCTCGACGTCTACAACCCTGACGTCACTCCTATCCGCCATCTTCGCGACGACAACCTGAACATCCTGTTCGTCGGCCGGCTCGAGAAGCGCAAAGGACTCGGCGACCTGCTGCGTGCGTATCGAGCCATGATCTCGCGCATCCCGCATGCGCGGCTGGTCATCGTCGGCGACGGCCCCCTTCGCGGACGCGCCGAGTCATACATCGCCCGGCACAGGCTGTCCAACGTCGTGATGGCGGGTTACGTCCCCGAAACCGTAAAGCCGCGCTACTACACGAGCGCCGACATCTTCTGCGCTCCCGCGACTGGAGCCGAAAGCTTCGGCATCGTGCTCCTCGAGGCCCTGGCCAGCGGTCTTCCCGTGGTCGCCACCGAAGTCCCCGGATACATGTCCGTCCTCGAGTCAGGGCGCGACAGCATCACGGTGCCGCCCAAGAACTGGCGCGAGCTGGCGGCCTCGCTCGTGATCCTGGCCCGCGACGCCGAGCTGCGCCGTCGCCTGTCGGACTACGCGCTGCACAAGGCGCGCAGGTATTCCTGGGAGGTCGTCGCGTCAGAGATCGTCGGGGTCTATCAGGAAGCGCGCAAGGCGCTCGCCGCGCAACCCGCGGTGGCATTGGAGGTGTCACGTGTTCACAACGCGGTTTGAGGCGTGGGTTCGGCGCCGGGCCGAGGCGCTGATGTCCGCCCTCGGCCGGACACCTCTGACGCCCAACCAGATCACCGTGGTCGGGGTGGCGCTGACTTTCGTCGCCGCGGGCCTGGCCGCCTTCGGACAGCTCCGTTGGGCCGGGGTCGTGTTGATCTTCGCCGGCACCTGCGACATCCTCGACGGCGCGCTCGCGCGCTCCACCAAAGCGAGCTACCCCTACGGCGCGTTTCTCGACTCGACCCTCGACCGCTACTCGGAAGGGGCGGTCTACCTGGGCCTCGCGGCGTACTTCGTGACTGTCGGCGGCCCTCTACAGCGATGGCTGGTCCTCGCGACGATGGCCGCCCTGGCGGGGTCGTTCCTGGTCAGCTACGTGCGCGCGCGGGCCCAGAGCCTCGGCTTCACCTGCGAGACCGGCCTGTTCGCACGGCCGGAACGCGTCGTCGTGACCGTGATCGGGCTTTTGATCGGGGGCCCCGTGCTTTACGGCGTGGTCTTCCTGCTCGCCATCGTCACCAATATCACGGCGCTGCAGCGCATCCGCGAGGTCTGGCTGCAGGGCCGCGCCCAGCGGCTCGCCAGGGAGCGCGAGGACGCCGGGGCCCGGCCAGGCCGCCGAGGCGGCGAAAGCCTCGCCGCAGCCCCCTCGCGGTCGCCTACAGGGGGACCCGTGACGCCACGGCCCGAACCTCAGGAGCGATAGCGTCGGTCAACTCGTCGGATCCCACCTGGTAGACCCGGCGCAGCATCCCGGCCGGGCTTGCCGGCCTCAGGAGGAGCCCACTGGTCGCGGCGATGGTCTGCTCTGTGGTCACGTAAGCCGCGCGAAACTCGGATTGGTCCTGCGCCGACATGAGGGGCGCGATGTTCCGGTCGATCAGCTTCCCCGTGCTGGTGTCGCTGATGACGTGCGCCACCACCACGGTGGCGGTGACGTCCCGGGACGCCCAGGCCAGCATCTGGGTGTCGAGCCACCGTTCGAGGCGCGTCTTGCTGTCGGCCACCGAGTGGTAGAACGCCGGGCAGCCGGCACCCGCCATCTCCGACCAGACGCTGGCGAAAAGGATGATCTGGCCGCCTCGAGGCAGTGCGGGCCCAAGCCGCTCCAGCAACCGTCGTGGGCCGTCGTAGTTGACGGCCATGCCCGCAGCCGCGGTCGAGGCGACCAGTCGCTCGAGCTCCGCCCTTCCTTCCGCGAGGGCCCGGTCGCGCGCCTCGGAGGGAGCCATGCGCCGGAGTCCGGCCGTGATCCGGAGCAGTGGCCGCAGGATTGGCTCGAGGCCACCCGCCGCGAAATGGACGATGTCGGTCGGCGCCACGCCCGAGGCCCGGAGATGGTCGAGCGCGGCGTCGACGCTGGAGGGATCGCCAAGATCCGCAACGAGGGGATGAACCTTGACATTGCCCATGCGGTCCGCCACGCCGGCGCAGCTCGCCGCGCTGCGTGACCCGACCACAATGTCCGCGCCGAGCTTGTGCCAGGCCAGCACGCCGGCCAGCCCGGTGCCGCTCGATGCGCCGGTGACCAGAAGCGTCCGGCCGGCGAGCGGGAGCGCCGAAGGGTCGCGCGCGGAGGCCATGTTTGAAGGTTAAGGCGCACCCGCTGCGAGACCGGCGATACCTTTTGTCTGTGGCATTGTCTGGGCCAGACCCATTCGAAGGTGTCATCGGGCACACCCAGGCCCTCGACCAGCTGCGATCGCAGCTCACCAAAGACCGCCTCGCGCACGCCTACCTGTTCGTCGGTGAGGCGGGCCTCGGCAAGTCGATGGCCGGCCGCGCACTGGCGGGGGCGCTGCTTCCGGAAGCGCGCCTGGTGAGGCATCCCGATTACTGGGAAGACGATCGGATCAAGCCGCTGTCGATCAACGAGATCCGCCTGTTGCCGGACAAGCCGCCCGAGTTCCACGAGCTTTCGTTGCAGGCGTTCCTCAACCTGAAGCCCGCGGTCGGAACGCGGCGAGTCGCGCTCGTCGTCAACGTCGGCCGGCTTCGCGACCAGGACCAGGGCGTGCTTCTCAAGACGCTCGAGGAGCCGCACCCGCACCGCGTCATCGTGTTGACCACACCGAGCCTCAACCCGTTCGTCGTTCTGCCAACCGTCGTCTCGCGCTGCCAGCGCGTGTTCTTCCACCCGGTGCCGGCGCCCGAGATCGAGAAGCTGCTCGTTGCGCACGGCATGGAGGCGGCGCGGGCGAGGTTGCTGGCCGAGCTCTCAGGTGGAAGGCCGGGTTGGGCGCTGCGTAGGGCCCGCGACGAGAGCGTGATCGAGCTGCACCACGCGTGGACCCGTCGGTTGGAAGAGGTATTCGGCGCGCCGGCGGACGTCCCCCTCCATGTCGCGGCTCAGCTGGATTCCGAGCAGATGGGTTGGCGTCGCAGCGAAGGCGACGAGGAGGATCCCGCCCTGTTTGCGATCGCGAGCTGGCAGATCGAGCTCCGGCGCCGCATGCTGGCGACGCACGGACGCGAGAAGGGACGGTGGGCGCGTTTGCTCGAGCTCTCTTACGACACGCTCGGCTACCTCGAGCAGAATGTCAGCCCTCGCCTGGCCCTGGAAACGTTCTTGCTCGAATGCCGAAAAGCCTCGTAAGAAAGTCCCTCTCGGGCTTCCGGCCCTACACGCCGGGCGAGCAGCCGCCCGACGGCGAGGGTTGGGTCAAGCTCAATACCAACGAGTCGCCGCTGCCTCCATCGCCCAGGGTGATCGAGGCGATCAAGGCCGCGGCCAACGACTCGCTGAGGCTTTATCCGAGCCCGACCGCCGCGCCCGCGCGGGAGGCTATCGCCCGCCGATTTGGGCTCGATGCGACGCAGGTCGCCATCGGTAATGGCGGTGACGAGCTCATCGATCTGTGCTTCCGGGCCTTCGTTGACGCGGGCGACCGTGTGGCTTTTCCAACGCCGACGTATCCCCTGTTCGAGCCCTTGTGTCGTATCCACGAGGCGATCCCGTCACCCCATCCGACCGAACTTCCGTGGGAGCTGCCCCCAAGCCTCGCGCCCGACCCCGCCTCGCTGAAGCTCATCGCCAACCCCAACTCACCGACCGGCGCGTTCTTTGCGACTCAGGAGGTCGAGGCGATCGTCGGCGCATCCTCGGGCATCGTCGCGATAGACGAAGCCTATGTGGACTTTGCGCCGCATTCATGCCTGCCGCTGCTCGAGCATCACGAAAACGTGCTGCTGCTCCGGACTTTCTCCAAGTCATACGGACTGGCCGGCCTGCGCATCGGTTTCGCGCTTGGCCCGCCTGAAGTGATCGAGGCCATCGATTCAGTCAAGGACTCGTACAACGTCGACCGGCTCGCCACGGCCGCGGCGGTCGCTGCGATCGAGGATGAGGAGCACCACCGCAAGCTCGTCTCCGAGGTGGTCAAGAATCGGGGCAACCTGTCGGGCGCGCTCGCCGACCTGGGTTTCGACCTCGTGCCGTCGTCGGCGAACTTCGTTTTTGTCAAGCCGCCCAAGCCGGCCGCTGAGGTCGTTGCGGCGCTGCGTGAGCGCAAGATCCTGGTCCGCCATTACGATCGTGAGCCGATCGCGGGCTGGATCCGCATCACGGTCGGTACCAAAGACCAGCACGACAAGTTACTGGCCGCCCTCAAGGAGATCCTGTGAGCACCATGCCGACGCGAGATGAGGCCTGGGAGCTCGTCACCTCGATGACAAAATCGGACCAGCTGCGACGTCACATGCGCAGCGTCGAGGCTGCGATGCGCGCCTACGCCCGATGCTTCGGCGAGGACGAAGATCGCTGGGCGGTCCTCGGGCTCATCCACGACTGGGATTACGAGTCGGGGCCGACCCGGGAGCAGCATCCAACTCGTGGCATGCAGATGCTGCGCGAAAAGGGCTGGCCGGAGGACATCCTCGATGACATCGCCTCGCACGCCGACTATCTCGACGTGCCGCGCGACACCAATGCGCGCAAGGCGCTTTACGCGGTGGATGAGATGTGCGGGTTCATCATCGCGTGCGCCCTGGTCAAGCCGGACAAGTCGTTGAGCGCGGTCGAGCCGAGCACCGTGCGCAAAAAGATGAAGGACAAAGCCTTCGCTCGGGGAGTGCATCGCGAAGAGCTGATCGCCGGTGCGGAGCAACTCGGTATACCCTTCGACGAGCACGTGGAGATCGTCCGCGATGCCCTGAAGCCCATCGCACAGGAGCTAGGACTGAATCCATGAGCACGCGCTCCCGGCCGGAGCCCCTCGCCGGATCTTCGGCGCCCATGCGGCCCATCTGCGTCGTTGCGGGCTGCGCTCCTCGCTCACGCATCGACGGATGCGCTCGCTCCGGTGCTCGCCCGCGCCTAGCATCTCAGCCACCTGTGCACCGAATCTCTCGACGAGGTCTCCGGCCGTGAGCACGCCCGGGCGGTCTCGAGTTTTGCTGATGCATCCGATCCTCGACCCAGGTCCCGCCATACTCGCCGAGGCCGCGGAAGTCATCTCCTATCCGCCCGGCCGCCCGCTCGACGAGGCGAACATCCGCCAGGCCGCGGAAGGCTGCATCGGGATCGTGAGCCAGCTGATGGACCCGATCCGCGAAGCGGTGCTGTCGAGCCCGGGCCTCAGGTGCGTGAGCAACGTCGCGGTCGGCTTCGACAACATCGACGTTGCGGCCGCCACCGCGCACAAGGTGATGGTGACCAACACGCCAGGAGTTCTCGATGACGCGACGGCCGACTTCGCCTTCACCCTCTTGATGGCGACGGCACGTCGGGTTGTCGAGGCGGACAACTTCACGCGCAGCGCGGGCTTCCACGGCTGGGCGATCGACATGATGCTCGGCCAGGACGTGTACGGTGCGACGCTTGGCATCATCGGCATCGGGCGAATCGGACGCGGCGTGGCTCACCGCGCGAAAGGCTTCAACATGCGGGTCCTGTATTACGATCCACAGCCGCTCCCGCCGGAGGCAGAGCAGCAGCTGAACGCCACGCGCTCGAGCCTGGATCGGCTGATCGCCGAGTCTGATTTCATCTCGGTCCACGTGCCTTTGACCAAGGAGACGCTCCATCTCCTCAGCACCGCGCAGTTCAACGCGATGAAAAGGAACGCCATCCTGATCAACACGTCGCGCGGTCCGGTCGTCGACGAGGCCGCTCTGGTGGAAGCGCTGAAAGCGCGCAAGCTGGCCGGTGCGGGCCTTGACGTCTACGAGCGCGAGCCCGCGGTTCATCCTCATCTCATTCCAATGCCCAACGTGGTGCTCGCGCCGCACATCGCGAGCGCCACCGTGCGAACCCGCTCTGAGATGTCCGCCATGGCCGCGCGCAACATGGCGACCGCGGTGCGCGGGGGCCGCCCGCCGAACCTGGTCAACCCCGAGGCCAAGCGATAGCTCTGGCCCTTCGTTACAGGCTGCTTGCGCTGGACCTGGACGGCACGATCCTGGACATGAAGCTGAACCTCGACCCGCGCGACGTCGAAGCTCTGAGTCACATCGTGTCCGCCGGCGTCATGGCGGTCGCCTGCACCGGTCGGCCCTTTCCCGGCGCAGTGCCCTGGGTGAAACGCCTCGGCCTGCCGGGCCCGATCATCTGCTACCAGGGCGCGGAGGTCCGCACGCTGGACGGCGCAGTCATGCTCGATCACGGTGTCGAGCACGATCTGGCGATGGAAGTGGTCCGCTACGCGCGCGAGCGAGACCTGCATGTGCAGGCGTACCGCGATGACCAGCTGATCGTCGAGCGTGACCGACCCGAGGCGCACCAGTACGCGGACCACGCCGGCATGGAGATCCACGTCGTGGGCGACCTGGACAAGGCGATGGGTCCGACCACGCCCAAGGTTGTCATCGTGACCTCGGCGCAAAAGGCGGAGACACTCCTGCCCGATGTTCGAGACCGCTGGGCAGGGCGGCTGAACGCGGCGACATCGGTGCCGCAGTACATCGAGTTCACGAGCGTCGAGAGCGACAAGGCGTCTGCGCTGCGTTTTCTTGCGGACCGCCTCGGCGTGTCGCAAGGCGAGGTGGTTGCCGTGGGCGACGGCCGCAACGACGCATCGATGATTGCGTGGGCCGGCCTCGGCATCGCGGTCGAAGGGTCGGCTCCGGAAGTGATCGCCGCCGCCGACCAGACGATACCCGGCCCGGGCCACGGTGGAATCCAAAAGCTCGCCGACGCGTTGCTCCATTAGATGGGCACGCTGCTCCTGGTCCACGCGCACCCTGACGACGAGGCCATCTCGACAGGCGGCGTGATGATGAAGGCCAAGGCACATGGGCATCGCGTGGTGAACATCACGGCGACCCGTGGCGAAGCCGGCGAGATCTACAACATGGACGAGGCGGCGTCGCGGCCTCGCCTTGGCGACATCCGGACGGAGGAGCTGAAGGCGGCGGGCGAGATCCTCGGGGTCGACCGTCAGGAGTTCCTCGGTTACCGCGACTCCGGGATGGTCGACACCGCAGACAACAAGGACCCGCGCTCGTTCCACCAGGCGCCGCTCGATGAGGCGGCGGGCCGGCTTGCCGTCTTCATCCGCGAAGAGCGCCCCGATGTGGTGGTGACCTATGCGGAGGACGGAGTGTACGGACACCCCGACCACATCAAGGCGCACTTCGTGACCAATGCCGCCCTCGACATGCTGGAGCGAGAGGGGCTGCAGCCGAAAAAGCTCTACTACACCGCGATACCGCGGTCGATGATGGAGGCGTTCGTCAAGCAGATGCCGGAGGACGCTCAGCGCGCGATGAGCGGAAACATGCGCATCGCGGGCACTCCAGACGAGCTTGTCACGACGAAGATCGACGTCCACGACTACGTCGAGCGCAAGCGCGACGCATTTCGCGCTCACGTCAGCCAGAACGATCCGAACTCGTGGTTCGCAACCATGGCGAGCCAGATCTACGAGCTGGCGTTTGGAACGGAGTACTACCAGCTCGTGCGCGGCAAGGCCGGCTCAGACCTGCCTGAACCGGACCTGTTTGCGGGGATCAGCTAGGGCGCCTCTCGTAGACTCGGAACCGCGATGCAGGTCCTGAAGATCACGCCGCGGGGGTACTGCCATGGGGTGGTGGACGCGTTCCGCATCGCCAAGCGCGTGCGAGAGGAGACGCAAGGACCCGTGCACATGCTGGGCATGCTGGTCCACAACACGCACGCCACCGACGACCTGCAGCGGCAGGGCATCGAGCTGGTCGATCAGCCCAACCGGCTGGCCGGCCTCGAACAGATCAAGGACGGCACCGTCATCTTCACCGCGCATGGCGTCTCGCCGCAGGTCAAGCAGCGCGCGATCGAGCTCGGCCTGACGCCGGTGGACGCCACGTGCTCGGACGTCGTCCGGACCCACGAGCTCGTCGCCGACCTTGCCCGCAAGGGATACGAGGTCGTGTACATCGGCCGCAAGGGACATCCCGAGCCCGAGGGCGTGGTGGGGGAGGCGCCGGGCAACGTGTACCTCGTCCAGGAGCCCGAAGACATCGACGCGCTGGAGCTCAAGGGCGACCGCATCGCCGTCACTTGCCAGACGACCCTCTCGGTCTGGGACACCGAGGACCTGATCGGCAAGGTCAAGGCGCGGTACCCGCAGGCCGAGGTCCACAACGAGATCTGCCGCGCGACTCAGGAGCGCCAGGAGGCGGCGGTCGAGGCGGCCAAAGAGGTCGACCTGGTGATCGTGGTTGGCAGCACGCGTTCTTCCAACTCACTGCGCCTTGTCGAGGTGGTCAAGAAGCTGGGCCACAAGCCGGCCTACCTGGTCGACCGGATGGAGGACCTGGACCTGGCCTGGTTCAAGGGCGCGACGAAGGTCGGCGTGACCAGCGGCGCATCGACTCCGACCCAGCTCACCCGCCGCGTCATCGAGTACCTCGAAGCGCTCGAAGTTCCGGCCTAGGTCTGCGTCGGCCTCCGCAGGCGCCTCAGCACGCCGCCCAGACCGGATCGGCCGGCCGGCCGCGCCGGGGTGGCGGGAGCGGGCGCGGTGGATGGGGCCGCGGTCGTCTCCGGCACATGCGCCGCTCGGGGCTCATGCTCCTCCTCGCGTGCGCTGGAGCCTGACGGACGCCGGCGGCGTCGCCTTCGGGAGGGCCCGGAGGTTCGCTCTGGCTTGGCGGCGGCTGCGGGTGGGGCGGCCACCGCCGGCGGCTCGGGCAGCGTCCCGTTGGCCCTTGGGCGGCGTCGCCGGCGCCGTGGAGCGCTGGGCGCGGCCGGCTGCTCGGGGGATGACGGGCGGGGGCGCTCCGCGGTCACCCCGCGCTTGACCTTGGCGCCTATCTCGCCCTCGGCGCAAAGAGCGCCGTCGAGGGTGTGGACGTCGACTCGCCAGACGATGATGGCGGACGGCGCACCGCTGGCGGGCGGTCGCTTCTGGGTGAGGGTCCAGCGGGCGTAGATGGTGTCCCCGGCGTGCACCGGACGGGGGAACTTCCAGTTCAGCCACTCCCACTCGGCGACCGCCGGCACGGGCGTGTCGATCGAGCCCAGGCCGACCGCCATGGCGACCACCAGCGCGGGCGGCGCGGGACGGCGGCCGTCTCCCTGCGCCTCGATGGTGAGCGGGGAGAGGTCGCCGGCGACGCCGGCGAACAGTGCTATCTCAGCGTCGGAGACGGTGCGGCGGCGCGTCGTCCACTCGCCGCCGAGGGGGAGATCGTCGAAAGAAAGGGGCTCCAGATCGGGCCGAGTATATCCCGCACGGACACCCTGGCTGGTGGACGGGAGTGGGGCCTTGCTTACCAGGCGCCTCCCGGCGCGCCTGGGGAGGGATGGGGTTTCGCGGGGAGGACGTCTGTCCTCCCCCGCGCTCTGATAGAACCAACTCCAAGTTTGCCGCGTTAACCTATGGCAACTTCCGGCCCCCATAGGAGTGACTCTTGGATCTCGCCGCCGTACTCCTGATCACCTCGGTCCTTCTAGTCGCGGCCTTCATCCTGCTGACCGTGTCCCTCATGCGAAATCGAGGCACGACCCGCGAGCTCGAAGCCGCGCTGGCCGACGAGAGCGGAGCCCGCGATCGGGCCGCGCTCCTGCTCGCGATCGCCTCCGCGGTCAACTCCTCGCTCGCCCTGGAAGAGGTGCTGAACGTCGCCCTGACCCATGCCGGCCGGATCATGGGCGCTGTCGCCGGCGCCATGTACCTCGTGCGAACAGGCAGGGCCGAAATGTACCGCGAGGCCTCCTACAACCTCACCACCCGCGCGCGCGGCGGCATGCGAAAGATCGACGAGGAACCGCTCAGCTCGGCCCTCTCCGCGATGCGGCCGCTGGTCGTCAAGCTCGACGAGCACACCGCGCCGGGCCTGGACAGCGGCGGCCACCCCCAACACGTCCTGGTGGTTCCCATCCAGCGGTCGGGGCAGCTCATGGGTGCCATGGAGCTCTACCTCAACGCCTGGCGGGAGCTGTCCGAGGACCAGGCCGACCTGCTGAACGGGGTGGCCTCCCAAGCCGCGATCGCCATCCGCCACGCCCAACTCTTCGAGGCCCAGGAGGAGAACGCGCTAACCGACGAGCTCACCAAGCTGCCCAACCGCAGACATCTGGCCCAGCAGTTTCTCCAGGAGATGCAGCGAGCGCGGCGGCACCACAACGCCATCGCCTTCTTGATGATCGACCTGGACCACTTCAAGCAGGTCAACGACACATATGGCCACCTGAACGGCGACGCTGTCCTGGCAGAGCTCGCGCAGATCCTGAAAACCGGAGCGCGCGAGTCCGACGTCTGCGCGCGCTATGGCGGCGAGGAGTTCGCGCTGATCCTCCATGAGACGACGGAGCCGGGTGCGCGCACCCTGGCCGAGCGCATTCGAGCCAAGGTCGCGTCCGCCACTTTTCCGGGAGGTCTGAAGCTCACGATCAGCCTCGGGGTGGCGGCGACCGATGATCCGGCGCTCTTCACGCAGCTGATCGACCGCGCCGACCAGGCCCTTTATGCCGCCAAGCAGGGCGGCCGCAACCAGGTTCGCGTCGCCGACATGAAAGGTCCGGCGCCCAAGCCTCACGCGGCAAGGCCGGAGGCCGAACCGGTCTAAGCTCGGCTCGGTGGGCCACTTCTGCGTCAACTGCGGCGCGGCGCTGGTTTTGCGGACGCTCGATGGACGTGAGGTAGAGGCATGTCCCAACGACGACTTCGTCCTGTGGCGCGATCCGAAGGTCGCGGCCGCGGTGGTCGTCGAGTCGCAGGGCGGCATCGTGCTGGGCCGTCGCGCCATCGAGCCTGGGTACGGCCTGTGGTGCCTGCCCGGCGGGTTCGTCAACCACGACGAAGACCCCGCGAGTGCCGCGATCCGCGAGTGTCGCGAGGAAATCAACGCCGACGTCGAGTTGACGGCCCTACTCGGCACCTATCACGTGGCAAAGCGGTCCGTCTCGAGCATCATCGGGATCGCGTACCGCGGTCGAGTCGTCGATGGAGGTTCGATCAGCCCGGGCCCCGAGATGCTCGAGGTCGCGGTTTTCACACCTGACGCGTTGCCGCCCCTGGCGTTTCCGAGTCACCGAGAGGTGCTGGCGCGCTTCGCCGGCGCAGGGGTGCCGCCTGCATTCCCGCCATCACGAGCCCAAGAATCACCGAAACCGCCGCGCACGCGGTGAACCCGGCCGCGTAGCCGACTCCCTGGACGATCGGGCCGAATATCAGCGGCCCCGCTGAAAGGCCGATGAACAGAACCGTTCCGTAGATCCCCATCGTGACACCGCGAGTGGACGCGCTCGAGAGGTCGCCGAACACCACGCCGATCGCCACGAACGCCGCCGCCATGAAGGGCGTTCCGATCGCGATCACGATCGCCGGCGCCAGGAACCCGGAGAGGTGACCGATCACAACCATGGCTGCCGACCAGACGATCACGCCGGTCAGGACGATCGGCCAGCGCTGGCGTGCCCGATCCACCAGCCGGCCCGCGATCGGTCGTGAGCCGGCGTTGAACACCGCCTGCAGCGCAAGCAGGTAGCCGACCTGGGCGCTCTGGAGCCCGAGACCTTCCCGCGCGAAGATGGGGATGAAGGCGCCAAAGGTGCCCCAGATCAAGGTCACGCTGATCAGCCCGATGACGACCGGCGTGAACGCCGCCTGCTTGGCCAGGGCCCGCAGAGGAGCGCGCAGCGAAAAGCCCTGCCCGGTCTGTTGACGCGTCCGGCTCGTGGCCAGCGCACCGGGGATGGTGAAGACGAGCAGCGCGGTCGTCACCGCGATGTCGGTTCGCACATCGATCCAACGGAGCGCAAGGCCGGCGAGGGCCGGGCCCAGCGTGAAGCCGAGCTGCATCGAAAGGGTCAGCCATCCCATGGCGCGTCCCAACTTTCCCCTCGGCACCGATTCGGTCACCGCGCTGAACACGGCTGACTGTTGGGCGCCGGCAGCGAGACCGCCGATGATCTGCCACAGGAACAGCGGAGCCACGCTCGGTGTGAGCGCGGTCGCGACCTGCGAGACGGCCGTGAGCACCAGCGAGATGCCCAGCAGCGTGCGGGCGCCGAAGCGATCCACCAGCACGCCTGATGGCAGCGAGAGGATCGCCGCGGCGATCGTGGCCACGGAGAACAGCGCGCCGACCGCAAACCGGCTCGCGCCCAGGTCGTGGGCATACAGGGGAACTGTCAGGCCGCGCGCTGCGATGGTCGCGAAAACGGCCCCTGCCGCGATGTAGAGAAAGACCATGCGCCGGGATTCGGGGACGGCTGAGGTCACCGCACCTAACATACCGGCGACATGGTTCGCGACCGCATAGGCGACTGGCGCCTCGCCTGGCGCTTCGTGCTCGCGGGCCTGGTCGCCGGCTTTCTGGTCATCGCCCTTCTACAAACCGGAATCACCGACCCCACATTCGCAGCGGGGCAAGATCAGCTCTTTCCGGCGCCGGCGCCGGACCCGCAGGTCAGCTTCGTCGAGATCGACTCACGCAGCCAAAAGGACATTGGCGCGTATCCGTTCAACAACGGTTACCACGCGAGGGTGATCAACTACCTGGCGAGCCTGCACCCCAAGGTGATCCTGTTCGACGTCGTGCTCGACCACCTGACTTTCAGCGACGTCGAAACGGGTGAGAACACCGACAAGCAGCTCACGGACGCGATCAGCGCCGCCGGGAACGTGGTGCTGGTGTGCACGGTCGATGACGCGCCGAAGGGCGAGTTCTCGACCGTCGCCGCGGCGGTGGGCGAGCGCGGGCTGGGCATTCCGGACCAGGCCAACACGGTTCGCGGGGTGGTGCTGCGCCCCGACCCCAGCTCCACCTGCCCGGAAAACGAGAGCGACGAACCTGCATTCGTCCTGGCGCTGCGCTTCGCCGGTGGCATCAGCGCTCCCATCGTGGTGCGCAATTCCGAAGCCACTTTCGGCAGCCACCGGATCCCGCTCGTCGGCAACCAGATGCTCGTCAACTTCACACGCGGATCGAGCCCAACGTGCGCGTACGTCGACGCCTACAACCAGAGCTGTCCGCGTCCCGCGCTGATCACCAATCACATCGTGGTCGTCGGCACGAAGCTCATCGACGCCGGCGACGTCTACTCGCAGGCCGTTGCTTTCAAGCACGACGGATCTTTTTGCTCTCCTGGCCGGCCGCAGTGCATGCTCGACAGCCAGAACTACGGTTACCGAATCCAGGGTGATGCGATGACCACCATCCTCAATAACAGGTACCTCAGAGTCCAACCGACAGTCTCGATACAGCTGGCGATCCTGCTGCTCGCGGCCATCGTCGGTCTCATCGTCTACCTGCTGCCTTTCCGCGCCGGGATGCTGCTCACCGCGGGCGTCCTCACCGCCTACTACGTGGCCATCTACGTTCTCGGCCAGCAGGGCTATCTCGCTGATCCGCTCTACGCGGCCATGGCGATCGTGCTGGCGGCGACGTTTTCGTTGGGGGCGCGTTACGTGCTCGAGGAGCATGAGCGGCGCAAGGTCGAGCGCATCTTCGGCCATTACATCGATCCGCGGGTCGCGCGCCAGCTTGCCGCGACGCGCTCTGTGGACGACCTGATCTCACGCGGAGAACGTCGCGACCTCAGCGTCATGTTCATGGACATCCGCGGCTTCACGGCGATGGCCGAGTCGATGCGCGCTGACGACGTCCTCGCGGTCATCCAGGACTACCTTGATGAGATGAGCAAGCTCATCCTCAGGTGGGACGGGCTCATCGACAAGTACGTGGGCGATGAAGTCATGGCGCTGTGGAATGCACCCCTCGCGCAACCGAACCACGCGCTGCTCGCGATCCGCTGCGCCTATGACCTGATCAACGGCGCGCCCTCGGTGCAGGCCAAGCTGGCGGCACGCGGACTGCCGCCCATCGGCTGGGGCATCGGAATCAACACCGGAACCGCCGTGGTCGGGAACATGGGAAGCCAGGACCGCCTCCAGTACACGGCGCTCGGTGACACGGTCAACACTGCTGCCCGCTTCTGTAGCGCCGCGCCCCCATTTCACGTCCTGGTCGGCTGGCCGACATACCAGGCGTGCGCGGACTTCATCGCGGTCGACGAGCTGCCCGGGCTGCAGCTGAAGGGCAAATCGGCGGAGACGTTCAGGATCTTCAAGGTGACCGCCATCCGCGAGGACACAGCCTCACCGTGGGTGCCGATGCCGACGGACGCGGCGACGACCGCCTACACGGCGAAGCGACAGCTGTACACCACGCAGTCCGTCTTCGCATGACGGTCGAACGTGCGGCGGAGCTGCTGTCTACGGCCCGGCGAGCCGTGGCGTTGACGGGGGCCGGCGTGTCGGCCGAAAGCGGGATCCCGACTTTTCGGGGCGAGGGCGGCCTGTGGGCCAAGTACGACCCGGTCAAGGTCTCGTCGATCGACACCTTTCTGGCCGACCCGGCATCCTACTGGAGGGTGTCGCGAGACCGGGGCCGGGTTGCGCTCGCGGCCAAGCCGAATCCCGGCCACCTGGCCCTGGCGGAGCTCGAGGCGGCCGGCCGCCTGGTCGCCCTTATCACTCAGAACACGGACGGCCTGCACCAGGACTCGGGCAGCAAGAGGGTGATCGAGCTGCATGGGTCTGGACGGAAGGTGGTGTGTCTCGACTGCGGACGTGTCGAGCCGCGATCAGAGGTGCAGGAGCGGCTCGACGTCGAGATGCCCCCGCGCTGCCGGCAATGCGGCGGAACGAGGTTGAAGCCGACCGTCGTCCTGTTCGGCGAGCCGATGCCGGCCGCCGCGGTCCAGGAGGCGTTCGAGCTCGCCCGGAATGCGGACGTGATCCTGGTGGTCGGATCGTCGCTGGTGGTCTATCCGGCCGCCGAGGTCCCGCTGGTGGCGCTGCGAGCCGGCGCGCGCATGATCGTGGTCAACGCCGAGCCGACGCCGTTCGACCGGTTCGCGCACGTCGTCATCCATGGTCGCTCAGGAGAGGTGCTGCCCCACCTCGCCGCTCTCACAGGTGGGTGACGCTGCCGGCGATGAAAGGGTGACCGTCGACGATCAGCTCGCCGGAGGGGCCGATGTCTTCGGCGAGGCCTTCGGTGGCGCGCCCGGAAATCTCAACGCGGACGCGCCGGCCGAGCGAGGCTGACAGCTCTCGCCAGCGGGCCAGGACACGCGCCGGCGGAGCGGAAGTCCAAACAGCCATCTTTTCGCGCAACCTCTCGAGCACCTCATCGCGCGGCTGATCCAGCCGCGCCGCGCCATCCGGCGCCCAGCTCAGGTTGATGCCGACGCCGCAGATCGCCCT
Source organism: Chloroflexota bacterium (assembly GCA_005887685.1). Classification (GTDB taxonomy): domain Bacteria; phylum Chloroflexota; class Dormibacteria; order Dormibacterales; family Dormibacteraceae; genus 40CM-4-65-16. The sequence continues at coordinate 18,042 of VBHJ01000004.1, read as the reverse complement.
GTTCGGCGTGGTCTCGACCAGGATTCCGCCCAGCTTGCGTTCGCCGACAAGTAGGTCGTTGGGCCATTTGAGCGTGACTTGAGGACCGCACGCTTCCGCCGCGGCAACGCCCGCGGCGAGGCTGAGCAGTGGGTTGGGCTCGAGCACGAACGACACCAGCAGGGCGGAGCCCGCCGGAGCCTCCCAACGCCGCTCGAGGCGTCCCCGTCCCGCGGTTTGATGTTCCGCGATCACGATCGAGCCGAGCGGCAGGTCGCGCGCCACGTCCTGCGTCGAAGTGACCGACTCCAGGCGCAAAACTTCCGCTTTACCCACGATCGGTAAGCTAACCGAGACGATGAAACTCCACCGCGCCATCGCGCTCGTGGTGATGATGGTGCTGGCCGCGGGCGTGATCGTCCTGCTCACGGCTGCCGGAATCTCGAGCTTCGACAGCCACAGCCTGATCGCGCTTGGAGTCGTGGTGGCAGCCGCCGCCATCAGCGGCGTGGCATTCAGCTGGAAGCGCTACTACAAGCGTCCCTAGCGTGGCGTTGAATCTCAGGCTCGGTTACAAGGCCTCCGCCGAGCAGTTCGGACCTCGCGAGCTGTTGGATTTCGCAATCGCGGCCGAAGCCAATGGATTTGATTCGGTTTTCGTGAGCGACCATTTCCAGCCGTGGCGCCACTCCGACGGCCATGCGCCTTTCGCGTTGGCGTGGCTCGCAGCCGCGGGCGAGCGCACTGCGCGCGTCGCGCTCGGCACGTCGGTCGTAACGCCGACATTTCGCTACCACCCTGCGATAGTCGCGCAGGCCTTTGGCACCTTGGGGGTGCTCTTTCCAGGACGGATGATCCTCGGGGTCGGCACCGGCGAGCACCTCAACGAGGGCGCGCTCGGCGTGCAGTGGCCGGACAACCGCGAGCGTTTTGCTCGCCTCCGCGAGGCGGTCAAGCTGATCCGCCTTCTCTGGACCGACCAGTCGGTGACTTTCGACGGGGAGTATTACCACACGCGGAAAGCAACGATCTATGACCGTCCCAACGAGCCCGTGCCCATCTACGTCGGTGCCGGGGGACCCCAGGTTGCGAAGTACGCCGGGCGCGCCGGGGACGGACTCATCTGCACCTCAGGCAAAGGAATGGAGCTGTACTCCGAGCAGTTGCTCCCGTCATTCAGCGATGGAGCGAAGGAATCGGGCCGCGATGCGGTTGAGCTGGACAAGATGATCGAGGTCAAGGTCTCGTTCGACACAGATCGAAACCGGGCCATGGAGGAGACCAAGATCTGGGCCGCCCTCGCGCTCCCGGCTGAGGCTAAGGCGGGCATCGACGATCCTCGAGAGATGGAGCGTCTTGCCACGACCGTGGAAGACGTGGCACACCGCCGGTGGCTCGTCTCCAGCGATCCTGATGAGCACATCGAGCAGTTGCGACCGTATCTGGAGCTTGGTTTCAATCACCTGGTCTTCCATTCGCCGGGGGACGGCCAGGGACGCTTCCTCGAGCTGTACGGAGCTCAGATCCTCCCGAGGATTCGCAAGCAGTGGGGATAAACACATGGGTCGTCGTCCTGGTCAAGGACTTCGACTCGGCCAAGCAGCGGCTGACGCCGGCGCTGGGGACGAAGTCGCGGCGCGCACTGGCGCGGCGGAACGCCCACCTCGCGGTGAGCGCCGCGGCCGCCGGCGGGCACGTGCTCGTGGTGACCGGGAGCGATGAGGTGGCGGAGATGGCCGCGGCATGGGGCGCCGACGTTCTGGTCGAGCCGCGCGAGGACGGCCAGAACCCGGCTGCGCAGCGCGGGATCGAGCGTGCGCAGGCGCGGGGAGCGGACGCTGTGCTTCTGCTTTCCAGCGATCTCCCGCTGGTGACTCCTGATGCGGTGAGCCGGCTGGTGCGTGCTGCGGTCCAGCATGCGTCGCCGGTCGCCGTCGCGGTGCCGGCGATCGGCCGCGGCGGGACGAACGCGCTTTACCTGCGCCCGCCCAGCGCGATCGGCTTGCACTTTGGGGATGACTCCCTGGCGCGGTTCCAGGAGGACGCCGAGGAGCTAGGAGTGAAGTTCGTTGTCTTTCACTCGGACGCGATCGCGCTCGACCTCGACGAACCGTCCGACCTGGCTCGTCTCAGCGCCGCGGTGTGAGGCGCCTCGAACTCATCGCCGTCGAGGGCCTGCCCGAGGTTCGACCTGGAGACGACCTCAGCCGCATGATCTCCGAACACGCCGCGCTTCAGGCCGGCGACGTGGTCGTCGTGGCGCAGAAGGTCGTCTCCAAGGCGGAAGGCCGCCTCGTCGAGCTCTCCCACGTCAAAGCAGGTGACGAGGCCGTGCGAATCTCCGCCCGGTTGATCGCCAAACCCGATCCGCGCATGGTGCAGGTCGTGCTCGACGAGAGCGTGAGGGTGCTGCGATCGGATCGCGTGCTGATCACCGAGACCCGGCATGGCTATGTGTGCGCGAACTCGGGGGTTGACCACTCCAATGTCGGAGGCGCGGACCTCGTGACGTTGCTGCCGCTCGATCCCGACGCAAGCGCCGAGCGACTGCGGTCGGGCCTGCGGGAGCTGACCGGAGCTGAGGTGGGTGTAATCGTCTCGGATACCTTCGGCCGGCCCTGGCGGTTGGGCATCGTCAACGTGGCGTTGGGCCTCGCAGGGCTGCCTGCGCTGCTCGACCTGCGGGGCACCAATGACGACGCGGGCCTGCCGCTGCATGCCACCGTCCTTGCGATCGCGGACGACATCGCGGCGAGCGCCGGACTTGCGATGGGCAAAACAGCGCGGACGCCCGCCGTGGTCGTGCGCGGACTCGCTCTGCAAGGCGCCGGCTCCGGGCGGGACCTGATCCGACCGGCAGATGAGGACCTCTTCCGCTGAAAGTCGCCGTCCTTGCGGGAGGCACCGGCGGCGCCGCGCTGGCTGCGGGGATTCACACCGCGATGCCGGATGTCGAGCTGACGGTGGTCGCGAACACCGCCGACGACGACGAGTTCTGGGGACTTCTCGTGTGCCCGGACATCGACGCGGTGATCTACCGGCTGGCGGGCGTCTTCAACACGGACGCCGGATACGGCGTCAAGGGCGACACGTTCCACGTCCTCGAGGGGCTGTCCGAGGTGGGCGAGGACGTTTGGTTTCGCATCGGCGACCGGGATTTCGCCACGCACCTGCTGCGGGCAGAGGTACTGCGTCGGGGTGGAACGCTGACCGAAGCCACACACGAGCTTTGCAAGCGGTTCCAAGTCACGACTCGTGTGCTTCCGATGACCGACGACTGTGTGCGGACGCGTTTTGCCACGGAGGGCGGCGAGCTGTCCTTCCAGGAATACTTCGTGCGAGAACGCCTGAAGCCACGGCTCCTCGGCATTGATTTCGCCGGCATGGCGTCCGCCCGGCGTTCTTCGGAGGCTTCGGCCGTGCTGCGAGAGGCCGACGTCGTGATCATCGGTCCATCCAACCCGCTGATATCGATCGCTCCCATCCTTGGCCTCACACGAGATGTGCTCGTTCGCGAGCGCACCGTTGCCGTCACTCCGATTGTCAGGGGGGTGGCGTTGAAGGGCCCGACGGTGGAGATGATGCGAGCGCTAGGACCCGCACCGAACCCCGTCGAGGTCGCGCGTCTGTATCGCGATGTGGCCGGTACCTTTGTCCTCGACCATAGGGACCGAGAGCTGACGGGCGCGATTGAAAAACTCGGTTACAGGACGCTCGTATGTGACACGGTGATGCGCGACGGAGGCGTTGCTCTTGCCCTGGCCGTCCTAGGTCACGTGTGAGTTGGCCACCATCACAAGGACGCCGATGAGGACCATCACGAGGCCGACGACCAGCACCGCGTACTGAGCGACCGCCATCACGGTCCCGCTCGAGCGTTTTCCCTCAGGCTCGTCCGATTCCATCCCCGGCGAGTCGCCGGACGCGAGCTCCCACGACCCGGTCGCGTCGCCACCCTTGTCTTTCTTCTTCTTCGATTTCCCGTCGGGGCTGACGGAATCGTCTTTGGCCGAGCTGACAACGGACCATCCGCCGGCGGCGGTGCTCGAGGCGGCGTGAGCGACGGGGGCCACCGGCTCAGCGGGGGGAAGCGGTTCTGCGGGCTTCGGCGCCGGTGTCCACGACGGTTCGCTCGGTGAAGGCCTTGGGCTGGGTGCAGGCGCCGGCCGGAAGGGCTCCGAGGGCGCCGGGGTAAACGGCTCGGGCTGAGCGACGGGGTAGTCGAAGCTGGGCGCGGGCGCCGACGGCGGGATGGGGCTCTGCTCCCACGGCGGCGCCTCAGGCGCCTGGTGCGGCCGGGAGGGCGGCGCAGCGGGCGGAGCTGCCGGCGGCGCTTCGAAGGCGGACGCCTGGTAGGTGATGGTGGGCTGCACCTGGGTCTGGGCGAACGGCGAGGCTGCTTCGGCGGGCTGTTCGGCGGGCTTCTCGCCCCGGCCGTGAGGGGTCAGGGTCCGCTGGCGCGCGGCTCGCACCTTGTGCTCGATCTGAGATCGGCGCGCCGAGTACATGGAGCGCTTGTCCACCGACTTGCGCCGCAACACGAAAAAGATCGCCATGATGCCGACAAGGGCTACGAGGGGCCCCGCCACCAGGTACGCCATAGGCGCCGATTATCCGGGATCGGTCCATGTGTGACAATCGCGAATGGTGGCTCTTTACGATCGCATTCAGTCGGAAACCGTCCACGCTCGCCTGCAGCGCGACGAAGTCGGGCTCGACACGCTGTCCCTGCTGAAGAGCGAGCTTGTACGCGCGAGCAAGGACGGAGGCGCCTCCGGAAGCATCGACGACGACCTTGTGATTCGGGTTGTGCGCAAGGAAGTGAAGCGGAGGGAGGAGGCGATCGCGGTCTACCGCAAGGCAGGCCGTGAGGATGCAGCCCGTCGCGAGGAATCGGAGATGGAGGTGCTGCGCCGGTACCTGCCCGCTGCGATGAGCGAGCAGGAGATCGAGGCCGAGGTGCGAGCCGTCATCGCTGAGGTCAAACCTGACGGTCCGAAGGGATTCGGACAGGTGATGAAGGCGGCTACCGCCCGCCTCGCCGGCAGGGCCGACGGCACACAGATCGCGGGTGTAGCGCGCAGGCTGCTTGGCTCCTAGGCCAAAGAAATCGTGGATGACGCCGGCGCCCCCGCGGGGCGCGAGGACGCGCGCGAAGCTCACGGTGGAACGCCTCGCCAAGCTCTATCCCGCGGTCACGGAGCTGGTGCACGAGAACCCGTTCCAGCTCCTGATCGCGACCATCCTGTCTGCGCAGACCACTGACCGCTCGGTGAATCTCGTCACACCGGAGCTGTTCCGGCGCTACCCCACCGCGGAAGAGCTCGCGGCCGCCGACCCGGCCGAGGTCGAAAGGCTGATCAAGCCGACGGGGTTCTTTCGGGCCAAGACCCAGAGGATCATCGCCGCGAGCCGCAAGCTGGTGGAGCTGTTCGGCGGCGAGGTGCCGAAGACGATGGAGGACCTGATCAAGGTGCCCGGGATCGGGCGCAAGACGGCCAACGTGATCCTGGGCGCGGGTTTCGGCGTACCCGGGTTTGCCGTCGACACGCACGTGATCAGGCTGACCAACCGGCTGGGGCTGGTGAAAACCAGGGACCCGGTCAAGATCGAATACCAGGTCTGCTCGATGGTGCCGGAAGAGGAGTGGACCGCACTTTCGTTGCGCCTGATCCTCCACGGAAGACGAGTGTGCGACGCCCGTCGCCCGCGGTGCGAGGAGTGTGCGCTGAACGATTTTTGCCCCTCCTCGCTGACGAGGCCAAACCGCAGGATGCGCCGGGGCAGGCCGATTGGCGAAGCGCCGAACTCGGACATCAAGCTCGCCTGAGGATCTTGTAACAGGCGAACGTTTGTTCTAGCATCGGAGACGTGGCCGCCCCCGAGCCTCGGCTCGCCGACGTCGACTACCTCGAGGTCGAGTGCAAGTCGGCGCTGAACCCGGTCAAGAACATGGGCTTTGCGTGGTCCCTGAACCCCTATACCGGATGTGAGCACCGCTGTGCCTTCTGCTACGTCCGAGCCTTTGAGCTCCGGGCCGACCGGCCTTCCGATGACCGCTACGGCCGCACCATCCGGGTCAAGGTCAACGTCGCGGGAGTCCTGCGGAGCGAGCTTTCGCGTCGCTCGTGGCGCAGGGAGACCATCGTCATCGGAGCGGCGACCGACCCCTACCAGCCCGCGGAGGGCCGGTACCGCCTGACCCGCCAGTGTCTGCAGGTCCTGCGCGAATTCGCGAACCCGACAGCCATGATCACGCGCGGCCCGATGATCGTGCGTGACCTCGACGTGCTGAGCGAGCTGGCGACCCGCGCCGAGCTGCACATCACCTTCAGCATCCCCACCGTCGACGACGAGATCTGGCGCAAGACCGAGCCCGGCACAGCGCACCCCAGGCAGCGCCTCCGGGCGATCGAAAAGCTCGCCGCGGCGGGGATCGACGTGGGCGTCGGCATGGCGCCGATCCTGCCTGGACTGTCCGACCGACCCGAGCAGCTCGAGCGGGTCGTCAAGGCCGCTCGGGCCGCCGGGGCGACCGGTCTTTGGGCCGGGATGCTGCACTTGAAGGACGGGACTCGCGAACACTTCATGTCGGTCCTCGCCAAGCATTGGCCCGACCTCGTGCCGCGCTACGAGCAGGCATACCGGGATCGCGCCTACCTACCGTCTTCCTTTGGCGAGAAAACGATGCAGGAAGTCGCGCGCCTTCGCGCCCATCACCGCGTCTCCGACCACCGTCGCGTCATCCTCAAACCGCCGCCCGAGCCGGAGCAGCTCACCCTCCTCAACTAGCATTTCGCACATATGAGAAGCCCCATCGACGTCCTTGCCGGAAGGGTGGGCGGCTTCAAGAAGATGGAGATCGCACGCCGCACCGTCCCCTGCTACAAGCACGTCATCGAGAAAGAGGGCCCCAGACTCGCGGTGTGCCTTCTGGTCGATTCGGGCAAGCTGTATCGCTTCCCCTTCGAAAGCAGCAGGGGCATCAGGAGCCTGGCGATCAAAGCCCGCTACCTGCGCGGCGAGATGGAACACCTTCGCTTGCGCGAATTCCAGCCCGGACTTTGCCGTTATGTCGAAAGAGCAGACCAAGCCGTCTGAGTCGCTCGTCCAGCAACTGCTCGCCGAGCGCCGCGAGCTGAAGGTGGCGGTCGAGCGGCTCAAGCTCGACCTGGCCGACACGCGGTCCAACTCCGGCGGACCTGATCCCCGCCTTCGTGAGCTGCAAGAAGAGATCGAGCGGCTGCGCTATCAGCTGGCCTCGGCGCGCGCCGAGGTGAACCGGATGCGTGAGGATCGAGACGAGCTGCGCGCCGGCATTGAGCGAGCTCTGGAGAAGCTGACCGCCGAGGGCTGAAGAAAAAAGGCCCCGCCCGTGAGCGAGGCCTTGGCTTGGGGTTCTTTTACTTGACCGAGTTCGCCAGCTGGTCCACGTACGTATTGATGTACGTCCCGATGACCGGGGCCGGCAGCCTCTGGCCGGTTCCCTGCAGACCCTGCACCAGAAACACAAGCCAGTAGACAAATCCGATCAGCCACAACGGATAGACGAGGAAGTGGATGAAGGGAATGAACGAAAAGATGAACATGATGATCGAGAGCCCGCCGAAGATCACGATCGAGTTGGCAGCGTTCCACTTGACGTCGGGGTCGTCCTTGCCAACGAACAAGAAAATGATGCCGGTGAGCCAACCGACCAGATACGCAAGCACGGAATAGGTCTTCTTGTTTGTTCCAACCGGGTTGCTCGCCCCGGGCATCGGGCCCGGCATGGGCGCCGGCTGGCCGGGGGGCGGCGGTGGCATCTGCGACATTCAATCTCCTCCTGGTGGCTGGCTGTTGCGGGCCAGATTATCGGTGGATTCCCCGCAAAAGGCTATAGCGCACGCGAGTTCGAAGGCGGCATCGACTGCGAACGTTGTCTGCTAGGCTCGCCCACGAGATGACCGACCCCGGTCAACCGCCAAAACCCTCGCCACAGCACGACGTTCCTTCATGGGCGCCAACCCCGGACCAGACCGATCCGCCCGACCCGGCCAAGCCGAAATCCCCCTCGGCCGAGTCGCCATTCGCCGCCGACGTTGCGGCGACGATGCGCCTGATACCTGTCCCGCCTCCGGCGACGCCTCCACCGTCGATCAACTCCATAACCACTCCGCCCCAGGTCCCTGGCGAGCGCTACATCGGTAAATACCGCGTCAAGGGCGAGCTTGGCCGTGGCGGCATGGGCACGGTCTACCTTGCCGAGCAGCCTGGCCTCGGCCGCGAGGTCGCCATCAAGGAGCTGATCCAGTCGGCCGACCCGGTCGCCCTGAAGCGCTTCCTGCAGGAGGCGCAGGTGATGGCTCGGACGAGCCACCCCAACCTGGTCCAGGTTCACGACATGGAGCTGATGGGCAACATCAACTACCTCGTCCTCGAATTTGTCCGCGGTCGTTCCCTGCGCGACTGGATGATGGCGAGCCAGCTGCCTCCACCGCAGGTGTTCGCCGTGATGCACGGGGTGCTGCAAGCCCTCGACTACGCGCACCGTCACGCCATCGTCCACCGCGACATGAAGCCGGAGAACGTGCTCATCTCGGATGAGGGCATGGTGAAGGTCGCGGACTTCGGCATCGCGCGCCTGACCGATGACACAGGAGTCGGCGGGACGGCGACCAAGACCGGGACGACAGTCGGCACACCGCAGTACATGTCACCCGAGCAGGTCGCATCCAGCAAGGTCGACGGGCGAAGCGACCTGTACTCGGCCGGCATCATGTTCTACGAGCTGGTCGTGGGCCAGCCGCCGTTCACCGCTTCCGATGCCGACGGCCCGTTCACGCTGATGGCCAAGCATGTCCAGGCGCCCCCCAAGCCGCCCTCGGTCTTCCGGCCCGGCCTCAACCCCGAGCTCGAGCAGGTCATCCTGAAGTCGCTGTCCAAGCGGCCGGAAGACCGCTTCCAGACGGGACAGGAGTTCGACGAGGCGATGTCACGGGTCGCGGACCAGATGTCACCCGGGTGGCAGCGCAGCCTCGAGCCGGGCGCGGACCTGTCCCGGATGGTGCCCGTCGCGACGCCGGCGACGCCCATCCCGTCGACCCCTATCGGCATCGCAATCGCTCGGCAGGGGGCTGCGATGCCGCATTCCCACGTCGTCTACAACCCGACGCCGCCGGTCAAGCCCGTGGCCAAGAAGTCGATGAGCTGCCTGAGCGTGATCGGTCTGCTCGTTCTGGCGACCGCCGCGCTGGGGGTCCTGGCGGCAAACCTGATTCGCTAGGGCTCAGACGAGCCTTAGTTCGGCGATTGCGCCTGGCGGGCGAGCGCTTCGCGTGCATCGTCGCCGATCAGGATGTCGCTCGAGCCGGACTCTCCCGCGGCGATGACCGTCTGCTGCGTGTACTGGGCGGTGTAGGTGTGGTGCGACTGGGTGGCCAGCTGGGTCGGAAACTGCACCCACGGTGAATCGGGCGCCTGTCGCACCGCGGTGACCTCGTAGATGCGGAAGGTCTCGGCCGACTTTCCCTTCAGCTGCACGCCCGGGACCAGGTCGACCGCGATGTAGTCCCGGCACATCTCGTAGGTCTGCTGGCCGATCAGGACCTGGAACGCGGGCGCGTGCGAGCAGAAGCGCGCCGCCGTGTTGACCGTGTCGCCGAGTGCTGTGTACTGCAGCCGGCTGCGCGATCCCATGTTGCCGACGACGGCGGGTCCGCTGTTGATGCCTATGCCCCAGCGGATCGGCGGCAGGCCCTTGGCGAGCAAACGCTCCTGGAGCTCATGCGCGCGATTGACCAGGTCGTAGGCGCAGCGGACGGCGAGCAGCGCATGGTTTTCCTGCAGCCGGGGAGCGTTCCAGAAGGCCATGATCTCGTCGCCGACGTACTTGTCGACGGTGCCGTCCCACGTGAAGATGATCCCGCTCAGGTGGTCGAGGTACATCTGCACGACCTCGGTCACATCGCCCGCCGCCATCGACTCCGACATCGACGTGAAGCCTCGGATGTCGACGAACATCAACGTGACGTCGCGCCGCTCGCCGCCCCGCAGGATGTCATCCACGCCGCCGCGAGTCTTGGCGAGCTCGGCCACGATCTCGGGCTTCAGATAGTGACCGAAGAGCGCGGTGACCTTGCGCTTCTCGCGGTCCTCGTAAAGGAAACGGTACGCGGTAACCCCTGAATAAGTCAGGGCGATGGCGAGCCAGGGATGGAAGAGGTCCGGCACCCAGCCGTTGAAGACCGCCAGCGCAGACATGGCGACCGTGAAGAGCACGAGCGCGCCGACAGAGCCTGCAAAGCCCCAAAGCACGGTGACCCTGGCAACCCCGACCGCGGTCGCGAGCGCGAGCAGCAGCATGATCAAGAACAACAGTGCCGGAGCCTCCGAGACCAGAAACCTGGGCTGAGCCGGCGGAGGCAGAAACATGTTCAGCACGTTGGCGTGGAGCTCGACGCCGGGCATCGGGGTCCCGTTGCCGGCGGGAGTGAGGAACTCGTCGTGTACCCCAGTGAGGCCGTACGCGCCGATCAGCACAACCTTGTCTTTCACCTTGTCGCTGGAGAAGGATCCGTCCCAGACGTCTCCCAGGGAGAGGTACTGGCCGGTGCCCTTGAAGCCGCCCGGCCCGACTACGTAATTGATGAGAGCGGCCCCGGTGCCATCGACCTGGAGCGGGTTGAGCCAGGCGGTGCCGAAGGTCGCCTTGCCGTCGGACTCCTGCAGGTTGGTGGTCGCAAAGTCGGCGCCTAGCTGCTGGGCGCGATACGCGCCAAAGCCGATCGGATTGAGAGTCGCGTCAGTGCATGTGCCCGCGCTGAAGCACGCCGGCTGCACGAACATCGGGATGCGACGGACAACTCCATCGGAGTCGGTGATCACATCGGTCGAGGCCAGGATCACGTTCTTGTCCGGGGTCTGACAGGGAAGGTCGGAGTTGGTGTTGGCGTCCGCGCACCAGAACTCCTTCAGCGGGACCTGGTCGAGTCCCGCCGGATTCGTCTTCGGCGAGACCTGCTGGACGTAGCCGCTCCGGGACAGGTTCTGTTCTCCGGGATAGGAGAGAAGCACCGGGATCTTGCTGTCTCTCAGAGCTTTCGCGAAGTCGCCATCCGTGCCGCTGTCGCGGGGGTCGGGAAAGCTGACGTCGAAGCCGACGACCGAAGCGCCCGCGGCCTCGAGGTTGCGCAAGGCCAGGGCGTAGACGTTTCGCGGCACCGGAAACGTGTGGATCTTGTTGACGCTGGCGTCGTCGATGCCGACGACGACGATGCCCGGGTTGGGGCTGGAGGTGCTGAACAACCGATCCTCCGGATGGACCGCGATGTTGACGTAGCAGGTGTTTAGATGAGAGTCGCAAGCCACCTGCTGGGTGTAGAGCGCGTACATCAGGACCGAGAGGACGAGCGCGATCACGACCGCCACAGCGGTGCGGTAGGTGTACCAGTACCGGACGTAGCGGCCCAAGTGCGACGGATCATATCCGCGTGGGAGTCCAGTGCGGCATCGCGGGATGGGTCGACAAGTCCCTGATCGACTCGAAGCTGTTCTACCCGCTCCATGTGAAGGCGTCCGCCGACCGGCTGCGCTTCTACGCATCGCAGTTTCCGCTTGTGGAAGTCGACTCGACCTACTACGGCATCCCGAAACCCGAGAGCGCCACCGCGTGGGTGGCAGAGACGCCGGCGGACTTCACCTTCGACGTGAAGTCGTTCTCGCTCTTCACGAACCACCCCACCAAGCCTCTGTCCCTCCCGCCGGACCTACGGGAGCAGCTGCCTCCCAACCTCCGCGCAAAGAACATCTACGTCGAGCAGATGCCGGATGAGCTGCTGGACGAGGCGTGGGACCGATTTCGGGCGGCGCTGGAGCCGCTGCAGGCCGCGGGAAAGCTGGGGGCGGTCTTCTTCCAGTTCCCTCCCTGGTTCCTGCCTTCGTCCAGGTCGCTGGCGTACGTCGAGCAGTGCCAGGAGCGCATGTTCGGATTCCAGGTCGCGGTCGAGTTTCGCCGACCCGAATGGCTAGACGCTCGCCACCGCGACGGCACGCTCGCGTTCCTCCGCTCCCGCGACATTCCGTACGTCGCGGTCGACGTGCCCGAAGGGCACCGGACGAGCATGCCGGCCGTCTTCGAGGTGACATCGGCCAAGCTCGCGGTCGTGCGGTTCCATGGCCGCAACCACGAAACGTGGGACCTCAGGGGCGTGCCCCCGAACGTCCGGTTTCGCTATGAGTACACCGAGCAGGAGCTGTCCGAATGGGTGCCGCGGATCAAGGAGATGGAGCGCTCGGCGGGGCGGGTCCACGCCTTGATGAACAACAACTATTCGAACTACTCGGTGAAGAACGCCCAGCAGCTGGAGCGGTTGCTCGAGGCGTGGCACAAGTAGTCAGTCCTTCAGCGCGCGGCGTCTGGCCTCTCCGAGGAGGTGATCCCCCAACCCGCCAAGCACCGGCTCGGCCACGTGCAGGAGGCGCAGCGGCGCGACCATGGCGTCCCGCCGTGGGAAACGGGCGGTCCGGACGATCAGGTTGGCGACCCAGGTCGCCGGATACTGAAGGACCCCGATGGGTGGCTCCTTCTCTTGGAAGAACTCTGTTCCCGACGTCACGCCTGGATACACAACGCAAACCTTGATGCCGGATCCGGACAGCTCGCCGCGCAAGGCGTGCGAAAAGCCGACCACCGCGTGCTTGGTGGCGCCGTAGACCGCGGAGTACGGCGAGGGTCGGAAACCGGCCACGGACGCGACGTTGATGATCACGCCACGACGGCGCTCGAGCATCCAGGGCAGCGTCGCCTGGGTCGTGTTGATCACGCCCTTGAGGTTGGTCGTAATGAGCTCGTCGACCTTTTCCTCAGGCATCTGGTGGACGCGGCCGACCCATCCGGTCCCGGCGTTGTTGACCAGGATGTCCAGCCTTTCGTGGTCGCGAAGCGTGGCGGCGATGAAGGCCCGGGCCGAGCCGCGCAGGCCCACGTCGAGCAGCCTCACGTTCACATCGGGCGAACCCGCCTGGCGGCATCTCTGCGCGACGGCGTTCAGCTTGTCGAGCCGCCGCGCGCCGAGCTCGAGGCGCGCGCCACGTTTCGCAAAGGCGACGGCGGTCGCTTCACCGATGCCGCTCGACGCGCCTGTGATGACGACGACCGCTCCCTTCAGACGCATCGACCTATCATCGCCTTCAGATGAAGGCGCTGACTTTTCGGGGCGAGGGCGACGTCAAGGTCGAAGACGTTCCCAAACCCGGCATCAAGGGCTCAGGCGACGCGCTGGTCAAAGTGACGCTTGGGGCTGTCTGCGGCTCGGACCTTCACATCCTCCACGGCCATACACCGATGAATCAAGGCGCTGTGCTGGGCCACGAGTTCGTGGGCGTGGTCGAAGCGGTGGGCGGCGAGGTCAAACGCTTCAAGGCCGGCGACCGCGTGGTCTCGAGCTTCTTCACTTCGTGCGGCCACTGCGCGCTTTGCCGCAAAGGTTGGTTCAACCAGTGCGTCGACAAGGGCACGTTCGGCCACGGTGAGTACTTCGGCGGTCTCGGCGGCGGACAGGCCGAGTACGTCGTGGTGCCCAACGCCGACCACACGATGGAGGAAATTCCCGCCGGGATGACCGACGAGCAGGCCATCTTCGTGGGGGACATCCTGGCCACCGGTTTTTTTGGCGCCGAGCGGGCGGAGATCAAGCCCGGCGACGTGACGGCCGTCATCGGGGCCGGGCCGGTGGGCCTGATGGCGACGATGTGCGCGCAGCTGTTCGGGCCGGCGCGAACTTTTGTGATCGACATGGTCGACTCCCGCCTCGAGGTGGCCCAGGAGCTCGGCGGCATCCCGATCAATTCGAGAGAGGTCCATCCGGTGCAGGCGATCGAGCACGCCACAGGTGGGATCGGGGCCGACTCCAGCATCGAGTGCGTCGGCCTCCTGCCGGCTGTGGACACCGCGATTCACGTCGTGCGCGGCGGGGGTACGGTCTCGATGGTGGGCGTGCCGAGTGCGGTGCTAGGCGAGTTTCCCTACATGCGCATGTGGCTCAAGTCGCTGACCTTTCGCGCCGGCTGGTGCAACGTCCAGCTGTACATGCGGCCGCTGCTGGACCTGATTGCGGCCGGCCGGCTGGCGCCGGACAGGATCATCAGCCACCGCATGAAGCTCGACGACGCCGAAGAGGCCTACCGGATGTTCGATGCCCGCGAGGCGACGAAGATCGTCCTGACCCCATAGAACGCGCGGGTGAGGCAGGCCTCCCCCGCGGAACCCCCTCCGTGCACTGCGGTGTCTGGTGTGTATAGGAAATAGACGCTGGGTGACGGCCGGAATAAATCCGGCCTAGGGCCCCACCTCGTCTTACCGGAAAGAGTCGATCGCCAGCAGGTATCCCTTCGCCCGTTCGGTCAGTGGGTAGCGGTTCTCCAGCTCGTGGAACTCGGCTCCGTGATCGCTGTGCACGAGGTGAGCGAGCTCGTGCACGAGCAGGTAGTCGAGGACCCAGTCCGGCAGCGACGCGGCGCGTCGGGCGATGCGGATCGCGCCGTCCGTGAAGGTGCAGCTGCCCCACAGCCTTTCCATGTCGCCGAATCCGATCGCCGTCCAGCTGAGCGCACCATCGAAGTGCCGCAGGTTGAGCTTCGCCGCGCGCTTCTGCAGCCTCTCATCAGAAGGCCGTGACCGCTCGGCTCGCCGCTCGAGCCGGCGGCTCATGACCTCGGCCCAATGCTCTCTCTCCGAGTGAGGCATCGTCGCGGGAACCAAAAGCTCGAGGACACCTGACCGCAGGCGCGCGGCGACGGTGCGGCGCCGTTTGCGGGACGTGATGATGCGGACCGGCGGCATCTGCGGCCGAATTGTAGGATTTGCCGCGCAACACCCGTGCCCAGAAGCCTCGTCCTCGGAAACGGCAACTCGCTAGTGGGCTTCGATGCCAACTATTCGGTGCGCGACATCTTCTATCCGCGTGTAGGCGACGCCAACCACACGATGGGCAACGTCTGCCGAACAGGTTTCTTCATCGACGGCAAGTTCGCCTGGCTCGATGACCCCGCGTGGCAGAGAAAATTCGGCTACGTCGAGGATTCACTTGTCAGCGACGTGACACTGACCCACCCAGGACTTGGAATCACGGTCAGGTTCGAGGATTTCGTGGATCTCGCTCGCAACTGGTTCATCCGAAACCTCGAGGTCACCTCGCCGTCGGGCTTTGGGGTCGGGCGCGCCTTCTTTCACTACGACTGGTTCATCGAAGGCTCCGATATCGGCAACACGGTCCTCTACGAGCCCAAGCACCGCAGCGTGATCGCGTACAAGGCCAACCGCTACTTCTTGATCGGCGGCCAGGTCGATGCCGACTACGGCATCAGCTCATGGGCGAACGGAAAGAAGGGAAATGGCGCGGAGGGCACCTGGGTCGACGCGGAGGATGGCGTCCTCGGCAAGAACCCGATCGAGCAAGGCTCGGTGGACTGCACGGTCGGGTTCGACCTCGGCTCGGTCGTCGCCGGCCAGCCGCGCCGCATGACGCACTGGCTGTGCATGGGCTCTCGCCTAAGCGAGGTGACGGTTTTCGGGCAGGACCTGATCGTCGGCAAAGGACCCGACACGTATCGCGGCAGGACTTTGACCTACTGGCAGGTTTGGTCGGAGAAGGATCATCGCCACATCGACGAAGACCTCGGCCAGGCAGCCACGGACCTGTACCGCCGGAGCGTCCTGACCGCACGCACGCACGTCGACAACCACGGGGCCGTCATCGCCTCGACCGATTTCGACATCACGAAGTTCGCCCGCGACACGTATGCATACGCATGGCCCCGTGACGGTGCGCTGGTCGCGAACGCGCTCGACCGGGCCGGACACGAGGACGTCACGCGAGCGTTCTTCACTTTTTCTCAGCAGTCGCTCGTCGAAGAAGGATTCTTCCTGCACAAGTACACGCCGTACGGCCAGCCGGGCAGCTCCTGGCTGCCCTGGATCGACTCCCATGGTGTGCGGACGCTTCCGATCCAGGAAGACGAGACCGGCCTTGTGCTCTGGTCGCTCTGGCAGCACTACCGCATCCATCAAAACCTCGACTTCGTCGTCGGGCTCTACTCAAATCTGATCGTGCCCGCGGCCGACTGGATGGTCTCCTACGTCGACGAGCGCAACGGCCTGCCCATGCCCTCGTGGGATCTCTGGGAGGAGCGCTGGGGCGTGCACGCATTCACGGTCGGATCGGTGTGGGGAGGCCTTGACGCGGCACGGAGCTTTGCCGACCTGTTCGGCGACGTCGGAGCCTATGTGCGGTACCGCGACGCCGCGGAGAGGCTGCGCGAAGCCTCGGACACCCACCTCTACAGCGCCGAGCTCGGGCGGTTTCCGCGCCGGATCACGATCGAAGACGATGAGTCGGTCACGGTCGACACTGTGTTGGACAGCGCGATCTACGGCCTGTGGCGATTCGGCATGTACCCGCCTGACGACAGCCGGATCACCGACACGATGAAGGCGATCGGGACCCAGCTCAGGAACGGAGCGGAATGCGGCGGCATCGCGCGATACACCGACGACTACTACTTCAGGGTCGAGTCCGACAGCAGGAAGGTGCCTGGCAACCCGTGGTTCATGTGCACGATGTGGCTTGCGCAGTGGTACATCGCCACCGCGAAGACAGCGGCCGACCTGCAGCCGGCGCGCGACATCATCGACTGGGTGGTCGGGCACCAGATGCCGGGCGGATTGCTTTCCGAGCAGCTGGATCCGAACACCGGAGCGCCGCTGTCGGTTTCGCCGCTGACGTGGTCGCACGCCGAGTTCATCGTCACGGTCGACGACTATTGCAAGAAGGCATTGGCCTTTCGCAGAAAGACGGGTTCCTAGCTGCCCCTCCGGCGGGCTTCGCCCGCCACCTCCCCATGAATGGGGAGGAGCCTTTTCTAGAGAGGTATGTTCCCGTGCTTGCGCGGGGGCCGTTCTACGTAGTTCGCAGTAGACGAAGTGGGGCTGTAGGCCGGATTTACTCCGGCCGTCCCCTGCATCTGAGCTTCCAAACGCCGTCAAACATCGTTTGCAACGGAGGGGGTTCCGCGGGGGAGGCCTGCTTCCCCCGCGCCTTAGTTCGCAGTAGACGAAGTGGGGCTGTAGGCCGGATTTACTCCGGCCGTCCCCTGCATCTGAGCTTCCAAACGCCGTCAAACATCCTTTGCAACGGAGGGGGTTGCGCGGGGGAGGCCTGCTTCCCCCGCGCCTTAGAGAGGGATGTTGCCGTGCTTGCGTGGAGGGCGCTCGACGGTCTTACGCAAACAGAGCTGCAGGCCGCGAACCAATTCGCGCCTGGTCTGGCTGGGCTCGATTACGTCGTCGACGTAGCCGCGCTCCGCTGCGACATAAGGATTGGCGAAGCGTGCCGTGTACTCGGCAACGAGCGCCTTGCGGCGTGCCACCGGATCGGGTGCGGCCACCAGGTCTCGCTTGTAGATGATGTTGACCGCCGCCTCCGGACCCATGACCGCGATCTCCGCGGTCGGCCAGGCGAGGTTCAGGTCTGCGCCCATCTGCTTCGGCGACATGACAGGTCTCGCTTGTAGATGATGTTGACCGCCGCCTCCGGACCCATGACCGCGATCTCCGCGGTCGGCCAGGCGAGGTTCAGGTCTGCGCCCATCTGCTTCGGCGACATGACGCAGTAGGCGCCGCCGTAGTCCTTGCGCGTGATCACCGTGAGCTTGGGCACGGTCGCTTCGGCGTAGGCGTAAAGCAGCTTGGCCCCGTGCCGGATGATCCCGCCGTGCTCCTGGTCGCGGCCGGGCAGGTAGCCGGGCACGTCGACGAAGGAGATGATCGGGATCCCGAACGCGTCGCAGAAGCGGATGAACCTGGCCGCCTTGACCGATGCATTGATGTCGATCGCACCCGCCAGCACTTTCGGTTGATTGCCGACGATGCCGACGACGTGCCCGCCGAGCCGTCCCAGCCCGACCACGATGTTCGGTGCGAAGAAGGGCTGCACCTCGAAGAACTCGCGCGAGTCGAGCACCCGCGACACGACCTCGCGCATGTCGTAGGGCTTGTTCGGCGACTCGGGGACGATCGTCTGCAGT
>VBHJ01000215.1 GCA_005887685.1 Chloroflexota bacterium | reverse complement strand
AGGCCCTGCCGCACGCACTGCGCCTGCGGATGGACGGGGTGACCGTGGACACAGCCGACTCCGCGGGGCTGGCGCTCGACCGGATCGCCGCGCGGGACTACGACGCGATCGTCGCCGACATCAGGATGCCGGGGATGGACGGCCTGGAGCTGTTGGCCGAGATCCGGGCGCGCCGGCCCGACACGCCCACCCTGATGATCACCGCACACGGCGAGAACGACCTGGTCGTTGGCGCTCTCCGCGGCGGGGCCTGCGACTTCATCCCGAAGCCGATCGACCGGGATTACTTCGTGGCCGCGTTGCACCGGGCGATGGAGACGCGCGAGGCGCGTCGCCGCGTCAAGGAACAGCAGCTCGCACTCGAGCGTCACCTCAGTGAGCTGGAGGCCATCGTCGAGGAGCGCACGCGCGAACGCCGGCCGACGACCAAGATCGGCGAGAGCCCTTTGAGCTTGCTGCAGGGCGCGAGTGGGCCAATGGAGCAGATCGTCCAACAGATCAAGCAGGTGGCCAACTCCCCACTCACGGTGCTCGTCCAGGGCGAGACCGGCACCGGCAAGGAGCTCGTGGCCCGGGCGATCCATCAGCTGAGCGCCCGACGCGAGAAGCCATTTGTCGCCGTTGACTGTGGCGCCATCCCGGACACCCTGATCGAGTCGGAGCTGTTCGGCTACGAGAAGGGCGCGTTCACCGGGGCGCATGAGCGAAAGGAGGGGCAGTTCCAGCTTGCCGGGGGCGGCACCCTGTTCCTGGATGAGATCGTCAATCTTCCGCTCCCCACGCAGGCGAAGCTGTTGCGCGCGTTGCAGCAGCGTCAGGTGCAGCCGCTCGGCAGCAAGCGAGCCGTCCCGGTCGCCGTGCGGATCACCGCCGCATCCAACGTCCCTCTCGAGCAGGAAGTGCGGCTGGGCCGGTTCCGCGCCGACGTCTACTATCGCCTCAACGAGTTCGTCATCACGCTGCCGCCCCTCAGGGAGCGAGACAACATCCTGCAGTTGGCGAATGGGTTCCTCGCGGAAGCCGGCACCGAGCTCGACCGCCCCTGCCGCTCGATCTCAGAAGCGGCGGCCCAGGTCCTGCTGCACTACCGCTGGCCCGGGAACGTGCGCGAGCTCCGCAACGTCATTCGGCGGGCCAGCCTGCTCGCCGCGGACGTCGTCGAGCCGGAGCACCTCGCCGTCCTTCCGGTCGACCCCTCGCTGGCGAGCGCTCGCTCGGGAGAGTCAGCGCCGGCCGGCTCTTCTCTCAAGGAGGTCGCCGAGGTGGCCGCGGTGGATGCGGAAGGACGGGCGATCCGCACGGCCCTGCAAGCCGCGCGAGGGAACAAGAGTGAGGCGGCTCGACTGCTCCGCGTGGATTACAAGACGCTGCACCTCAAGATGAAGCAGTACGGCATCTCCGCAGCGCAGTTCCGGCAGTCCTGACCGTCGTCCCTCGCCCGCCATGGTCCGCGAATTGCGCGGAGTGATCCGCGCAATGGCGAGATCGAGCGACCGGCCACGAGAAGACCTGCGCTTTTCCCTGCGGGAGAGCGCTGGCCGGGCGGCCGCAGAAGCGGAGCGGCAGGCGATCCGCTTGGCGCTTCAAGCCACGCGGGGGAACAAGAGCGAGGCAGCACGGCTCCTCCGGGTGGACTACAAGACCCTGCACGTCAAGATCAAGCAGTTCGGCATTTCCGTAGACCAGTTCCGGCAGTCCTAACCGTCGCGACTCTCGCCGGCGCTCTGGCGGCGGCGCCATGGTGTGCGCGCCAGAGTTCAGGCGAGCGCACCAGAGTCTCGGCACCGGATCTCCTCGTTCGTCCGACGTGACCGTCATCCACCTGATCGAGGCGGACGGCGACTTCACTTGCCAGCACCGCCACTTACTCGGTTTCCCGAAGGCGGCGTCGTCTGCTCGTGTCGAGTCATGGCCCGAGCTGCGGGAGGCGCCAGCACGGGCACGTGTCTTGCCCGGTTCAGGATGTGGCCGCCGTCGGCGGATGCGTCAGCTCGATCAAACGCTCGGGAGGGGGGAACGAGCCATGGCCGCATGTTGGATGAGCCGCGCTACAGGCCGTCGCGGTAGAGTCATCTCCTTGCTCGTCGGTTGCCTCACGGTGTCTGTACTGCCGCTCGCCGCCAGCGCACAGCTGCCTGACCCCGCGTTGACCCTGACGGTGGATGACGACGGCATGCAGTGCTTCGCATCCTTTACGAGCATCCAGGCCGCAGTGGATGTCGCGCCCTCTGGGTCTACCATCCTGGTCTGCGATGGGACGTACGTCGAACAAGTCGTCATCAACAACAAGACCCTGACGCTCCAGGCAAGCGCGGATCCGACTCAACATGCCATCGTCCAAGCTCCGCTTATGATGACCGATCCTAAAGCCATTATCCGTGTCACTGGACCGTTGGCCATGAACGTTACGATCGACGGTTTCATCATCACTGGGCCGGGGCCGGGCGGTTGTGGTTCAATTGAGTCTGGCATCCGAGTAGACGGCGGAGCTGCGGCCACTATCGAGCACAACCTCATTCAGCACATCCGCGATGACCCCTTCTCAGGCTGCCAGAACGGGATCGGCATCCGCGTAGGGCGCCAGTCTGACAATACGATAGGGATGGCCAGCATAGACGAAAACACCATCGAGGATTATCAGAAAGGAGGCATCGTCGTTGACGGCGTCGTCGCAGGCATAAGTTCCACCGCGGTGATCACGAATAACATCGTCACGGGAGCCGGCCGTACGGAGATCATCGGCCAGAACGGGATCCAAGTAAGCCGCGGGGCCATGGTTCCTCCGACGAACCTCCATGGCAACACGGTTATGGGAAACTTCTACTGGAATCGGAGCGCCACGACTATACCGGCGGTGGCCACGGGGGTGCTCTATTTCCATGCCGGAGAGCCCGGGTACGAAGGACCGATCAACTCGACCAACAAGATTCGCCACAACCAAGTCAACGTGTCGGTCATACCGTGACGCGACAGGTGGGGCGCTTCAAGGGTCTGCCCGATGGGGGCCCTTGTCATTTTCTCACACCCTACTCACCCGGAGCGCGAGGGGCCAGCGGACATGGGCCACGGGACCCTGCCTCAACCGGGAGTGCCCTTCACAGTCACGGTCTCGACGGGAGTCTTGCGTTGATCCTCAACGCAACGGTGTTGCCCACCGCGACGGTCACTGCCGGGAGCATTACCGTGAAGTAGTTCGGTCCTGACGCTGGGTTGGGAGGCGGCCCGTCGTGCACCGACTACCCAGAGCACGCGGCGGAGGTGGCCGCGTTGCGCGCGCGCAACAGCCGGCCGGCGGCGCGCCTCCCCGATGCCGGCGGCGGAGCCGCTAAGTCGTTGTCGTTCCGAGGACCGGCCGAGCAGCGGGCTCTGCTCGAGCACCTACAGCCCCGGCCTCGAACTTGAAGCACCTGCATCGCGACGCTGGCTCACCGTTGTAGCAGCCGTCACCCACGCGGAGCCGACCTGACAATGTCGGAGCCGTCTCGCCCCGTTCCGCTGTCCGCCAAACCGGGCCTGCTGCCCGCCGAGGCCCGTGGGTACACCCTCCTCGAGCTGATC
>VBHJ01000214.1 GCA_005887685.1 Chloroflexota bacterium | reverse complement strand
GCGGTCCCCGAACCGTCGAGCATCTCCGCCGTCCGGCTGCCCAGCGAGCCGTCGAGGAAGGCCTTCACGCCCCAGATGCGCAGCCACGGATCGCCCCAACCCGAACGCACGCCCATCCGCTCCGCGTGGGGGAGGTCGGCGAGGGGGAGGTTGTAGGTCACGCGAACGGGCAGTGGTCCGCGCGACCGCAGGCGCTGCAGGGAACCCAGCCCTCGCGCGCTGTCCATGGCGTGGACGGAGGTGAGGCCGAGCCGCGCGAGGTCGTCGAGCACCTCAGCCATCGCGCCGTCCATGGCGGCGTCACTGGGGCCAGGCAGGATGCCACCCACGAGGTGCATCGCCGTCTCGCGGAGGATGCCCGTCGGGTCGCCCTGCGCGTCGCGGTCGATCCGCCCGCCGGGTGGATCTTCCGTGTTGCGGTCCACGCCCGCGGCACGGAGGGCTGCGCTCGAGACCCAGGCCGAGTGGCCGTCCTTTCTCCTCAGGTACGCAGGCCTGCCGCCCGCGGCCTGGTCGAGCCGTTTCCGAGTGGGAAACGCCGGCTCGGACCATGCGTCGTTGTACCAGCCCGACCCGACCACCCACCCGTCCTTGGGCAAAGGCTTCGCAGCCTCGACCACCCGCGTCAGCGCGTCGGTCTGGCTGCGCGCTCCGGTCAGGTCGAGGGTCAGGTGCCGGTCGGCCAGGCCCTCGAGGTGGATGTGCGAATCGGCCAGACCCGGCCACGAGGTTCCGCGCAGCCGGACGACTTCAGCCTTGCGCCCGGCCGCTGCCCGCGCCGCAGTGCCAACGGCAAGAATGCGGCCGTCCACGCCACATGCCACTTCAGGGTCGCAGCCGGCGAACAGTACGGTTGAGATCACAGCCCGTACGACTTGGCGATGATCTCCTTCATGATCTCGTCGGTGCCGGCGCCGATCCTTGCCAGCCGGGCGTCGCGCCACGCTCGCTCGACCGGGAACTCGCGCATGTACCCGTGCCCTCCGAGGATCTGGATCGCTTCGTCCGCGACCTCACACGCAACCTGGGTCGCAAGCAGCTTCGCCTGCGAGATCTCGCGCACCGGGTACTCGCCCTGGTCCCACTGCTTCGCCGTCTGATACACGAAGGACTGGATCGCCGCGATCTTCGTCCCCATGTCGACCAGCTTGTGCTTGATCACCTGGAAGTTCGAGATCGGCTGGCCGAATGCCTGCCGGTTCTTCGCGTAATCCATCGTGTACTCGAACACGCGAGCGGCGCCCGCAATCGCGCCGGCGGCAGCGATCATGCGCTCGCCCTGCAGCTCCCACATCAGGTTCTTGAACCCCTCGCCCTCGTCGCCGATCAGATTGCCGACCGGCACGTGGCATTCGTCGAAAAGCAGCTCTGCCGTGTCGGACGAGTGCATGCCCAGCTTCTGCAGCGTGCGCGTGACCTCAAAACCCTTCGTCCCTTTCTCGATCACGAGCAGGTTGAAGCCACCGTGCCCTCGCTCGCGTTCCGTCTTGGTCACCACCAGCGCCCAGTGGCACCGAGCGCCGTTGGTGATGAAGATCTTTCGGCCGTTGACGATGAACTCGTCGCCGAAGCGGCGCGCCGTCGTGGTGATTCCGGCCACGTCCGACCCGGCGTCCGGCTCGGTGATGGCGAGAGCGGCGATCTGCTCGCCTCGGATCGCCGGGACGAGCCAGCGCCGCTTCTGCTCCTCGGTGCCGAAGCGGAAGACCGGAGGCGTCGCCATCTCGGCCTGCACGGCCACGGCCATGCCGAGGCCGCCGCACCCGGCCCGCGCCATCTCCTCCGACAGGACGACCGCGCTGAAATAGTCGCCCCCCTGGCCACCGTATTCGGGCGGGTAGCGCAGGCCGAGAAAACCAAGCTCGCCGAACCGCTGGAAGATCGAGTCGGGGAAGGTTTTCTCCTCCCACTCCTCGAGGTGGGGCTGGACCTCTTTTTCGAGGAACTTCCTGATGTGCAGGCGGAGCTCCTCGTGCGCGTCCGTGAAGTACGTCACCACCGCCAACGAGTGTATGCCGCGGGCGAGGCCGGCTCGGCTTACGGTATGATTCCCGGCCGAACCGCAAGCGTTCGAACAAACACGCTCTGGGAGATGGATTGGGCTCTGTAATCAAGAAGCGGCGCAAGAAGATGCGCAAGCACAAGCACAAGAAGATGCTGAAGAAAACGCGATGGGCGCGACGGGCGCACGCGTAGGCCGCGGGTTAGGATAGGCCGCTATGGGCTGGGTAATCGTCGGCGTCATCGTCGTCCTCATCCTGGCGTGGCTGGTTTTCACCTACAACGGCCTTATCGCGGCCCGCAACCGCACCCAGGAAGCCTGGTCTGAGATCGACGTCGAGCTCAAGCGTCGGCACGACCTGATCCCGAACCTCGTCAACACGGTGCAGGGCTACATGGGCCACGAGCGCGGCACGCTCGAGGCGGTCACCAACGCCCGCGCCAACGCGGTCGCGGCCGGGGCCACCGGCGATCCGGCCAAGATCGGGCAGGCCGAGAACGTGTTGTCGCAGAGCCTGCGCAGCCTGTTCGCGGTGTCCGAGAACTACCCCGACCTGAAGGCGATCTCCGCTTTCACGAACCTGCAGGAAAACCTCACCGCGACCGAGGACAAGCTCGAGTTCTCCCGCCGGTTCTACAACGGCAACGTGCGCGACTACAACATCAAGCTGCAAACCCTCCCGACGTCATTGATCGCGGGAGCGCTTGGCTTCAAGGCCTTCGGCTTCTTCCAGGCGGACGAGGGCGACCGCGCCGTGCCGCAGGTCAGCTTCGGCAACATGCCGCCCGCGGCCTCGCCCGGCTCCCTGCCCCCGGCGGCAGGCCCCGGCGGACCGCCGGCTCCAGGCTCAGCCGGCCCACCCCCACAAAGCTAGCCACTTGTCCTCCCCATTCATGGGGAGGTGTCGGCGAAGCCGACGGAGGGGCTGAAGCGAACCCACTAACCCGACCTCGCCCAGTCGCTCTCGAATGTCGTCACATAGGCCCGCACGGCCGCGGCATCGTCGGTCTCGATATCCAGCTCGTGGTTGACACCCAGCCCGCTCAGCGTCCAGTTCGCCGAACCAAGCACAAGCTCCGCGTCGAACAGCCCGATCTTGGCGTGCAGCAGCACGCCCTTCGGCACCGGGTACCACCGCACCTCGACGCCACCGGCCCGCAGCACCGCGTAGGCGTGGAGGTTGTAGACCTGGTTCGGGTCGAGCAGCACCCTGACGACCACCCCCCGGCGGTGCGCGATCACCATCTCGGCGATCAGCGCCGCGTCGGTCAGCGTGTACACCTCCGCCAGGACCCGGTGCGCCGCGCGGTTGAGGGCGCGCTCGAGCATGGCGCGAATCTCGCCACCGGGAGATGTTTGCCCGACAAGCCCTGACGACTGCGGCAGCGGCGCGGGATGGCCGCCCGCGAGGTTCCAGTCCTGGTCGAAGATGCGGGCCAGCCGGTCGAGCTCGATGGCGTTGCGGGTCTCCAGCACGTAGTCGTGGTTGCGGTCGCTGTGGCGACCCCAGTTCATCCCGCCGACTGCGGCCTCGCCGTCCGCGATGAGCAGCTTGACG
>VBHJ01000094.1 GCA_005887685.1 Chloroflexota bacterium | reverse complement strand
GCTCCGCGTTGCACTCGCGCAGGAACCGCAGACCCCAAAACATCATGCCCGGGGCCTTGAAGGGATTCACGCGCAGCGCGGTGTCGTCGACCGTCAACGAGCGCAGGAGCTCTTTCGGCGCGGAGGGCGACGCCCACGCAAACGAGTGACCCGGCGCGATGAGACCCGCGTTGCCCGCGCTGGCCAGCGTCGCGGCCTCGGTCTCCTTCTCGACGACGGTGACCTCGTGGCCGGACCTGGCGAGGTAGTAGGCGGTGGTGACGCCGACCACACCCGCTCCGATGATGACCACCTTCATCAGAAGCGCGCCACGGTCATCGCATCCATGCGCTCCCAGTCGACCTCGACCCCGAGGCCAGGCTTCTGAGGCACGCAAACTGTCCCGTCGGGCTCGAGGTCGATCTGGTCCCGCATGCCTGCGCCGTAACCGCCTATCGGCATCGGAAACTCGAAGTACTTGCAGTTGGCGACGGCGCCCATCACCTGCAGGTTCGCGGCCTGGGCAAGGGTGTGTCCGAAGCTGTGGATCTCGCAGCGCAGGCCCAGACCTTCGGCCAGGCTCGCGGCCTTTTTCGTGGCCGTGATCCCGCCGGAGATCGCGGCATCGATGCGCACGATGTCCCAGGCGCCACGCGTCAGGTAGTTGGCGGCCTCTTGAAACGTCCTGGTGTGGACCTCGCCGGACGTGACCGCGACGTCGAGCGCTCGGGAGAGGGTCCGGTAGGCCTCGATGTGTTGGTCGCGCAACGGCATCTCGAACCACTCGTAGCCGAGCTCATCAAGATGACGGCCGACGCGGATGGCGTCACCCAGGCTGTACGACCCGACCGCGTCGACCATCAAGGCAATGCCCGGCCCGACCTGCTCCCTTACGGCCGTGCACAGCTCGACGTCCCTCGCAGGGTCGCCCCAAACGTGGAGCTTGATGGCGCGGAACCCCTTCTGGAGCCAGACCTCGATCTCGCGCTGGAAATCGGCGACCGTCGCGTAAGTCAGCGAGCTTGCGTACGCCGGCAGCCGGTCGCGCTGGGCCCCGAGCAGCTTGTAGACCGGAAGGCCGGCCGCGCGACCCGCAAGATCCCACAGCGCGCAGTCGACGAGCGCAAGCGAATGTGGCGGCACCATCAGGATGCTGACCTCGTTCAGGCGCTGCCAGATGCGCTCCCGGTACAGCGGGTCCTCGCCTATGAGGAGTGGCTTCAACTCGGCGAGCGCGGCCGCCACCGCCTGCGCGCCGAGGTACGTGCTGCTGCCGGCCACGCCCTCCACACCATCGTCCGTTTGGACCCGGACGATGACGTTCGCCAGGTTCATGATCAACCGCTCGGCGAACAGCATGGTCACGCCCGCATCGACCACCTGGACCGAGACGTCGGTGATCTTCATCGCTCCCCGCGCAGAACATACCTCGCGGCGAGATCAGCTGACGTAGAAGTTGATCTTCCGCGGCCGCAGCCGTATCAGCTCGCCGTCAGGTACCTGATCGCCACGGCGCTGATGAACTCGATGCGCTCTTTCTCCGGCAGCCGCTCCACCGTGGCGTCGCCCACGACGCTGGCGATGAGGTACGGCCGCTCGACCGTCGAGACGCTGAGCGCGGCGCGGCCGTCCCTCGCGAGCGCGCGTCCTTTATATGCGCCGGCCGGACTGCCGATCAGCACATCGCCGTCCCTGTGCTCGAACCAGACGGGCAGGACGTGCGGGTAGCCGTCCAGGCCGACAAAGCCGAGCTGGCCGACGATCGGGCGGCCGAGGAGGTCGGCCGCGCGTGGGTCCAAAGCGCCGCCATTCTAGGCGTGGACACAACGAAAGGTCCGCCCGACGTAAGGTTCTCGCGATGGCGGTGCAAACGAAGGTGAAGCTGCTGACCGACCACGACGTTCCATACACCGACCTCGTTCCGGGGCTCCAGCTTTCGCGCGCGATCACTCACGCCGGCACCACGCAGCTGGGCGGCGGCTACATGCGATTCTCTGCGGCCGCCGAGTTTGCCGACTGGACGCTGAAGTACGACGAGGTGCTTTTCGTGCAATCGGGCGAGCTCGAGATCGTCAGCGATGGGGCGAGCGTGAAAGCCCGCGCCGGGCAGGCGATCCTGATCCCCAACGGAGCCAAGGTCACCTATCGGGGCCGCGCCGGCACGGTTGGTTTCTTCGTGCTCTGGCCCTTCGACTGGGATAGGAAGACAGGGGCCTAGCCGGCTTCGACGCGTCCCCGGGCCAAAAGTCTGGATCCGTCCCCGAACTTGACACCCGGATAGGAGGTACCGATACTGGGCCCAGTTCTGGGAGGAGTAGGTGGCCTGCCGTCGGCGCACTCTCGCCCCGCCGCAACGGGAAGATGGCGGTCGGCCGATGCGAAGCGATAAGGGAGGCAAGTATGTTTAGTCGCCGACTCCTGGCAGGCAGCATGGCCGCGGGTGCTGCGATGTTGCTTGGCGCATGTGGCGGCGGGACCGGCAACACCAACACCTCGCCGATCCTCGTCGGCATCACGGGCCCGTTCACCGGAGCGTATGCCGACCCGGGGATCGCCATCCGCAACGCTGGTGAGCTCGCCATCTCGGACATCAACGCCGCCGGTGGCATCAACGGCCGCAAGCTGCAGGCCGTCCCGGAGGACGATGCCTGCGACGCTCAGCAGGGGACCCAGGCGGCCGAGAAGCTGCTCACCGAGAAGATCGTGGCCATCGTCGGTGGGTATTGCTCCGGGGCTTCGATCCCCGAGAGCGACATCCTCCACCGCAGCGGCGATCTGCCGTTCATCACAGCTGCGTCGAGCAACCCGAAGTTCACCGAGCAGGGCTACGACAACGTCTTCCGCATGGTCAGCCGTGACGACGCTGAGGGCCCGGCGGACGTCAGCTTCATCAAGCAGTTTCTGAAGGCTTCGAGGATCGCGATCATGCACGACAACACCACGTACGCCAAGGGCCTCGCCGACTCGGCCAAGCAGGCGGCGCAGGCGTCCGGCATGACGGTCACCTACTTCGACGCCATCACGCCGGGTCAGAAGGACTACACCGCCGCGCTGGTGAAGGTCGGAACTGGTAACCCGGACGCGCTGTTCTACACCGGTTACTACCCGGAGTTCGGACTCCTCGCCAAAGAGTACGTCTCGCTTTCCCCGTCCTACAAGCTCGACGGTGACTCCGCGGACGTCGACCCGAGCGTGATCAAAGTCGCCGGCGCCGCGCTCACCAACCCGGGCATAACGATCACCACGCTGCCGACCACGGAGTTCATCCACAACGCCAAGAACGACAAGTTCACCAGCGAGTACCAGTCCAAATATGGTGGCGCGCCAGGCGACTACTCCTCATACGAGTACGACGGGATGATGGCGCTTGCGCAAGCCTTGAAGAACGACGGCGGCAAGACTGACGCCAAGAGCCTCAACGCGGCCATCCACGCGGTCAAGATCTCCGACGGAATCACAGGAAGCATCGCTTTCGACAACAAGGGCGACCGGCCGGCGCCGGAGTTCCTGGCCGTGCATGCGGTTGGGAACCCGCCCGCGTTCCAGCCCATCGCGATCCGGCAGAACGGAACCTGGGTCGCGTCCAGCTAGCAACCGCAGCTCGAACCAAACCAACAAGGTGGGGCCGCCGCGCGACCCCACCTTCGCTTTTGTCAGGCGCTTCCCACCGACTCGAACCCGCCGAGGTACGCCTTCTGAACTCTCTCGTCGCGAGCGAGCATGGCCGCCTCGCCTTCGAGTGCGATCCGGCCAACCTCGATCACGTACGCGTAGTCGGCGATGGCCAGCGCCTGGCGCGCGTTCTGCTCCACCAGGAGCACGGCGGCGCCGCGATCCGCGATCCGGCGGACGGTCTTCAAGACGCTCCTCGCCAGGATCGGGGCCAGGCCGAGCGAGGGCTCGTCGAGCATGAGGACCTTGGGGTCGGACATGAGCGCCCTTCCGATGGCCAGCATCTGCTGCTCGCCGCCAGACAGCGTGCCGGCCAGCTGCATTCGTCTTTCCGCAAGCCTTGGAAACAGCTCGAAAACGGCGGCCTTGCGCTCCTTGACGAGTTTGCGTTGCGATCGTAGGAGGTAGCCGCCCAGGTTGAGGTTCTCCTCGACGTTGAGGATGTTGAAGATCCGCCTGCCCTCGGGCACCTGGCTGAGACCAAGCCCCACGATCACGTGCGCGGCGACGCCGACTAGGCTCTTGCCGTCGCAGGTGATCGATCCGCTGCGTGGACGCAGAAGCCCCGAGATCGTCCGGAGCGTCGTCGTCTTGCCGGCTCCGTTGGCTCCGAGGATTGCGACGACCTTTTTGGGCTGCGCGTCCAGGGAAATGCCCTTGAGGGCTTCGATGTTGCCATAGAAGACGTGGAGGTCTCGAACTTCGAGGAGGGCCAAGAGCGCCCCTACGCTTCCTGCACCGCGTCGAGCTCATCGTCTTCCCGTCCGAGATAGGCCTCGATCACGGCCGGGTTCTCCTGGATCGCGGCTGGTTTGTCGAGCGCGATGAGCACGCCGTGATCAAGCACAGCGATCCGGTCCGAGACACGCATCACCAGCGACATGTCGTGCTCGATCAGGACCACGGTGATGCCGAGATCACGAATCTTGCGAATGATGCCCATCAGCTCGAGCTTCTCGGTCGGATTCATGCCCGCCGCGGGCTCGTCGAAGAGCACGAGGTGCGGGTGCGCAGCGAGGGCGCGCGCGATCTCCACCCTGCGCTGGTCCGCATAGGAAAGCTCCGTGGCGAGCCGGCCCGCAAGCGGCTCGAGGCCGACGAAGCTCAGCCAGCGGCGTGACTCCTGAAGTGTGCGCAGCTCGTCCTTCCGCTCGCCGGGCGTGTGCAGCATCGCCTGCCAGGTCATGGTGCGGTGGCGCGCATACAGGCCAACCATCACGTTCTCGAACACGGCCATGTTCTTGAACAGCCGGATGCCCTGAAAGGTTCGGCCGATGCCGCGCGAGACGACCACGTGTGGACGCAGTCCGACCACTGACCGTCCGTCGAACACGATCCTTCCGCGCTTGGGCCGCTGCACCCCGGTGATGCAGTTGAAGAGCGTCGTCTTGCCGCCTCCGTTGGGACCGATGATG
>VBHJ01000093.1 GCA_005887685.1 Chloroflexota bacterium | reverse complement strand
AACCTGCTTGTCGAAGGTATGGTGGAGGCGATCAAAGCGTCGCCGGCGCTGAAGCTTTATATCTGCAACCTCGCGGCGCAGCCCGGCGAGACCGAGGGTTATGGAGTCGACGATTACCTGCGCGTCATTCGCGAGCACGTCGGGGCGAACCTGTTCGACTTCGTGCTGGTCAACTCGAACACCGCGCATCCGCCGACCGGCGGTCAGGCGCCGGTGATCTTCCGCCCGGTCGACACCGCGCGCCACCCCGAGGTGCGCTTCATCGCATCCGATGTGGTCAACGTGAAGATCCCCTCGCACCACGACCCGGACAAACTCGCGCGGACCATCATGCGGAAGGTGTGGCAGGCGTAGCTCCTATCCCCCGCCACCTGACGAAACCCTCGACCAGGACCGTCGCCACCGCAACGTAGAGAAATCCATCCAGCGCATCGACGACGTAGTGCTCGCCGAGATACACGATCGAAAGCAGCACCGCAGCCGTCCAGAAAATCAATCCGACCGCCAGCAGCCGATACCGGTTCCACGCGTACACGGCGGCCAGTGCCGGGAACGCGGCATGGAGCGAGGGAAACGCCGCGAACTGGTTTGGATTCAGGTGCGAATACAGAGGGGACACGAAGTAGTTCGGTCCCCAGAATTTGTCGACGGTCTCATTGAGGATCTTGTGCACCACCAGCGGGCCTTGCACCTGCCCCTCCTGGAACTGGTACCAGGGTGGCGCCGACGGCCAGAAGAGGTAGGTCACAAACGCGAGGAAGGCCATCAGCAGAAGCGCCGCGATGAAGCGGTGATAGTGCTCGCGGCTGCGGAGCCAAAACAGAAACCCAACCAGGATCGGCAGCGGGAAATGCATGAAGTAGAAGAACATCGCGATCACGTCTTGCGGGCTCACGGCTTCGACGTGGTAGAAGGCGTGCTGCAGCGTCAGGGTCGGAATGGTCCCGGCGAACACGGTTTGCTCGAGTCCCGACAGGTCGTGCGGCGCAAAGCCCGTCTTTGAGGCAAAGCCCCTCATCGCCTCGTAGGCGAAGAAGAGGAGGATGAACGGTCCCCAGTCGGCGATGAAGGTCAGCCCGCGTCCCATCGCAATCGCGATGACCAGCAACGCCAGCACCACCCACTCGGGCTCGATCGAGATGCCACGCCAGAGCATCACGCCAAAGACGACCGAGAGATAGATGAGGCTGCCGACGAGCAGGGCGCCCGGGCGCCGCATCACTCGTCGCGCCAGCTCAGCTGGAGCGGACAACCGCCACGGTCGCGATCTCGACCGTCGCCGAGAAGGGCAGCGCGTTGGTTCCCAGCGCGGCGCGAGTGTGCTTTCCGGCCGCTCCGAGCACTTCGACCAGGAGGTCCGAAGCTCCGTTCATCACCTTGGGCTGCTCGCCAAAGCCCTCGGCCGAAAGCACAAAGCCGATCACCTGGATGATCTCCAAGACGGAGTCAAGTCCGGCCACCGCGTCGATCTGCGAGAGGACGCTCAGAGCGCACAACCTGGCTCGCCGTGTGGCTTCCTCGACCGAAACCTGGTCGGGGCAGCGACCTGTCAACACCTTGTCGCCTTCGCGCGATATCTGACCGGCGACATGGATCAGCGAACGACCATTGCCGATCGAGGTCAATCGTGTCTGGACGTAAGAGGCTGCAGCGGGTGGTGGCGGAGGAAGCGTGATGCCGAGCTCGCGCAAGCGCTCGTGAGCGGTCGTCAATTCAGCCCGAGTCTAACGGCCTATCTGTAGCGGCCGCGGAGGTGGGCGACGACCGCGGTGAGCACCACTGCCAGGGCGCCGAGGCCGAGACCGACGTATGGAAGCTGGGGCGCGGCAAGGATCTGGCTGAGGATGGAGTCGCCGCCCGAATGCGCGGTGCGGGTACCGCTGGCGACCGGGGACCCGTTCGCAGCCGGGCCTTGCGGCGTGCCTCCCGTGTCATGGATGGTCCACAGCGATGCCACGTGAGTCGAAGGTTGGAACGTCGCGATGTAGAGGGTGGGCTGCTCCTCGTTGGACGCCGCGAGCGCGGTAACCGATGCCTCTGGCGGTCGGAGCGAGGCAAAGCTCTGGCCGCCGTCGTTTGTCCTCCAGAGTCCTCCGGACTTTGATCCTCCGCCATCGCTCGCGCCATAGAAGTGGTCGAAGTGGTCGGTGATGAAGCTCACCTGGGTGTAGTCCGTGGTCGGAAGCAGCGCGCCCCCGCTCAGCGGAGTGAACGTCGAACCGTTGTCGCTCGACTGGAACAGCCCCGTGTTCGTGCCGACGATGAGAGGCCGGACGTTTCCCGCCGGTGGCAGCGGACCGGCAGCGAGCCTGACCACGATGCTGCCGCTGATCGGAGGATTGAACGTGGTCCATGACCCGCCCCCGTCCACGCTCTGATAGAGGGACAGCGGCCCGGTCGACGCCTGTGAGTCGCTGCCGGCCACCAGGCGGACCGGAGCGTGAATGGCCTCGACGGCCAGCGCGTTGATGCTTCGGTCGGAGAGGCCGGCGGGGCTCCAGCCGGCACCGTCGGGGCTCACGTAGACGCCGCGGTCTGTGCCGGCCGCCATCACGGTGAGGGCGAAGGCGAAGACGCGCACCGTCCGTCCCTCGAGACCCTGGGGGGACGACCAGGAGCCCCCGCCGTCCCGGCTAAGCAGCGCCCCCGAGCCGCGGGTGCCCGCCAGCACGAGTCCCGAGGTGTAGGGGCTGTAGGCGATGGTCGTGAGGGTTGCCTTGCCCGTGTGCACCACAGTCCAGCCGGTCCCGCCGGTGGAACTCCTCAGCAGCGACCCTTCTGAATTACCCGCCACGACCGACTGGTTGTTGGCGGGGTCCACGGCCAGCGCGAACACGGCCGAGCGGGCCTGATGGGGCAGCGGCTTGATCGCGACCCAGGTCGAGTCCGGCAGCGCATCCGCGACGGCAGTCACGGTTGCGATCGCGATCACCCACAGCGCCACGGCGGTCGCGGCGAGACGTTGGCCAAGAAGCGACACGAGCCTGCCGATTATCACCCACGGCCGACTACGCCCACCCCTTACGGCAGACCGGCCGGAGGGGCTGTTTGCCTACAATCCGAGCGTGCTGGCCCGCTTGGGGGCCTGGTTGGACCGGGCTGCCTTCAAACCTGCTTCCCTCCCCGACGACCTCGTCACGGGGATCGCCCTGCTGCCAACGGTGGTGGCGGGCCTGATCATCTTCAGGCTGCCCGCGGCCGAGATGCTCGGCATCGCCGCGGTCGCCGGGACCGTGGGGCTGATCATCGCCCACTGGCTGTGGCGCCACCAATTTCCACACCCGGGTGCAAGCCCGCTGATCGCTGCGGTCTTCAGCGTTGCCCTGGTAGGCGCCGGCG
>VBHJ01000092.1 GCA_005887685.1 Chloroflexota bacterium | reverse complement strand
TGTGCTCGCCGCTGAGATTGCCGTGCTGGCGGTTACGCTCGAGGTCCTGCGCGCACGCTACATCCCCGCGATCCGGGCGCAGGCGGGGCTCCTTGCATACGCGGCCATCGCGCTGCTGACCCGGGAAGGTCCGTCGGTTTACCTCAATCCCGCCAACGGCGCGACCTTCGGTGATCCGATCGCGATATGGTTCCGATTCTTCAGCCCGACCTCGGCGCCAATCGACCCGATCCGTCTTTATGTCGGCAACGTGCCCGGGCCGGTATTCGCCACTTCGCTGCTGGCGGTTGCGGTAGGTGTGGCTT
>VBHJ01000075.1 GCA_005887685.1 Chloroflexota bacterium | reverse complement strand
GGCCAGCCGCTTGGCCTGGTCGGACTGGCCGACAAAGCACACGGACCGTCGTTCGCCGTCGCGGCCGGGTTGGTGAAGTGGGGGGCGCGCGCTCGTGCGATGTACAGCAACACGCGCCAGCCGGCCACCTTCGGCAACACGTATCAAAAAACAGTGAGGTGGCTACGAGATTTTTTCTAGAGAGAACACCAAAAGCCAGCTGGAGCTCGCCATGGCAAGAGCACATTCGAAGGAGGACCACCTGATCGATATGAAAGAAAGCGAGTTGCATGAAGGGCGAGCGCGGATCAAGGTCGTCGGCTGCGGTGGCGGCGGAGGCAACGCGGTCAATCGCATGATCTCGAAAGCCCTCAAGGTCCAGTTCATCGCCGTCAACACGGACAAGCAGGCGCTGGAGCGCTGCCAGGCCGACGTCAAGGTCCAGATCGGCAACAAGGTCACCCGTGGCCTGGGCGCGGGTGGCGACTGGACGCGCGGCCGCGACGCCGCCGACGAGAGCAGGACCGAGCTGACCGCCGTGGTCCAGGACTCGGACATGGTCTTCATCACCGCCGGCATGGGCGGTGGGACCGGCACAGGCTCGGCCTCCATCGTCGCCGAGCTGGCCAAAGAGGCCGGCGCCCTCACCATCGGAGTCGTCACGCGCCCGTTTGCCTTCGAAGGGCGGATCCGCAACGACACCGCCGAAGAGGGGATCAAGGCCCTACGCGGGCAGGTCGACGCGCTGATCGTCATCCCCAACGACCGCCTGGCCCAGGTCGCAAGCTCCAAGACGACGCTGGAGGAAGCCTTCCGGATGGCGGACGACGTCCTGCGCCAGGGCGTGCAGGGCATCTCTGACCTCGTGACGCAGCCCGGTGTGATCAATCTCGACTTCGCCGACGTGAAGGCGATCATGGAAAACGCGGGCGAGGCGCTGATGGGCATCGGCCACGGCGCGGGCGACTCGCGCGCGGAGGACGCTGCCAAGCAGGCGGTTTCGAGCCCTCTGCTGGAGACGTCGATCGACGGCGCCAAAGGCATCCTCTTCAACATCACCGCGGGCAAAGACATCACGCTGCAGGAAGTCCAGCGGGCGGCCGAGATCGTGCGGTCCGCGGCCGACCCCGGCGCCAACATCATCTTCGGTGTCGTGCGCGACGACACGATGGCAGGCGAGATCAAGATCACCGTCATCGCCACCGGCTTCGGCGGCAAGACACAGCAGGAAGCCAGGCAGGAAACGCAGCGTCGTACGATCGAGCGGCCCGAGTTCGGTCTGGAAGAGCTCGGCGACATCAACATCCCAGCGTTCCTGCGCAACCGGATGTAGAAACAAAGGAGTTTTCGTTGCGTTGCCCGTACTGCGGTCACCACGACCTGAAGGTGGTCGACTCCCGCGACTCTGAGGTCGGGGAGGCGATCCGCCGGAGGCGCGAATGCCTGCAGTGCGGGCAGCGCTTCACCACCTACGAGCGCATCGAAACCGTGCCCTTCTTCGTGACCAAGAAGGACGGCCGGCGTGAAGATTTCGATCCGGTGAAGCTCTTCAACGGCCTGAAGAAGGCGACCGAGAAGCGCGACATATCGCCCGAGCGCCTGCGCGCCATCGTGGACGACATCGAAGCTGAGCTTCGCCGCTCCGGGCGCGTAGAGATCCCGAGCCAGGAGATCGGCGAGATGGTCATGGATCGCCTGCGCGATCTCGATGAGGTCGCCTACATCCGCTTCGCCTCCGTGTATCGCGAGTTCATGGACCTGCAGCAGGTCAAGCGGGAGATCGAACAGGTACTAAGTTCCCGGCGTTCGTAACCTTCTCGAAGTGAGGACGACCCCCGCGGCTCTGCACGTACCCGAGCTCGCCGACGAGCCGGGCCTGGTGCATGGGTTCTCCACCGTCGCCATTGGCTCGGTGGGCCTGAAGCACGCGAGCGACCGCAACGCCGTGCTGGCCTCGCGCCAGACGTTCCTGCGCGTCATGGGCCTCGAGGGCCTGGCCCTGACCGCGGTCGGTTCCGTCCACGGCGCTGAGGTGGCCCGGGTCGATGAGCCGGTGGAATCCGTCGACGACGTCGACGCGCTCGTCACCGACCGACCCGGAATCGTCCTCTTTGCCACGTACGCCGATTGCTATCCGATCGTGCTGTGGGATCCAGAAGCACACGTCGCCGGCCTGGTGCACGCGGGCTGGCGTGGAACCCAGGCGGGCGTGTCGACGGCTGCGGTGAATTTCATGCGCGACGAGTACGGATGCCGCCACGTCAGGGCCGGGATCGGGCCGGGCATATGCGGACGGTGCTATGAGGTCGGACCTGAGGTGGCCGGCAAGTTCGACGCTCGCTTCGTCAATCCCGCAGGGCACGGGAAATGGCTGCTCGACCTGGCGGCGGCGAATGCCGCACAGCTCGAAGCCGCAGGTGTCGATGCGGTCTATGAGGTCGCCATGTGCACCAAGGAGAGCTACCTCTTTCCCTCCCATCGGCGCCACCCCGACGGAACGCGATTCGGCGCGATAGTCGCGTTGCGGTGAGCGTCGCCGCCAACCTCGCCTCTGTCCGCGAGCGCATCGAGCGAGCGGGAGGTGACCTGGAGGTGATCACCCTCGTGGCGGTCACCAAAGGCTTCGGCGCCGATGTCTGCCGCCAGGCGCTCGAGGCCGGGCTGACCAACCTCGGCGAGAACCGCGTCCAGGAGGCAGTGGACAAGATGGCCGAGGTCAGCGGCGCGCAGTGGCATCTCATCGGCCACCTGCAGACCAACAAGGTGCGCCTCACCCGGGGTCGCTTCACGCTCATCCAGTCGGTCGATTCGCTGCACCTGGCCGAGGCGATCGCCAAAGTCGATCCCACGCAGCAGGTCTTGATCGAGGTAAACGTGGCGCGCGAGGCGCAGAAGACGGGGGTCGCGCCGGGGCAGGCGATCGACCTCCTGGTTGAGATGGCCGGGCTGCTCGACGTGCGCGGCTTGATGGCGATGGGCCCGGCTCACGGGGATCCCACCCCTGCGTTCCAAGAGCTCCGCGACCTACGCGACAAAGCTCAGCAACGGCTGGCAAGATCGCTACCTATCCTTTCTATCGGTATGAGCGGCGATTTCGAGGCGGCGATCGCGGCGGGGAGCACTATGTTGCGCCTGGGTCGGGTCCTCTTCGGACCACGGCCGGTCTAAGCCGTGGCCAGCGTCATGTTCGTGATCGGAAGCGTGCTCATCTTCCTGGTCCAGGTTTTTGTCGTGCTCGTTTTCATCCGCGTCATCTTCTCGTGGTTGTACGGACCGTTCCCGACCAACGGGTTCGCCCGAGTGCTGTGGCGGATCACCGAGCCGGTGCTCGGGCCGATCCGGCGCCGGCTGCCCATCATTGCCGGCCTCGACCTGTCTCCGGTCGTGGTCTGGATCGGCGCCGGCATCCTGATCGGGGTGCTGCGGTTCATCTTGTAAAATCGAGATTCGCTCGGCGTTGACGGAGACGGGTAGGCCCGTTTGAGCGGTCGACAGAGAGCCTGGTCGAGGTGAAACCCAGGTGGCCGATGACGGAGCCGAGATCACTCCCGAGCCGTAACCCGATGAGAGTCCGAGGTGGATGCCTCGGGAATCTGGGTGGTACCGCGAGTCAGTCAAAGACTCGTCCCAGAGATTCGGCGGCACGTATCTCTGTGGAGTGAAGAGTGTTCGAGAAAGTCGATCCGAAGGTCAGCTTCCCTCAGCTGGAGGTCCAGCTCATGGAGCTCTGGAAGGCTGAACGGACGTTCCAGCAGTCCCTTGACCTGCGCAAGGACAGGCCGCGCTTTGTCTTCTACGAGGGTCCTCCGACCGCCAACGGCAAGCCCGCCACGCACCACATCCTGGCGCGCGCGTTCAAGGACCTGTTCGGCCGCTACAAGACGATGCAGGGCTTCTACGTCGAGCGGAAGGCCGGTTGGGACACCCACGGCCTACCTGTCGAGATCGAGGTCGAGAAGAAGCTCAACATCTCCGGCAAGTTCGAGATCGAAAACGAGATCGGCGTCGAGCGCTTCAACGAGCTCTGCCGGCAATCCGTCTACGAGTACGTCGAGGACTGGGTCGCCTTCAGCGAGCGTATGGCCTTCTGGCAGGACTACGACAACGCGTACTGGACGCTGAGCTCCGACTACATCCAGTCGGTGTGGTGGGCGCTGAGCGAGATGTGGAAGCAGAACCTCGTCTACAAGGGTTTTCGCGTCGCGCCGTACTGCTCAAGGTGCGCCACGCCTCTGTCCAGCCACGAGCTTGCACAGGGCTACCGCGACAACGTGCCCGACCCGAGCGTTTTCGTGCGGTTCCGGTTGAAGAAGGACCCCAACACCTCGATCCTTGCCTGGACCACGACGCCCTGGACGCTTCCCGGCAACGTGGCGCTGGCGGTGGCCAGGGACGTGGTCTACATAAAGGTGAAGGAGGGTGATGAGTACCTCATCCTTGCGGAGCCTCGGCTGACGGTCCTCAAAGAGCCGCCGCAGGTCGTCGAGCGGATGCTCGGGAGCGACCTCGTCGGTCTCGAGTACGAGCCGCTCTATCCATATTCAGTTCCCGAGGAGGGTCGCGCCCAGTACGTCGTCGACGCGGACTTCGTCTCGACTGATGAGGGCACCGGCGTCGTGCACACCTCAGCGCTGTACGGCGTCGACGACCTCCGCCTGTGCCAGGAGAGAGGCATTCCGTTCAAGCACACAGTCGGCCTGGACGGCAAGTTCCTTCCGTATGTAGACAAGTTCGCCGGCCTCCACGTGAAAGAGGCCGACCCGCTGATCATCGACGACCTGAACGCGCGCGGCCTGCTGTACAGGGCCGAGACGATCCTGCACACCTATCCCGAATGCTGGCGCTGCAAGACGGCGCTGATCTACTACGCGCTCGACGCCTGGTACATCCGCACGACGGAGCGCAAGGCCGAGCTGATCGCCAACAACAACGCGACCAACTGGGTTCCCGCCCACATCAAGACCGGCCGGATGGGCGACTGGCTCGAGAACAACGTCGACTGGCAGTTCTCGCGGAGCCGGTACTGGGGCACGCCCGTCCCGATCTGGATCTGCGAAACCTGCGACGACCAGCGCTGCATAAGCTCCGCGGCGGAAATCGGCCTGAAGGACGACGCCGACCTGCACCGCCCGTATATCGACGCGGTCACGCTGCCGTGCGAGAAATGCGGTGGGGTCATGCGGCGCGTCCCGGAGGTGCTCGACACGTGGTTCGACTCCGGCTCGATGCCATTCGCACAGCGCGGCCATCCCCGCCACGACAGCAACCTCTTCGAGGAGACCTTTCCCGCGGACTTCATCTCGGAGGCGATCGACCAGACGCGAGGTTGGTTCTACACGCTGCTTGCGATCTCGACTCTGCTTTTCCGGCAAAACGCCTACCGCAACGTGATCTGTCTTGGGCACGTCGTCGATCCGAAGGGGAAGAAGGCGTCGAAGTCACGCGGCAACGTCCTGGACCCCAATTACCTGTTCGATAACTTCGGGTCCGACGCGGTGCGCTGGTACTTCTACACCTCGACTCAGATCGGCGAGAACTACCGCACCGGCCAGGACACGCTGCGCGAGACCGTGCAGCAGTTCTTCATCCCGCTGTGGAACTGCTACTCGTTCTTCGTCCTTTACGCGCGGCTCGACTTCGACCCGACCCAGCCGTCGGTACCGATCGATCAGCGGCATGTGCTCGATCGCTGGCTGCTTTCGAGGTTGAGCGCTTTGGTCGCGGGCGTCACCGGCGGCCTGGACTCTTACGAGCCGGTTGAACCGGCGCGCCGCATCCAGCGGTTCGTCGACGACCTTTCGAACTGGTACATCCGCCGCTCGCGCCGAAGGGTCTGGAAGCCCGAGTCCGACCGAGACAAACTGGCCGCCTACCAGACGCTCCATGAGACGCTCACGACGCTGTGCCGCCTGCTGGCGCCCTTCACGCCATTCGTTGCGGACGCGATCTACCGCAACCTGTCGGACGGCGAATCCGTGCACCTCGTCGATTTCCCCAAACCCATGCCGGTCCAGGACTCGCAGGTCGAAGCCGACATGGCCCGGGCCCGACAGGCGGTCGAGGCCGGGCTTGCGGCGCGCGACGCGAGCCGCCTCAGGGTGCGACAGCCCCTCGCGGGCATCGCGCTCCCGGGCGATCCACTTCCGGAAGACATCACGGCCATCGTGCGCGACGAGCTGAACTTGAAAAGCGTCACCTTCGGCGCCTCCGAGGTCCAGCTCGACACCGTGATCACGGAAGAGCTCAAGCTCGAGGGACTCGCGCGCGAGGTGGTAAGGGCCATCCAGGACCGGCGCAAGAAGCTCGGCCTCAACGTGGAGGATCGGATCGATGGCCGCTACGTCGCGGATGGCATGCTCGCTCGAGCAATGGAGCGCCACGGCGACTACATCAAGGCCGAAACCCTTTCGGTTACGCTCGCACCCGGACGGGACGAAGGCTTTGACGGCGAGCAGATGATGCTCGAAGGAGAGCAGATCTGGATCGGCATCAAGCGACATCAGTAACGACGGGACGGATCCTGTTCGTCGCCGTCGCGCTGGGGGTGTTTGCGCTGGACCGCGTCACCAAGAGCCTGGTCGCGGCGCAGATCGACTACGGCACCGAGGTGCCCGTGATCGGCCATCTCGTCGGCATCACGAATGTCCGTAACTCTGGCGCCGCGTTCGGTTTCGCGCCGGCGGGGGCAAGCATCTTCCTCATCGCCTCGATCGTGGTTTCAATCGGTCTCGTCATCTATGTCGCGCGCAACCCCGGCACTCCGTGGAACGATGGCGTGCTCGGCTTGATCATGGGCGGCACCCTGGGCAACGGTTATGACCGCATCGTCCACGGCACAGTGACCGACTTCATCAACTTCCACTTCTGGCCCGTCTTCAACGTCGCGGATTCGGCGATATCGATCGGCGTCGTGCTGATGATCGCCTCTTTCCTGCTCCGACGACCCGCAAGCTGATCGCGCCGGCCGCGGCGGCCAGGCTCGATCGATTCCTGGCCGACCAGGCGCCCGAGCTGAGCCGCTCCGCGGCCGCGAGGCTGATCAAAGGTCACCTCGTTCTCGTCAATGGACGTCCGGCGGATCCGGCGGACCGGGTGGTGGCCGGGGACGTCGTCGAATTCGAGATTCCCGAGGCTTACGTCGTCGAAGCCGGGGCGGAGCAGATCCCGCTCGACATCGTTTATGAGGACCAGGACATCGCGGTCATCGACAAGCCGGCGGGTATGGTCGTCCACCCCGCGCCAGGCCACTACACCGGAACGATGGTCCACGCCCTTCTCGGCCGTGGCGGTGGCTGGTCGACGGTGGGCGGGGTGTCGCGACCGGGCATCGTGCACCGTCTCGACAAGGGCACATCGGGGCTAATCGTCGTGGCACGCAACGACGCAAGCCACAGGTCTCTTTCAAAGCAGCTCACGGACCGCTCGCTGAGCCGTACCTATCTCGCGATCGTCCGGGGTCGCGTGAAGGCGGAGTCTGGGGAGCTCGAGGGACCGATCGGCCGTGATCCTCGGGAACGCAAGCGGATGGCGGTGGTCGCGGGCGGTCGCTTCGCACGGACCCGCTACCAGGTCGTGGAAAGGAAGCGAGACCATACGCTCTTGCGCTGTGACCTCGACACCGGCCGGACCCACCAGATCCGCGTTCACCTGGCGGCTCTCGGTCATCCCGTCGCGGGAGACGGCGAGTACGGCGGCCGCGAAGAGGGTCTCGGGCGCCCGATGCTCCACGCCTGGCGCCTGCGTCTGCGTCACCCGCGCACCGGCGCCGAGATGACCTTCGAGGCGCCGCCGCCGGCGGATTTTCAGGCTTTCTGGGCTTTGGCGTCGTGAAACGCGGCCTGCTGATCGTGATCTCGGGCCCTTCCGGGGTGGGCAAGGACACACTGATCAAGCGCCTTCTCGAGCTCGATCCGAACCTGATCTACTCGGTATCGGGGACGACGCGTAAGCCTCGACCCGGCGAGAAGCCTGATGAGAACTACACCTTCCTGACTCGCGAGGAGTTCGAGCGTCTGGTCGCCAAGGGCGCTTTCCTCGAGCACGCCAACTACAACAGCCACCTGTACGGCACGTTCCGCGATCGGGTCGAGCGCGCACGCAGCGAGGGCCACGACGTCGTGCTCAAGATCGACGTCCAGGGCGCGGAGCAGGTGCGCCGGCTCGTGCCGGACGCGGTCTCCATCTTCGTTGTCGCGCCATCGGAGCACGAGCTGCAGGAGCGCCAGGAGCGTCGCGGCAGCGAGTCGGCCGAAGACCTCGCCTCGCGCCGCGAGATCGCCGGGCGGGAGATGAAATACGCGGCCGATTACGAACATGTGGTGACCAACGACGACGTCGAGCGCGCGGTGGGGGAGATCCTTCGGATCATCGACGCCGCCCGCCAGCGCGTACCTTAGCCCCACATGGCGAGCAAGCTCGACCAGGATGGGACTTACTGAATGGCGAGCAAGCTCGACCAGGATGGGACTTTCTGAATGCCGCTCGATTCGACCCCGATTCCGGGCGAGCTGCGCGGCCTGCGAATCGCAGTCCTGGTCTCGGGCGGCATTGCGGCTTACAAGATCGTCGACCTGGTCTCCGCACTGACGCAGGCGGGATGCGAGGTCCGGGTCGCGATGACGCCGTCGGCGACCCGCTTTGTCGGGCCGCCGACCTTCCAGGGTGTCACGGGCAACCCCGCTCTCACCGGCATGTGGGCGCCGGTCGGCAGCCCTGAGCCTCACGTCTTTCTGGGCGACTGGGCTCAGCTGATCCTCGTCGCGCCCGCGACCGCCAACGTCATCGGGCGCGTCGCAGGTGGGCGCTCCGACGACATCGTGACCGCCACGCTTCTGGCCGCGCGCTGCCCAGTGGTGGTCGCGCCGGCGATGAACGATGCGATGTGGGCGAAGCCCGCTGTCCAGGAGAACGTATCGAGCCTGCGCCATCGCGGGTTCACGATCGTGGAGCCCGAGACAGGCCACCTGGCCAGCGGGCACCAGGGCGCGGGCCGACTCGCCGCCCCGCCGGCCATTCTCGCCGCGATGGTCCACGCGATCCGCTCGCGCTATGACTTCGCCGGCCGTCGCGTCGTCGTGACCGCCGGCGGCACCCGAGAGCCGATCGACCCGGTTCGGTTCATCAGCAACTACTCGAGCGG
Organism: Chloroflexota bacterium; assembly: GCA_005887685.1. Lineage (GTDB taxonomy): Bacteria > Chloroflexota > Dormibacteria > Dormibacterales > Dormibacteraceae > 40CM-4-65-16. The sequence continues at coordinate 5,619 of VBHJ01000075.1, read as the reverse complement.
CAAGATGGGTTTCGCCCTCGCCTCCGCGGCGGCGGACCGCGGGGCCCGGGTGACGTTGATCACGACGGCCAACCATCCGGAGCACAACGGCGTCAGCGTGCAGCGCGTCGACACCTCCACGGAGATGCTCGCCGAGATGCGCTCGCAGCTACCGGGCGCCGACCTGCTGCTGATGGCGGCCGCCGTGGGCGATTTCCGCCCGGCCAAGACCGCCACGCGAAAGATCCGCCGCGAGGAGACGCCCAGCCTCACGCTCGAGCTCGAGCCCATCGCCGACCTTCTCGCCACCGTGGCGGGCGATGAAGCGTTGGCCGGCGTGTTTCGAATCGCGTTTGCGGCGGAAGACTCCGACCTCGACAAGAAGGGTGTCGAGAAGATGAAACGAAAGGGCGTGCAGGGGATCGTCGCCAACGACATCTCGCGGCGGGACATCGGTTTCGGAAGCGACTACAACGCGGGCGTTCTGCTCTTCGCCGACGGCGCTCGCCACGAGCTCGAAAAGGCGACCAAGCGCGAGATGTCAGACCGCATCCTGGATCTGGTCCTGCCCCACATAAAGAAGAGGTAGTTGGCCCTTTACGCCGAGGTGGCCGTCGAGGCCGCCCGCGGGATCGCCCGCGAGAGCTACACGTACGCGGTGCCCGAGGGCATGGACGTGGTTCCGGGCCACCGCGTCACCGTGCCCTTCGGCCGCCGCAGCTCGTATGGCTTCGTCGTCTCGCTGGGCACCGAGGAGCCGGGCGTCGAGACCAAACCGATTTCAACCGCGGGCAGCGAGCCGCTGCTCCTGCCGCACCAGGTCGCGCTCGCCCGGCTGGTCGCGGACCACTACTGGCTGCCGCTTATCGAGTGCATCCGCGCGATGCTGCCGCCCCGTGTCCGCAGCACCGGCTCCACCGGAGCCGGAGCGTCGACGCGCCAGCGCCGCCACAGCCGCCTGCTCGAGCTGGCGACAGGCCCGGCATTGCCCGCCGGGCGTTTCGCCCTGACGGCTGAGCAGGCGGCCGCGCTCGAGGTCATCCAGGCCAATGCGGTAACGCTCCTTCACGGGGTGATCGCCAGCGGCAAGACCGAGGTCTACCTCGCCGCTGCGGAGCGCGCGCTGGCCGAGGGATTGCGGGTGCTGCTGCTCGTGCCCGAGATCTCACTCACCCCGCAGCTCGTCCAGCGGGTGCGTGGCCGGCTGAACGCACCGGTCGCCGTGCTCCAGACGCAGCTGACCGAGCTCGAGCGCGCGCAGCAGTGGTGGCGGACCCGGCGCGGGGAGGCGCAGGTCGTGCTGGGCAGCCGCTCGGCGGTCTTCGCCCCGATTCCCCGGCTCGGGCTCATCTGCCTCGACGAGGAAGGCTCGGCCGCCTACAAGCAAGACCGCACGCCGCGCTACGAGGCCGGCTGGGTGGCGCGGCAGCTCGCTTCCGTCACTGGCGCGCGTCTGGTCATGGGCTCGGCCACTCCCAGCGTGTCCACCTATCACCAGGCCGCGAATCACGAGACAGGGATGGCCAAGCTGACGCGGCGGGTGCGCGGGAATGACGCCGAGGTCGAGCTCGTCGACATGCGCGATGAGGCCGCCGAGGGAAATCGCCAGCCCCTGTCGCGCCGCCTGGTCGAGGTGGTGACTCGGACGCTGGAAAACGACGAGCAGAGCATCCTGTATCTCAATCGCCGCGGAATGGCGACATTTGTGATGTGCCGCGATTGCGGGCGTTCGGTGCAGTGCCTCGGGTGCTCGGTCGCGCTCGTGCAGCACGCCGAAATCGAAGGGCTCGTCTGTCATTACTGCGGCTACTCGCGGGCGATGCCGTCGGTCTGCGATTTCTGCGGCAGCCGCAACATCCGCGCACTCGGGTTGGGCACGCAGCGCCTCGAGACGATGGTCAAACGCTTGTGGCCGGCAGCGCGCGTGCTGCGTCTCGACAGCGACGCGGCGCGCGGGCCCGACTCCTACTTCAACATCTGGGAGGAGTTCAGCGAGCGGCGCGCCGACATCCTGGTCGGCACCCAGCTCGTGACGCGAGGTCTCGACCTGCCGGCGGTCACGTGCGTTGGAGTGGTCGACGCCGACCTGCCGCTCCATTTTCCGGACTATCGCTCGGCGGAAAATACCTTCGCGCTGGTGGCACAGGTTGCGGGTCGAGCGGGACGCGACGGGCGTCCCTCGCGAGTCATCGTGCAGACGAGCAATCCTGAGCACTACGCGTTGCGCTGCGCCGCCGCGAACGACTACGAAGGTTTCTATGCGGCCGAGCTGCCGGCCCGCAAGGCGTTTGTCTTTCCGCCCTATGCAGACCTCGCCGTCCTGACCCGCACCGACCGCGACGATGCGCGCGCCGCCGCGTCAGCTCGCGAGACCGTGGAGTCGATGGCCACCGGCATGTTGAAGGAAGGCGTCGAGGGCATCCGCGTGATGGGGCCTTCGCCCGCATTCATTCACAGGCTCCGCGGCGAGTACCGTTGGCAGGTCACGCTCAAGGGTGACCGCCTGGAGCGAGCGCGGCACCTTGCCCCGCGCGGCAAGGACTGGAGCTTCGACGTCGATCCGGTTTCGTAGGGAGGCATCGCGACCTTGAGGGACACCGCAACGCGAAAAGCCGACGTACTGTCGGCTCTCGAGAAGCAGCACGACGTTTGGCTCGCCAGCGCGGACGTGGCCGGTCGGCCGCACCTGATCGCGGTGTCGGCGTGGTGGGACGGCGCCGACCTCGTCATCGCGACGACCGGCGCGAGCAAGACGGCCCGCAACCTTGCGATGAATCCGATCGTCCGTGTTGCGCGTGGCGCGCCGGCGGATGCGATCGTCATCGACGCCCAGATGGTCGACAGCAGTGCAGTGGAGGACTCGGCCGAGCTCGCAGGCGGATTTGCTGCAGCGGTGGGCTGGGATCCGCGCGAGGTGGGGGGCGGGTGGATGTTCTTCCGGCTCCGGCCGACGCGCATCCAGGCGTTCCGCGGATACGACGAGATCGAAGACCGGGACGTCATGGTGCGATCCCGGTGGGTCGTGTAGACGGGTTGGGAATTCCCACCCCGCGGGTAGAATCGAATTCGATGGTCCGGCCGATTCTCACCTTCGAAAATCCCGTCCTGCGCGAAAAGGCGAAGAAAGTCGCGCGCATCGACGCGTCCATTCAGCGCCTGCTGGACGACCTTACCGAGACCATGCTCGCCGCTCCGGGCGCGGGTCTGGCGGCCAACCAGATCGGCGTGGCGCTGCGGGTTTGCGTCGTCAAGGGCGACGACAAGCAGATCTGGGGCCTTGTCAACCCTGAGGTCGTCAAGAAGGACGGGGTGCAGGTCGGCTACGAGGGTTGCCTCAGCTATCCGGGGTGGGTGGGTGAGGTGGAGCGCGCAGAGACGGTCGTGGTCAAGGGCCGCAACCGGCATGGCAAGGAGATCCGTGTCAAGTCGACGGGCTTCACCGCCCGCGCCTTCCAGCACGAGCTCGATCACCTCGACGGCGTCCTTTTCACCGACAGGCTGACCAGTCTCGACACGCTGCGACGGGTCGAGGAGCTGATCGGTGAGGAGAGGGAAGCGGCCGTCGCCGCGGCTTCGGGGTAAGGCGACCTTCTACAGGATCGTTTTCGCAGGCACGGCCCAGTTCGCCGTGCCGTCGCTTCGAGGGCTGCACGCGGCCGGACACGACATCTTGCTGGTGGTCACCCAGCCCGATCGCCCGGCGGGCAGGGGGATGAAGCTGGCGGCCTCACCGGTCAAGGGCGCCGCCCAAGGGCTGGGCCTGCCGGTCGATCAGCCGGAGCGGATTCGCAACCCGGAGGCCGTAGAACGTATCCGCGACCTGGCGCCAGACCTGTTGGTCGTAGTCGCCTATGGGCAGATCATTCCGCGCTCGGTGCTGTCGATACCGCGCCTCGGCGCGATCAACGTGCATGCGTCTTTGCTTCCGCGGTGGCGGGGCGCCGCGCCGATCAACCGTGCGATCCTCGCCGGTGATTGGAAGACTGGCGTGTCGATCATGAAGATGGATGAACAGCTCGACCATGGCCCAGTGCTTGCGGTGCGCGAGACGCCGATCGCTGAAGGTGAGGACGCCGCAACGCTCACGACGCGACTGGCCGAGCTTGGCGCCGACCTGCTTGTGGAGACGCTGGAGAATTTCGACTCGATGACTGCTGTCGCGCAGGACCACGTGCAAGCAACGGTCGCTCCCAGGCTGAACAAAGTAGAGGGCGAGCTGGAATGGTCGATGGGTGCGCACGAGATTGATCGACGCGTGCGCGGCCTTCAACCATGGCCTGGCGTGACCCTGCCCACACCGCGGGGCCGAGTGAAAATCCTGCGAGGTCACGTCGAGGGCGACCGCTACGTCCCCGATCTGGTGCAACTGCCTGGCAAGAAGCCCGCGCCCGCGAAACAGGTGCTCGGCGATGCCTGATCGCGAACGTGCAGAGCGGGACGTCGCCGTCAACCGGCGCGCCTACCACGACTACTTCATCGACGAGAAGTACGAGGCGGGGATGATGCTGACCGGGACCGAGATCAAGTCCGTGCGCAACGGGCGCGCCAACCTGCGCGACGGATTCGTGCGCATCGACGGCCGAGAGGCGCGGCTCGAGAACGTGCACATCTCGCCGTACGCGCAGGGAAACGTGATGAACCAGGAGCCGGTGCGCCCGCGGAAGCTGCTGCTGCACCGCAAGGAGATCTCGAGCCTGATCGGCAAGGTGAAGCAGAAGGGGTACACGCTGATTCCCCTGCGCATGTACATCGTGCGAAACCGGGCGAAGGTCGAGGTCGGCCTGGCGCGCGGCAAGCGGCAGTACGACAAGCGTGAGGCGATCGCCGAGCGCGAGGCGAAGAGGGAGATCGCGAGGGCTGTGCGGCGCGGTTAGTCTGCGTGGGTGAAGCTATTTACAGCATTAAACGCTTGACGAATCGTACTTTTGTTCGTATCATTTACGTACGCTCCAGGCGGGTCTTGAAGGTGCGGCGCGCGGCCTGGAGCTGATCAGCCTCAGGCAAGCCATCGACCAGCTCGAGCTACGGTTCGCCCGTTTGGCTGTGGAGTTCGACCGGTCCGAGTGCTGGGACTACGAGGGCGCGACATCAACTGCAAGATGACGTCGAACGCGATCTCTGACCGCATCGCAGTCGGCGAGCACACCTCAGATCTGGCCGAGAGCACACAGGCCATGGACGCGGGCGAGATCGGCTTTGCCCACCTGGCTGTGATGGCGCGGACTGCAAATGCGGTGGGCGATGCGTTTGACGAGACCATGCTCCTCCGGCTGGCGAAGGAGAGCTCGCCGGGAAGGTTTCACTACAACTGCCTGCATTACCGGCATGCGCTGAATGCCGAGGCTTATGCGGACGAGCAGGCTGAACAGGCCCAGACCCGCACGCTGCACATGAGCAGGGGCTCGGACGGCTGCCTTTTCATCACCGGGCTGCTCGATCCTGTAGGCGGAGCCGTGGTTCGCAACGCGCTCGAACCGCTGGCGCGGCCCTCCGGCGTGGACGATCACCGGCTGCGCCCACAGCGCTATGCCGACGCGCTGGTCGAGTTGGCCGGCCACACTCAGAAGATCCAGATGCAGGTGACGAGTTCGGTCGAGACCCTGCTCAACCTGACCGGCGCGCCGGGCGCGGAGATGGAAT
>VBHJ01000061.1 GCA_005887685.1 Chloroflexota bacterium | reverse complement strand
GGCGATCAACGCTGCGTGCGCAATCCGCTCCATCGAACCCTCGATGCGGTAGCCCGGCACGCGCTCCACCTGCGCGACCACATCCAGCTCACCCCGGCCCCGCGCCAGCAGCACATCGATATGCCCGTACAGCTCGAGCGAGGGTCCCAGCTTCGACGCCGGCTTGCGCACGCCCTTCGCGATCGCGCCCACCTTGCCGTGGTCGCGGGTCAGCAACGTGAAGATCCGGTCCGCCTCGCCATAGTCGAGCTTGCGCAGGACGACGGCGCGGTCACGATAGGTGGCCAGTTCCTTCCTCCACCGCTGCCTCGTGCGAACCGTCGCGCGCCATCGCCTCCGACGGCCATGGCTCTTCTGAGACCAGCCGGACGGTTTCGATGCGCCGGCCCTTCACCTTCTCGACGATCCACTTGGCGCGGCCTGACTGGAAGGAATCGCCCGCTTCGGCGATCTTGCCGAGCATCGCGTGAACGTAACCGCCGACCGAGTCGTAGTCGCCCGACTCCTCGATGTTGAGGTGGAGTCGCTCGTTCAGCTCCTCCAGCGGGAATCCCGCGTCGACCCTGGCTTCGTGGTCGCTGGTCAGCTGGAGCAAGTCCTGCTCGGCGGTGTCGTACTCGTCTCTGATCTCGCCGACGATCTCTTCGAGCAGGTCCTCGAGAGTGACCAGCCCGGCGGTGCCCCCGTACTCGTCGACCACGATCTCCATGTGCTGCTTCTTCAGCCGCATCTCGTTCAGCAGCTCGTCGACCTTCTTCTGCTCGGGCGTGAACTCGATCGGCCGCAGCATCTGATCGATGTCGAACTTCTCCGAGCTGGACAGCGTGTAGAAGAGGAGCAGGTCCTTGGTGTGGATGAGGCCGATGACGTGATCGATGTCGTTCTCGTAGACCGGCATGCGCGTGTGGCGGTACTGCTTGAACAGCTTGACGATCTCGCGCAGCTGCACGTCGCGATCGATGGCGACGATGTCGGTGCGCGGGATCATGAGCTCGCGCACCGTCTTGTCGCCGATCTCGATGATGCCATGGATCATCTGGTGCTCCTGCTCCTCGATCACCCCCTGCTCCTCAGATACATGCAGCACGGTGAGCAGCTCTTCCTCAGTCAGGTAGGGGGCTCGTCCTCCCCGGCCGCCGGTGATGCCGCGCGAGATGATGGTCACCGCCCACAGGATGGGACTCAGAAATATCGCCACCCGGTCGACCGGACCCGCGGCGGCCAGCGCCCACCGTTCGGCGTGCGCGATGGCCAGCGTTTTCGGGGTCACCTCAGCGACGATCAGCAGGACCACGGAGAGCAACAGCGACACGAACAGCGTCAGCCACAGCCGCCACGCGTCGGGCACGCCCGCGCGAGTCAGGATCGAATCACTCATGAGCGCGGTCGCGGTCGACGCCACGATCAAAGCCAGGGTGTTGGTGAACAACACGGTCGACAGGAACCGGTTGGGGTCTGCCCGCAATCGCTGGAGGATCACCGCCGCCTCGCTTCCCTGCTCGGCGAGGAATCGCACGCGCAAGCGGCCGACCGAGGTCAGCGCCGTTTCGGTGCCGCTGGCGAGCGCGGCGATGAAAAAGCACACGATCAGAACGATGAGCTCGACCAACTCCTGCCCGTTCATCTAGAAAGGGCTATCTGAAGAGCTCGCTGACGCTCCGGTTCTCGTGTACCCGGATGATCGCCTCAGCGAGGAGGGGTGCCACCGACAGCACTCGCAACGGTGACCCGGTTTTTTCCGCCGGGATTGGCACCGTATCGGTCACGATCACCTCTTCCACGTCAGCTTTCCGAAGTCTTTCCATCGCGTCGCCGGTCAGCACGGGATGGGTCGCCGCGATCAGGACGCGGTTGGCGCCCTGGTTGCGCAGCGCGATCGCCAGCTTGGAGACGGTGCCGCCCGTCGTGATGATGTCCTCGACCACGACGCAGTCGCGTCCTTTGACGTCACCTGAGATCGCGATCACCTCTACCGACTGCTCGTCATCGCGCCGCTTGTAACCGAACGCGATCGGGGCGCCCAGGTCGTTGGCGACCGCCTCGGCCCGGCGCCCGCCGCCCGCGTCGGGGGCGACGATGGTGAGGTGCTTCAGGTTCATCGTCTTCAGGTGCTCGGCGAAGATGCGGTGCGGTGAGAGGTGGTCGGTCGGCACGTCGAAGAAGCCCTCGATGGCTTCCGCATGGAGGTCGAACAGCAGGAGCCGGTCGGCGCCCGCCAGCGTGATGAAGTTGGCCACCAGCTTGGCCGAGATGGGTTCGCGGGGCTGCGTCTTGCGCTCCTTGCGCGCGTAGCCGTAGTACGGGATGACCGCGGTCACCCGGCCGGCCGAGGCGCGGCGCAGCGCGTCGAGGATGATGAAGAGCTCCATCAGGTGCTCGTTCACCGGCGGGCTCGTGGGCTGGATCACGAACACGTCGTGGCCGCGCATCGAGTCCTCGATCTTGACGTTGATCTCGCCATCCGGGAAGTGACGCAGCCGGGGATCGGTCAGCTTGACGTCCAGGATCTCGGCGATCCGCGCGGCGAGCTTGGGGTTGGCGCTGCCCGAGATGAGCTTGAGCTCGCCCCACGGCGAAGCGTCAGTCCCGGTGTACTCGACCGCGGTCTGCAGCCTCCCGATCAACTTTTCCTCCGTATCACCCTAGCTGGAACTCCCACGGCTGTCGCGCCGTCCGGCACGTCCTTGGTCACCACCGAGCCGGCCCCGGTGCGCGCTCCCTTGCCAAGTTTGACCGGCGCGACCAGCATCGTATCCACGCCGATGAACGCGCCGTCGCCGATCTCGGTCCGGTTCTTGTTCGTCCCGTCAAAGTTGGCCGTAATCGTACCGGCGCCGATGTTGGCGTCCGCGCCGAGGTCGGTGTCGCCCAGGTAGGACACGTGGGGGACCCTGCTTCCCCTTCCGACCTTGGTGCGCACGAGCTCGGCGAAGCTGCCGATGTGGACGTCCTCGGCGATCTCGGTGCCAGGCCGCAGCTTGGCGAAGGGGCCGCAGTCGGAGCGGTCGCCGACCCTCGCGTCCTCTATATAGACGTGCGGGCCGATCCGACACTCTGACCCGATGTTCGTGGCGCCCTTGAGGACGGTGAAGGGTTCGATCACCGTATCGATGCCGATCGTGACCGTGACGTCGACGAAGGTGCTCTCGGGATCGACGATGGTCACGCCGCCGAGCATGCATTGCTCGAGGATGCGGCGACGGAGGACGCCCGTGGCCCTGGCGAGCCGCACGCGGTCCTTGATGCCCATCGCTTCATTCGGGTCGTCGAGCTTGACCACCGTCACCGGCTTCAGGTGCAGAAACACGTCGGTCAGATAGAACTCGCCCGCCTTGTTGTCGTCTTTGATCTTCTCCAGCTCGGCGGCGAGCCTGCTGCCATCGAAGCAGTAGAGGCCGACGTTGAACTCGTGGACCTGCATTCGCTGTTCGGACGTCGCGTCCTTGCGCTCGACGATGCGTTCCAGGGAGCCATCGCCAGAGCGCACGATCCTGCCGTCGTCTCGGGTCGGGTCTTCGACGCTCGCGATGGTCGCC
>VBHJ01000060.1 GCA_005887685.1 Chloroflexota bacterium | reverse complement strand
GTCGGCGCGCTGGCGGAGACGCTCGAGGCCGAGTCTCTCACTCGTGTCCTCTATCCCGACGACTCCACGATCCGCGGGCAAGGGCTGCGCTTCGTGCAGGAGTACTTTCTCGTCGCCTGCTCGCTGGCCGACCTGGTTCGACGATTCCGACGCGCCAACGCCGACTGGAGCGCGCTTCCCGAGAAGGTTGCCGTGCAGCTCAACGATACGCACCCGGCCGTGGCTGTCCCCGAGCTCATGCGGATCTTGCTCGACGAGGCGCATCTCGGATGGGATCAGGCCTGGGACCTCACCCAGCGGACGCTCGCGTACACGAACCATACGCTGCTGCCCGAGGCGCTCGAAAAATGGCCGCTCGCGTGGTTCGAGGCGCTGCTGCCTCGCCACCTGGAGATCATCTTCGAGATCAACGGCCGGCTGCTCGACGCGATCCGGCGCCGCTTCCCCGGCGACGAGGGCCGCGTGGTCCATGCGAGCCTCATCGAAGAGGGGGCGAGCAAGCACGTTCGCATGGCCAACCTCGCCATCGTGGGCTCGCACAGCACGAACGGCGTGGCGGCGCTTCACTCCGCCCTGCTGCGCTCGACCACGGTGAAGGACCTGGCCGAGATGTTTCCCGAGCGCTTCAGCAACAAGACCAATGGCGTCACGCCGCGGCGCTGGCTGTTGCTGGCGAACCCGGCCCTCGCCCGCGCCATCACGGAGGCCATCGGCAACGGCTGGGTCACCGACCTCGGCGAGCTGGCGAGACTCAGGCCGCTCGCCGACGACAAGGGCTTTCGCGACGCGTTCCGTGCTGCCAAGCGGGTAGCCAAGTCGACCTTCGCGGAGTGGCTCCGATCGACCTCGGGGCAGGTGGTGGATCCGGACACCATCTTCGACAGTCAGGTCAAGCGCATCCACGAGTACAAGCGGCAGCTCCTCAACGTGCTGCGCATCGTGGTCCTCTACAATCGACTGCGGGAGAATCCCGGTCTCCAGATGACGCCGCGCACGTTCTTCTTCGCGGGCAAGGCGGCCCCCGCCTACCAGCTGGCCAAGCTGATCATCAAGCTGCTCAACAACCTGGCCGGCACCATCGACGGCGATCCGGCCGTGCGCGGGCGATTGAAGGTGGCATTCCTGCCGGACTACTGCGTGTCGCTGGCCGAGCGACTGATCCCGGCCTCCGACGTCTCGAACCAGATCTCGACCGCGGGCTACGAGGCGAGCGGCACCAGCAACATGAAGTACATGATGAATGGGGCTCTCACGATCGGCACACGCGACGGCGCGACCATCGAGATGGCGGAGGAGGGGGGCGAGGAGAACTTCTTCCTGTTCGGGCTGAGCGCGGACCAGGTGGCGGGCAGCCGGAGCTGGTACCATCCCCAGTGGCACTACGAGAACGAGCCGGAGACGCGGGCCGCGCTCGATCTGATCTTCTCGGATCACTTCAGCCGCAACGAGCCAGGTGTGTTCGCCCCGCTGCGCGACGTGCTCCTGACCCGGGGCGACTACTACATGCACCTGGCCGACCTGACCTCATATCTGGAGGCGGATCGCCGGCTCGTGACGCTGTACGCGAACTCCGACGAATGGGCGCGCAAGGCCATCCTGAACGTGGCCGGCTCCGGCAAGTTCTCGAGCGACCGCACCATCGCCGAGTACGCGGCCGACATCTGGCACGTCAAGGCGTGCCCGGTGTCGTGATGGAGCTCTCGATGGCCCACGACACGAAGGAGGCGGCCACGGTCTCTCCGCTGGCCGGCAAGCCGGCCCCGAAGTCCATGCTGGTCGACCTGGCTCGGCTCGAGCGAGAGTACTACGAGCGGAAGCCCGACGTGGGCGACCCGACCCAGCTCGTCAGCTTCGGCACGAGTGGACATCGAGGCTCGCCGTTCCGTGGATCGTTCACCTCGGCCCACATCGCGGCGATCACCCAGGCCATCTGCGACTATCGGCGCGGCCAGCGCATCGACGGCCCGCTCTACATGGGCAAGGACACGCACGCCGTGTCGGGGCCGGCCCAGCGCACCGCGCTCGAGGTGCTGGCCGCCAATTCCGTGGAGACCATCATCCAGCGTGACGACGGCGTCACCCCCACGCCGGTCATCTCGTGGGCCATTCTCACGTACAACCTCGGCCGCAAGGCGCACCTTGCGGACGGGATTGTGGTCACGCCCTCGCACAACCCGCCGGAAGACGGCGGCTTCAAGTATAACCCGCCCAACGGGGGACCAGCCGACCTCGACGTGACCGAGTGGGTGCAGAACCGGGCCAACGAGCTGCTGCGGGCCGGGAACGGCGGCGTGAAGCGGGTGCCCTTCGCGACCGCCATCAATGCGGCGAGCACGCACCAGCAAGACTTCGTCCTGCCGTACATTCAGGATCTGAGAAACGTGGTGGACATGGAGGCCATCCGGGGCGCCGGCCTCGAGCTGGGCGTGGATCCGCTCGGCGGGGCGGCCAGGCCGTATTGGGAGCCGATCAACTCGGTCTACAAGCTCGACATCGCCGTCGTGAACCCGGCCATGGACCCGACATTCTCGTTCATGACGGTGGACCACGACGGCAAGATCCGCATGGACCCGTCGAGCCCGTACGCCATGGCGCGGCTCGTCGGTCTCAAGGATCGATACCGCCTCGCCTTCGCGAACGACCCCGACTCGGACCGGCACGGCATCGTGACGCGCTCCGCGGGGCTGATGAATCCCAACCACTACCTGGCGGTGGCCATCCGCTACCTGCTCACCCACCGGCCACACTGGCCCGTCCACGCCGCGGTGGGCAAGACGCTGGTCAGCAGCAGCATGATCGATCGGGTGGTGGAGAAGCTCGGCCGGCGTCTGTCCGAGGTGCCGGTAGGCTTCAAGTGGTTCGTGCCGGGTCTCTTCGACGGCTCGTGCTGCTTCGGAGGCGAGGAAAGCGCGGGGGCGAGCTTCCTGCGGCACGACGGCACGGTGTGGACCACTGATAAGGACGGCCCGATCATGGACCTGCTCGCGGCCGAGATCACCGCCCGCACCGGCAAGGATCCAGGCGAGCACTACCAGGAGCTGACGGAGGAGTTCGGCGCGCCGTGCTATACGCGCATCGACGCGGCGGCGACGCCCGACCAGAAGGCTCGGCTCGCGAAGCTGTCGCCCCAGGCCGTCAAGGCCTCGACGCTGGCCGGCGAGCCGATCACCGCCAAGCTCACGCGCGCTCCGGGCAACAATGCGCCGATCGACGGCCTGAAGGTGATAACCCTCAGCGGATGGTTTGCCGCCCGGCCCTCCGGCACCGAGAACATCTACAAGATCTACGCGGAGAGCTTCAAGAATGAGAGCCACCTCGAGGTCCTCGTGAGCGAGGCCCAGGAGATGGTGAACAATTCGCTGGGGGCCGACCGTTGAGCCTCCCAGCATTCCCGCCCGACTACCGGGCCTCCGGCGTGCTGCTGCACGTCACATCGCTGCCCTCGCCGTACGGCGTCGGCGATGTGGGGGCGGCGGCGCTCGCCTGGATCGACCGGCTCCACGAGGTGGGGCAGAGCTGGTGGCAGGCGCTGCCGCTCGGCCCAACGGGCTACGGCGATTCTCCTTATCAGTCGCTGTCGTCGTTCGCCGCCAATGGGCTCCTCGTGAGCCCGGACTGGCTGATCGAGGACGGGCTCCTGCGGGCGAGCGATTGCCAGGGCCGCTCGTTTTCGTCGGAGGTAGTCGACTACGACGCCGTGGCCTCGTTCAAGCGTGGGC
>VBHJ01000074.1 GCA_005887685.1 Chloroflexota bacterium | reverse complement strand
CAGGTAGAAACGGCCGATGGCCGGCTGGGCGAAGGCGGCGATCCCGTAGATCGACGGACCGATGACGTTCGCGCTCAAGCCCGTCAACCCACCCCACAGCCCCAGCTTCACGGAGCCGCGCTCGATCAGCACGATGCCGAGAGAGATGGCGCCGATGGCCCCGAAGACGGAGCCTCCGATGCTGAGAAAAATGTGGCTGAACAGAAACTCGTTGGTGGTTACATAGCTGGACCAGCCGCCCAGGTCGGTCTGTGGCGGTGGCTGATGCGTGATCGTGCCGAAGAACAGGGTCGCAGCGAATATCGGCGCTCCCCAGATCCCGATCCGCGCGTAGCGGGAGATTGGATCGCTCACGGCTGGCGCAATTCTGCGCCCCTGCGAGCCGGCTGTCTGGACCCACCGATTCGGCGCGCAATCTGAATTCGCGGGATAGTCCGGACTATCCGGGAAGCAGATCGACGCGAGTGGGGGGTTAGTCCGGACTATCCGGACAAGACGTGCCGAATTCGGCGCGACCGGGCGGTCTGGTTAGGCCGCTTCGATATTTGACTTGACGGTGGAGGCGGGCTCCAGCGCGTGCTTGAGCACGTCGTCGACGCGGCTCGCCAGGTGGAAGGTCATCGCGTCGCGCACGCTCTGCGGCACGTCGTCGATGTCCTTCTCATTTCGCTTCGGCAGAATCACCTCGGTCAGCCCCATGCGGTGAGCCGCCAGCACCTTCTGCTTGACGCCGCCGATCGGCAGGACCAATCCCTGCAGCGTCACCTCTCCGGTCATGCCGACCGTGTTCCGCACCGGCCGTCCCGTGAGCAAGCTCACGATCGCGGTCGTCATCGTCACGCCGGCCGAAGGGCCGTCCTTGGGTACAGCGCCCTCGGGGACGTGGATGTGGAACGACTTGTTGATGCTGTCGTGGTCGATGTGCAGCTCGTCGGTGTGCGACCTCACGTAAGAGAGCGCGATCTGCGCCGACTCCTTCATCACGTCGCCCAGCTGTCCGGTCAGGGTCAGCGTGCTGCCGTGTCCATTGCTGTCGGTCGCGGTCGCCTCGACGAAGAGCACGTCGCCGCCCGTGCCCGTGACGGCGAGCCCGGTCGCCACCCCTGGCACCGCTGTGCGAGCGGCCACCTCGTTGTCAAACCTCGGCTTGCCCAGGAACTCGCGGACGCGGTCGGGCGTGATCGCGACTGGCGGCGCGAGCTCGCCCTTGGCGACCTTGGTCGCGATCTTGCGCGTGATCTTGCCCAGCTCGCGCTCGAGGTTGCGGACACCGGCCTCACGCGTGTGGTCGGTGATCACCTTCATCAGCGCCGCGTCGTCGACGGTCACTTCCTCAGGCTTCAGTCCCGCCTGCTTGACCTGCCGCTTGAGCAGGTGGTCGCGCGCGATGGCGACCTTCTCCTCTTCGGTGTAGCCGTCGAGGCGGATCAGCTCCATGCGGTCCAACAGCGGCGCCGGGATCGTCTCGGCGACGTTCGCGGTCGGGATGAACAGGACCTCGGACAGGTCGAGATCGACCTCGAGGTAGTGGTCGCGGAAGGTGTGGTTCTGCGCCGGGTCGAGCACTTCGAGCAGGGCTGACGACGGGTCACCTCGCCAGTCGCTGCCGACCTTGTCGATCTCGTCCAGCATGATCACCGGGTTTTTCGTGCCGGCGTCCTTCAAAGCGCGCACGATGCGGCCCGGCAGGGCTCCGACGTAGGTGCGCCTGTGCCCGCGGATGTCCGCTTCATCGCGGATTCCGCCCAGCGACACACGCGTGAACTTGCGACCGAGCGCTCGCGCGACGGACTCGCCCAGCGAGGTCTTGCCCACCCCGGGGGGTCCGACGAGCGTGATGATGGCGCCCGAACCGCGGCCGGCGAGGACTTCGAGGCCGCGCTCCTTGCGCAGCTTGCGCACGGCGAGGAACTCGATGATGCGGTCCTTCACGTCGCCAAGACCCGTGTGGTCCTCGTCGAGGATCTGGCGCGCCTTCACGAGGTCGTAGTTGTCTTCGGAGCGCACATTCCAGGGGATGTCGAGCATCCAGTCGAGGTACGTGCGGATCCAGCCGTACTCGGGGTTCTGCTCGCTCGTCCGCTCCAGGCGGTCGAGCTCGCGGTTGACCTCGGTGAGCACCGATTCCGGCATCTCCGCCTTCGCGATCCGCTCGCGATAGGTCGACACGACGTCGGTCTGGCCTTCGTTCAGCTGCTTTTTGATCGCCTCGAGCTGCTGGCGGAGCAAGAACTCGCGCTGGGTCTTCTCCATGCCTTCGGCGACGTCGCTGCGGATCTTCTCCTTCAACGAAGCGTCAGCCAGGATGCCCTTGGTCCAGCCGATGAGCTTGGTGAGCCTGGCCTCGAGGTCCGTCATCTCGAGGATCTCGAGCTTCTGCTCGGTCGAAAGGTCGGGGGAGTAGCCGGCGAGGTCGGCCAGGTGGCCGGGCGTCCGGGCCGCGCGCAGGAACTGCACCACCTGCGGCACGCCACGCGATTCGACCAGGTTCTCGAGCAGCGCGCGGTACTCGCGGGCCAGCTCGACCGACTTCTCGGTGGGAGGCTCGGGATCCAGGATCGGGTCGGCCTTCACCCACAGGGCGCCGCCGATGTCGGCCTGGCCGCTGCCCAGGCGGGCGCGATACTCGCCCCGGATCATGAAGGCTTCGGCCCCGGTGGGAAGCTCGGCCGACTCGCCCAGGCGGGCAGCCGTGCCGATGGCCCCGAACTTGCCTTCGATGCGGGGGACCAGCAGGAGCAGCCGGTTGCCCTGGCGGGCAGCTTCGATCGCGGCCTTCTGGTCGTCGCCCTCGACGGCGAGCGTGACCGACATGTGGGGGAGGACGACGACGTCGTCCATGGGGAGGACTGGTAGTAGCTCGGATTTGGGTTTTGCCATCTGTACGGAAGAACGTTTACCCAGGTCCGGGGATTCCCAATCCTGACTAGATTCGGCCCACGCTCCCGGACGCCGACCCCCGCCGGGACAGGGCGTCGATCGTCACGGCGCCCAGCAACACCAGGCCGGTGACGATGTACTCCCACTGGAACGACAGCTCTTTCAGGAACATGCCGTTGTAGATCCCTCCGATGACCAGCCCGCCCAGGAGGCCGTGGAGAGGCTTGCCCCGGCCGCCAAACAGGCTCGTGCCGCCGATCACCGCCGCCGCCACCGCGTACAGGACGTACTGGCCGCCCTGGACGTTGCTCGACATCCCGTTCAGATACGACGCATAGAGCAGCATTCCGATGCACGCAGTGAACGAACAGAGCATGAAGGCCGTGGTCCGGACCAGCGCCAGGTTGATACCCGCTCGGCGTGCCGCCTCTGGGTTGCCGCCGATGGCGTAGACGTACCGGCCGTACCTGGTTCTCTGCAGGAGGATCGTCCATGCACCGAGCACCGCCAGCACGATGGGGATCACCCATGGCACGCCCTCGAGCGTGCCGAAGTTGGCGCGGTTGGTATTGCAGATCAAGACCACGACCACCGCGACAACGGCGATCAGGCCGATCTTGATGAAGGTGAGACTGGGTGGCGGGGCCACCAAGCCGCTCCGTCGGCGCCGCGAATCACCGAGGTAGATCAGAAGACCCAGTCCGACGACGACGACGCCCATCGCGATCCACGAAACGGTGGGGTCGATGCTGCCCCACATCAGGTTGTAGATGATCTTCAAGTTGTCACTGAAGCCGGCGAGGTTGGGATAGCCGGAGAAGGGACCCAGGAGCAGAACCTCGAGGAACAGGCCGTTGGCGATCAGGTAGCCCGCCAGGGTCACGATGAAGGACGGAAGTCGAAGCCGAGTGATCAACGTGCCCTGGATGGCTCCGAACACTGTGCACGCCAGGAGCCCGGCGAGGATCGCGGCCCACCACGGCCAGCCCGTCGTTTGGGGCTGCACCAGCTGGACCGTGATGGCCGCGCCCAGCGCCCCGACGAAACCAATCGAGAGATCGATCTCGCCGAGGATCAGGGCAAATCCCTCGCCCATGGCGAGGACCATGAAGACGGCGCTCTGCTGGAACAGGTTGACCAGGTTGCCGGGCGAAAGAAAAACGTGGTTCGGGCTGACCGCCTGAAAAACGACCACGATCGCGATCATTGCGGCCACCACCGGAAGGACGCCGCTCTCGCCCGCTCGAATCCGCGCGACGTAGGCGCGGGTGTACTCGCCGAGGGTCTGGGCGACTAGCTCGGGCGGAACCTCGGCCTGGGCCGCCTCCGGGGCGGCGGTCAGGTCCGGCGCATTCTCGGGCGCCACGCCTACCAGGTCAGCTCTCTTGGGTACGTCTGCCACCTGTGCGGCCAAGCCCTCCTGTAGTCATGTACTCGACAACGCTCTGCCGATCGAACGTGGAGGCTTTGGCCTGAACGACCAGGCGGCCGAGGTACAGCACCGCGATGCGGTCCGCCACCTCGAAGATGTCGTTCAGGTTATGGGAGATGACCATCACCGCGAGCCCGCGGTCGCGCAGGCGCTGGATCAAGTCGAGCACCATCTTGGTCTGCACGACTCCAAGCGCCGCCGTCGGCTCGTCCATGATCACGAGCTTGGAGTTCCACATCACCGCCTTCGCCACAGCGACCGATTGCCGCTGACCTCCTGAAAGGGAGGCGACCGGCTGGCGGATCGATCGCACGGTGGTGACTCGCAGGCCGGCCAGCGTTTCGGCGGCGGCCCGCTCCATGCTGTCCTCGTCGAGCAGTCCACTCCGCAGGCGCTCGCGGCCGAGAAACATGTTCTGGACGATGTCGAGGTTGTCCGCCAAGGCAAGGTCCTGGTACACCGTCTCGATGCCCAGGCGCGCCGCGTCGCGCGCGTTGCGAATGTGGACTGGGTGACCCTCCCAGGTCACCTGGCCGTGGTCAGCCTGGTAGACGCCGGCGATGCACTTTGTCAGCACCGTCTTGCCGGCGCCGTTGTCTCCGCACAGCGCGGTGACCTGTCCGCTCGGAATGTCGAGGTCGACGTGATAGAGCGCCTGGACCGGGCCGAAGTGCTTGTCGAGCTCTCTGACCTTGAGCAGCGGTTCGTCGCGCGCAACGGGCTCCGCGACCGCCGCTGTCATCTCACCTTGCATTATCGGCGGTTCCAGGGGGTGAGGCTTGACGCCGCCGCGAGGTGCGGCGGCGTCACGTTGCTTACGAGATGTTGTTCGCTGCGCAGACCGCCTGCGTCACCTTGCCGCAGAGCGTTGCCACGTCAATGAACTTGTCCTTGATGACGGTGGTTTGCATGTTCGACTTCGTGACCCACAGCGGGACAAGAAGCGAGGCCGGCTGCTGGGTGCCCGAAACGCCCGTTGGCGGGCTGGTCGTTCCGTTGAGCAGTCCGGATGGCGGCGTGGCCCCGGCGCGCAGGACTGTGGCCAATGCGACCGCGTCCTGGGCCTCGAGGTAGATGGCCTTGTAGACCGAGCCGCACTGGTAGCCCTGGAGGACGTTGACCATGCCATCGAGGGTGGCGTCCTGGCCGGTGGTCGGGATGGTGTTGGCCTTGACGCCCTTGCTCTTGAGCACTGTGACCACGGCGTTGCCGAGTCCGTCATTGGCCTCGACAGTCGCGTTGATCTTGGAGTTTGAGGAATATGCAGCCTGGAACTTGGACTGCCCGGTGGCGTTGTTCCAGTCCTCTGCGATCACCTCGTTGACGAGGGTCATTCCCTGGCTGTTGGTCTTGCCCGCCGCGAGCGGGGTCGTCTTGCTGCCCCAGATCGCGTCGTTGTAGCCCTTGGCGAAGTCGACCGCGTTGGGGTCAGAGTTCTGGCCGCCGTCGAGCTCGAATACCTGTGGGTTGCTCACCTTCCAATCGCTTACGCACTGCACGAAGCCTTTGCCGATGAGCTCGCCCACCTGGACGTTGTCGAAGCTGACGTAGTAGGTGTTGGTTCCGGTGAACGTCGCCCGGTCATAGCTGATCACCTTTACGCCGTGTGACTGCGCCAGCGCCTGGATCTGCGACCCGACGGTGCTGTTGAGCGGGTCCATGATCAGGACGCTCGCACCGGCCGTGATGTCAGCCTGGGCGATGGCCAGCTCCTGCGATTCCTGGCCGGCGGCGTTGTCGATCTTGAAGTTAGTGCCGATGGTGTAGCCCGCCCCTTGCGCCGCCTTGGTCAGGTACGGCGTGTCGAAGGCGACGTATCGGCCGGACGTCGAAGTGTCGGGCAGGATGACGCCCACCAGGCCTTTGCCCGATGTGGTCAGGTTGGTCAGCTTGCTCATGTAGCTGAAGTCAGCTGTGAACGAGCTGATGCTCAGGTCCGAGGGCACTGTCGCGGTGGTCGTCGTGGGGTTGTTGTTCCCGCCGCAGGCTGCCAAAGTCAGGCCTACCACGGCGAACGCGGGCAGTAACCGGGCTAACTTCATGCGCATACCTCTGGATCTACTTCCCGCCGCCTTCTTCCCGTTACCTCCCCCGGGGCGAGAGTGCGCCGACTGCGGGTCTTACTCCTTACACCTCTTCTTGGCTAGGGCATTGTGTTGCCCCGCCCGATCAGGTGTCAAGTTGGCCGAATTGAAGGAGAGCCAGCCTCATCCCCCGCCTGCGGCGGGGACTTCCCCATGAATGGGGAAGACAGAGGGTAGGGTTTTGAGCACCAAATGCTGTTTGTAGTGGGCCTGCTCGGCCTCCTCCTGGTGGTCGGTGTGCTGCGGGACGCCTTCGAGACGATCATCCTTCCTCGCCGGGTTTCGGGGGTGCGCTTCTCGAAGGTGTTTTACGTTGTCAGCTGGAAACCCTGGGCCGCGGTCGCCCGCCGGATGGGGTCGGGCGACCGGCGCGAGACCCTCCTCAGCGTCTACGGCCCGCTGTCTCTGCTGGTCCTCCTCATCCTCTGGGGAATCCTCCTGATCACGGGTTTCGCGCTCCTCTTGTGGGCCGCCAACTTCGATGTAGGGCTCTCCGCCTTCGGCCACCTGTACGTCAGCGGCACGAGCTTCACGACCCTGGGCATCGGGGACTTCACGCCGCACACCGACCTGGCGCGCTTCGTGACGGTAGTCGAGGCCGCGACGGGGTTCGGCTTTCTGGCCATCGTCATCTCGTACCTGCCGATCCTCTATCAGAGCTTCTCCCGTCGCGAGATCGTGATCTCGATGCTCGACGAGTGGTGCGGCTCCCCACCCAGCGCCGGCGATCTGATTCGTCGGGTCGTCCAAGCGGGCGCCGTGGACGACCTTCGGCCGCTGATGGCCCGTTGGGAGGAGTGGACCGCCGAGCTGCTCGAAAGCCACCTCTCCTACCAGGTGCTGAGCTACTTCCGCTCCCAGCATGAGAATCAGTCCTGGCTCGCCGCCCTGACCGCGATGATGGACGTCTCCACCGTGTGGCAGGCGGCGAAGGCCGAGGGCAAGACGTGGACAGCGCGGCGCATGTACGCGATCGGGCGCCACGCCCTGGGTGACTTGAGCCAAATCTTGCGGGCGTCGCCGAGATTCGACGGCCCCGATCGCCTAACGGAGGCCGAGGCGAGGTCCATCCACCAGGACATGGCTGAGGCCGGGGCGAAGGTCGACTTCGACCTGTTCTGGGACCGCCTTAAGAAGCTGCGCAAAGGCTACGAGCCCTATGCATCGGCTCTCAGCGAAGAGCTGCTGATGGACCTGCCGCCGTGGTCGCCGGTCGACGGCCGCAAGGACAACTGGGAGACGACAGCGTGGGAGGGGTCAGCCCCGGGCGAGTCGCTGCGTTAGCCACCGCCTATCATCGAGAGCCGTGAGCCGCCGACGGTTCGCTCTGGTCGGGCTCGGGCTCGGCTTAGCCGCCTCCCAGGCGGGACACCTGCTGGCGTACGAGCTGCGCTACGGCGCCCGCGCGATTCAGGTTCAGAGCGCGGGCGCGCATGCGTATTTCCCGGCCCTGGTCAAGACCGGGTTGGGTGCGGCGGCGGCGATTGCCCTGATCGCGCTTCTCGTGATTGGTTTCGCCCGCGTGGCGGCGGCCCGGCCCATCGCTCGCGAGCCGGCACTCTCGCTGCTGCGGCTTTTCGCCGTCCTCTACACGTTGCAGCTTGCCTGCTTTGTGCTCCAGGAAGCTGCCGAAGCCGCGTGGAGCGGCTCCCCTGGGACGTCCCCCGCGGTCCTGCTTCTGTGGGGCACGGCGGGACAGCTGCCGGTCGCGCTGGTCTCGGCGCTTGCATTGCGCTGGCTCGCCATGCGTCTCGGTCCCGCGATCGCGCGGCTGCGGCTCATGCTCACGCCGGTCCTCCGCCGCTTTGTCTACGCCGTCACGGGGCCGGCCTTCTCTCCCGCGCGGCAAGTCGTCCTCGCAAGCGAACAGGTCGCCTCGGGCTTCAACCGGCGAGGCCCTCCTCTCTAAGCGCGCAACCGAATCGATCGTCAACGCGCAGAGATAAAGGAGGAAACGCGTGAGCAGAACTCGCGCTCTCGTCGTCGTCGCGGTGCTCGTGGTCTTTTTCGTCGCGGGCGGAATTCTTCTCTACGTCACGAGTCATAAGAGCGGGCAGAACCTGACGTTCAACGTGACCGTGACCGGCGCCACGACGATGAAGCCGGACACCCTGCAAGCGCATCAGAGCGACACGATCACCATCAACATCACCAGTGACACCGACGGGGAGGTTCACCTCCACGAGTACGACATCGCATTCGACGCGAAGGCCGGCCAGGTGGTCAGCCACACGTTCAAAGCCGACAAGACCTGCAGCTGCGACATCGAGTGGGAGAGCACGGGTCGCTCGCTCGGCGCCCTGGTGGTGAGTCCATGATGCTCACCGCCCACATCCTGTTGCACGGTTTTGGACCGCGCTACGACCTGCCCATCGCCACAGCCCTCTACCTCTACGCGGCGGGCGGCGTCGTGTTCATCTCCTTCGTGCTGGTCGTCCTGTTCGCGGGTGATCGGGTCGGACCGAACGCGACCGACTATCCACGCCGGGCGGTGCCCTGGCTCCTGCCTGTCGCCCGATGTCCATGGCCTCGCATCGTCGGCGGCGGAATCGGCCTGGTTGGTTTCCTCACCGTCGTCATCGCCGGGTTCTTCGGTTCGGACAACTCCTTCTACAACCCGGCTGAGTACGTGGTGTGGATCTTTTTCTGGGCGATGCTGGTGATCCTTTCGGGGCTGGTCGGAAACCTGTGGTACCTCCTGAACCCCTGGACGGCGATATACGACGCGGTGGCGAGGTTGGCTCGGATCAAAGCAGCCTGGAAGCTGCCCGAGGTCGGGATCTGGCCCGCAACCGCCGCCTACTTCAGCTTCGCCTGCCTCGAGCTGACGACCGGGATGGCCAACCGGCCGGTCATCGTGGCCATCGCGGCACTCGTCTACACCGTCATCACCGTGGCCGGCATGCTCCTCTTCGGCCGCGACGAGTGGCTCGAGCACTGCGAGGCCTTCACGATCCTGTTTGGAATCGTGGCGCGCTTCGGACCCGTGGAGGCGGAGCGCGATGAGTGGGGAAGGATCAGCGCGGTTTACGTCCGGCCGTGGGGGGTCGGACTACTGAAGCCAGCTCCGTCAGGCTGGGACCGCGTGCTCTTCGTGATCCTGATGCTGAGCACGCTTGCGTTCGACGGGATCTCGGCCACGCCCGCGTGGCAGGACTTCACCGTTTCGCTCAAGCCCTTCTGGCTGCCCCTGGGCTCGTTCGGCTTCTTTGCGATCCGAACATTCGGCCTCATCCTGCTGACGATCGCGTTCCTGCTCGTGTTCATCACGTTCATGGAAGCCGTCATCTACCTGGGCCAGCGGGAGGTCGACCTCAAGGCCACCGTTTCGTCCTTCGCGTTGACGCTGGTGCCCATCGCGCTGGTCTACAACGCCGCGCACAACTACAGCTACGTGGTCGTTTCGTCGCAGTACATGATCCCGCTGCTCAACGATCCCCTTCATCGGGGATGGCACCTGTTGCCGGCGGTGGCGAGCTTCAGCCCCAACTTCGCGCTGGCCCAGGCGTCGACCGTCTGGTACGCCGACATCGTCCTGATCGTGCTCGGCCACGTCATCGCCGTCTTTCTCTCCCATCTGCGCGCGGGGGAGAGGTTTCGCACCGCCCAGCGCGCGCTGCTGAGCCAGTACCCCATGCTGTTGTTGATGGTGCTCTACACGATGACCAGCCTCTGGATCCTGGCCCAACCCATCACCAGGGAGTCGTGAGCGCAAAGCGCCCGGTACGACGGGCCACGCCGCTGCGCAAACCCGTGGCGGGGACACCGGCCTGGGTGATGCCGGTCGCGGTCGTGGCGGGCATCGCCGTCTTGATCGCTGCGTTCTGGGTCATCCACTGGTACACGACACCGCTTCCGCCGAAGCCACTGAGCCAGGACACGACCACGGTGGTGGTTTCGATGATGACCGGCCTCCCGGCGTCGGAGTTCGACGCGGTGGGCCAGGGCACCGCGAACAACCTGATCAAGCCGGTGTCGGGCACCAAGCTCCTGGGCTCGACCGGTAAACCGGAGGTCTTCTATCTCGGCGCTGAGTACTGTCCGTTCTGTGCGGCCGAGCGATGGCCGCTCATCATCGCCCTCTCGCGCTTCGGGACGTTTACGGGGCTGCAGACGACGACCTCGTCCTCGACGGACGTCTACCCCAACACCATGACTTTCACCTTTCGCAAGGCGCAGTACACGAGCCAGTACATCGACTTCCGCGCGGTCGAAACCACCGACCGCGACCAGAACCCGCTGCAGACGCCATCGACCTCGGAGCAGAAACTGGTGAGCCAGTACAACACCGCCGGATCCATACCGTTCGTCGACTTCGCCAACCAATACGTCTTCACCGGCGCGACCTACTCGCCAGACACGATCACGGGCATGAGCTGGCAAGCCGTGGCGGGCACCCTGCAGCAACCCGACTCGACCCAGGCCAAGGCGATCATCGGCTCGGCGAACCTGATCACCGCGGCCGTCTGCAAGATCACCGGCGATCAGCCGGCCACCGTCTGCGCCAGCGCGACGATCCAGAACCTCGAGAAGACGCTGAAGTAGTGTCCCGACCGCAACTCTCGGCGCTTCTCGTCAGCCTGGCGGGAGTCGCGGTCTCCATCTACCTGACCCTCCTCCACTACGCGGGCGTGGTACCCGGCTGCCCGCTGACGGGCCCGATCAACTGCGAAGCGGTGCTCTCGAGCTCCTACGCCGTGATCGGCGGCACGGCTGTTCCAACTTCGGCCGCGGGCATCATCTGGTTCGGCGTCAGCGCGCTGCTCTGGATTCGACCGCCCGGCCGCGCCCACCTGGTGTGGTCTGGGATCGGCCTCGCCACCGTCCTCTACCTGGTCTTCATCGAGATCGTGCGCCTCGGTGTGATCTGCCTCTGGTGCACCGCGGCGCATGTCCTGGTCGTGGTCATCCTCCTCATCGCGCTGGCCTCGCGGCCCGCGACCAACCCTGTTCGCGAGTGATCGAAATCCCCACGAAATCAGAGGCTACGCCGTGATTTCGCGGGGGCCCCTTGTGACGTGGCCGTTCGACGTGTCCGTCTATGCGGGGCTCGTCCTGGTGTTTTTCGGCCACGCCTGGCTGGCTCGCGGCGCCCCCGACGCGAGACGAAAGCACACCATCTACTTGCTCGCGGGCCTGTTGACGCTGTGGGTCGCGCTGGAGACGCCGGTCGACACCATCAGCGACCGCTACCTCGACAGCGTCCACATGCTGCAGCACGTGCTGCTCGCATTCGTCGCGCCGCCTCTCCTGCTCCTCGGGCTTTCCCGGGCCATGGCGGCCCGCCTGGTCCGGGTGCCGGGAGTGCGCGTGCTGACCGAGCCCGTGCAGGCCCAGGTGATCGCAGCCGCGGTGATGATCGCCTGGCATGCTCCACCGCTATACGACGCGACTCTTTCCAACGAGGGGCTCCATGTGGTCGAGCACCTCATGTTCATCGCCTCGGGGGTCGTCCTCTACTGGCCGATCATCGAGGCCACGTCGGCGCAGGCCCGCTGGCAGATGTCGCCGGGCGCCAAGCTCGTGTACATGCTGCTGGCGACCCTCCCCCAGGATGGGGTCGCCCTGGCCCTGATCTTCTCGCGGGTGCCCTTTTACGAGTACTACACGCACGTACCCAGGCTGATCGCGGGATTCACCGCGCTGATCGACCAGACGGTGGCCGGAGCGGTGCTGATGATCGTCGGCAAGGTGACGCTGGCGGTCGCCGCGCTGGTGGTTTTCTTCCGCTGGTTCGGCGCCGAGCAAGCCGCCGACCGAGGGATAGAATCCAAGCTGGGTGTGAGGTGAAATTTTCCGACAGCATTCTCGACCTCGTCGGGAACACGCCGTTGGTGCGCCTCCACAAGGTCACCGCCGGCATCAAGCCGACCATCCTGGCCAAGCTCGAGGAGCTCAACCCGGGCGGCAGCGTGAAGGACCGCATCGGGCTGACCATGGTCGAAGAGGCGGAGCGGACGGGCCAGCTCAGGCCGGGCGGGACGATCATCGAGCCGACCTCCGGCAACACGGGTCACGGCCTGGCCATGGTGGCCGCGATCAAGGGCTACAAGATGGTCTTCGTCATGCCGGACAAGATGTCGGCCGAAAAGATCAGCCTGCTCAAGGCCTACGGCGCGGACGTGGTGATCTGCCCCACCAACGTTGAGCGATCGTCGCCTCAGTCCTATTACTCGGTGGCCGACCGCCTGGCGCGCGAGATCCCTGGCGCGTTCCAGCCCAACCAGTACTTCAACCCGCGCAACCCCGAGGCGCACTACCAGACGACCGGGCCCGAGATCTGGGACCAGACCGAAGGTCGCGTCGACGTCTTCGTCGCCGGCATGGGAACGGGCGGGACGATCAGCGGCGTGGCCAAGTACCTCAAGGAACGAAAGCCCTCCGTCCACATCGTCGGCGCGGACCCGGAGGGCTCGCTTTACTCGGGAGCGATCGCCCCATATAAGGTCGAGGGCGTCGGCGAGGACTTCATGCCCGGGACGATGGACATCAAGATCGTCGACCAGATCGTCCAGGTGACGGACAAGCAGTCATTCATGGCGGCGCGGAGGCTGGCGCGCGAGGAGGGCATCCTCGTCGGCGGCTCGTCGGGTCTCGCCCTGCACGCCGCGCTCGAGGTCGCGTTGACGCGGGGGCCGGATGACGTGATCGTCGTGCTCTTTCCCGACACGGGGCGGAACTACCTCAGCAAGTTCTTCAGCGACGAATGGATGCGCCAGAACGGATACCTGGCGCGGCTTGGGGCGGTGCGCATCCGCGAGGTGCTTTTGTCGCACCCCAAAGGCCTGCCGCAGCTTGTGACGGTCGAGGCGGCAAAGTCGGTGGGGGAGGCGATCGACCTGATGCAGCGCTATGGGATATCGCAGCTGCCGGTCGTCGAGGAGTCGAACGGGCAGGGCGTGGTCGGCACGCTCCAGGAGCGCTCGTTGTTGGACCGCGTCTATCGCGACCCGGCCGTGGTGACCACCGCTGTGTCGGCGGCCATGGACGCACCGATGAGCCAGGTCGCGATCGATTCCTCGCTGGATGACGCGTTCGAGCCGCTCCTTCGGGGCGAGCAGGCGGTGCTCGTCCTCGATGAGGGGAAACCCATCGCGGTCATCACCCGGGCAGACCTGCTCGAGTTCGTCGCCCATCGCGGCCGGTCCTAGATTTGTCTGCCTACAGAGCACATCAGCCCCATCCCCCGGCTTCGCCGGGTACTTCCCCATAAATGGGGAAGAGCGAGGATTGGGGTTTCT
>VBHJ01000073.1 GCA_005887685.1 Chloroflexota bacterium | reverse complement strand
GTGCGGTGATCCGCAGCCGCGGCGATCAGCGCGGGCTCGACGTCCACCGCCTGCGGGATGAGCAGCGGCTGGCTGGCGCCCCGGCCCGTGCGCAGCCGTTCGAGCAATTGGTTGTAGAGGACTCGCTCGTGCGCCGCGTGCTGATCGACCAGGACCAGGCCATGTGGGCCCTCGGCGACCAGGTAGCCCGGGCCCGCCTGGCCGATCGGCCGGAGGAGGGTGGTCGAGCCGTGGCCGTTGGTCTCGGGCGTCGCCAGCACGGTCGAGGCATCGTGGAGGGTGAGCGGCGATGCGGAAAGCGTGGTGACCACCTTGCCGCTCGTTTCGGGGGGCCGGTAGCGGAACGGATCGCTTCCGTCCAATGCAGCGCGCACAGCCCGTTGGAGGGCGGCGAAAACGGCGCCCTCGTCGCGGAAACGCACCTCTTTCTTCGCGGGGTGGACGTTGACGTCGACAAGCTCGGGGTCGATGCCTATGTCGATCACGGCAATCGGATGGCGGCCGCGCTCCAGGCGGCCCTGGTAGCACTCCTCGAGCGCGTACACGAGCGATCGCGCGCTGATCGGCCGGCCGTTGACCGCGAGCATCATCCCGTCGCGGCTGCCGCGGCTGAGCCGCGGCTGGCTCACCATGCCCTTCACGAGCGGCATGCCGATCATCTCGAGCATCTCGGCCGCGACCGGAGCGCCGTAGACGGCAGCGATCGCGCGCCGCTGGTCACCGTCGCCGTTGGTGCTGAGCGCCGCGCGGCTGTCGATCGTGAGGTGAAAGCGAACATGCGGGTGCAGCACTGCGAACGCGCTCACCACGTCTTTGATCGCGGCCACCTCGGTGGCATCGCTTTTCAGAAACTTCAAGCGCGCCGGCACGTTGGCGAATAGATCCCTCACCTCGATCACCACGCCTGGCAGCAACGGACCCAAACCCTGCTCCGCCACCTCTGCGGCGCGAACGCGCAACGTTGCGCCCCCGCTCGCGCATTCCACATCCGCCACCGCAGCGATGCTGGCGAGCGCCTCGCCGCGAAAGCCGAACGATTCGATGACCGCCAGGTCGGCGAGTTTCGTCAGCTTGCTAGTGGTGTGGCGGACAAAGGCCAGCACGAGCTCTTCCGCGGGAATCCCCGCGCCGTCGTCGCTGACGCGGATCGAGGTTTTGCCCGCTCCCCGCACATCGATGCTGATACGCCTGGCCCCCGCGTCGAGCGCGTTTTCGACCAGCTCCTTGACGACCGATGCGGGTCGCTCGATCACTTCGCCGGCGGCGATCGCGTCAGCGACTTCAGGCGACAGCAGTTGGATCATGAAATGAGCTTCGCCCTGAGCTGATACAGCTTCTGTAGCGCCTCGAGCGGGCTGAGTGATGCCGGATCGATCTCCTGGAGCTCCTTGCGCAGCGGATCGGGCGTGATCTCGATGGGCAGGCCCAGCTGGAGCTCGGGCGGTTCGAGCGGCCGCTGCTGCTCGAGCTCACTCAGCACCTGGCGAGCCCGCGCGATGACGCCCGCCGGAAGCCCGGCCACGGCCGCGACGTGAATGCCATAGGAGCGGTCCGCGCCTCCTGGCACCACCCGGTGCAGGAAGCTAACCGAGTCGCCCTCCTCGAGAACCTCGACGCGCTCATTGCGCACCCTGGGCAGCCGTTCGGCGAGCGCGGTCAGCTCGTGATAGTGCGTGGCGAAAAGCGTGCGGCAGCCGAGCTTCGGAGAGTCGTGCAGGTGCTCGACGACAGCCTGCGCGATCGAGACGCCGTCGTAGGTCGAGGTCCCTCTCCCCACCTCGTCGAAGATAACCAGCGACGAGCGCGTGGCGTGGTTGAGGATGTAGGCGGTCTCAGTCATCTCGACCATGAAAGTCGACATTCCGGCGCTGATGTCGTCGTGCGCTCCAACGCGTGTGAACACTCGGTCGGCCAGTCCGATCACCGCCCGCTCCGCCGGCACGAAGCTGCCGCACTGCGCGAGGAGGACGATCATCGCGGCCTGGCGCAAGTAGGTCGACTTGCCGGCCATGTTGGGCCCGGTGAGGATGATGATCTGAGCGGTTTCCGGATCGAGGTCGAGATCGTTGGAGACGAACACGCCCGCCGGGAGGCTCCGCTCCACCAGCGGGTGGCGACCCGCCTGGATGCTGAGCTGCACTCCGGCGTTGACCTCCGGGCGCCTCCAGTCGTAGTCCGCAGCAGCGACCGCCAGGCTGACCAGCGCGTCCACCATGCCCAGGGCGCGGCCGCACCCGCGCAGTCCAGGTGCAGAGGATGCGACCGCGGCGCCGAGGTCGTGCAGGATCTCGAGCTCGCGAGCCGCGATCCGCTCCTGGGCGCTGAGCACGATCGCTTCCTTCTCTTTCAGCTCGGGTGTGACATAGCGTTCGCCGCCGGTGAGCGTCTGCTTGCGCGTGTACTCCTCAGGCAGGGGGACCGTATTCGCGTGGGTGACCTCGATGTAGTAGCCGAAGACCTTGTTGAAGCCGACCTTGAGTGCGCGGATGCCCGTTCGCCTGCGCTCCGCGGCCTCGAGCTTTGCCACCCACTCCCGAGCGCCACGCGAGGCATCGGCGATCGCATCGAGGTCGGCGTCATAGCCCGCGCGGATCGCGCCGCCCGCCCGAACGGTCGGCGGCGGGTCATCGACCAGGGCTCTGGCCAGTGTGCCGGCCAGCTCGGGCGCTGCGTTCACCTGGCCCGCCAGCTCTCGCGTCACCAGGGCGGCGCAGCCGTTGAGCGCCTCCAGCACGGCGGGAATTGCCTCGAGCGAGCGCCGAAGCGCCACCAGCTCCCGTGCGGTGGCGTGACCCTGCGAGGCTCGCGAGACCAGCCGTTCCAGGTCGCCCACGGGCCGAAGGAGCTCGCGCAGGCGATCGCGCAACGTCGCCCCGGACGCCATCTCGTCCACCGCCGCCAGGCGGAGCTCGATCGACTCCGCATCCCGCAGGGGCGCCCCGAGCCACGCGCGCAGCTGCCTGGCGCCGATCGGGGTGGAGGTCCGATCGATGAGTGTGACCAGGGCGGGGAGCTCGAGGTTGCGCACCGTCGCGGCATCGAGCGGCATGGTCGCGTCGGGCGAGTAGGTGCGCACCGTGTACGAGCCCGGGACGACTCGCGTCTGGTTGTGCTTCAGGTAGTCGAGCACGACGCCCGCGGCTCCTACCGCGAGCGGCGCCTCGGCCGCGCCCACCGATGCCGGGTAAGCGATCCCCAGCAAATCTTTGAGCCGCTGCTGGCCTCGCAACGGATCGAACCGGTACTCCTCGATCTCGGGCGGCGTGAGGAGCTCCGCGGGCGCCAGCCGCTCGAGCTCCGATTGCAGCCTGTCCTTCGGCACCTGGCAGAGGAGCAGCTCCCCGGTGGAAACCTCGCATGCGGCGATCCCGGCCTCGGTGCCGCGCGTCCATGCGGCGACGAGGTAGTTGGGACGCGACGGTTCGAGATATGCGTCTTCGACCACCGTGCCCGGCGTCAGCACACGCGTGACGTCGCGGCGCACGATCTTGTTCTTGCTTGCCGCTTCAACTTGGTCACAGATCACGACCTTGTGACCCGCGCGGAGCAGCTTGCCGACATACGACTGCCACGCGTGATGCGGAACACCGCACATCGGCGCGCGACCCGTTTTGCCGAGTGGCCGCGACGTCAGCTGCACGCCCATGATCGGCGCGGCGACCTTCGCGTCATCGAAGAAGATCTCGTAGAAGTCGCCGAGCCGGAAGAGCAGGATCCCGTCGGGGTGCTTCTCTTTTGCCTCCCGGTACTGCCGCATGACCGGGGTGGCTGGGATCGTCACGCGGCAGGGAGTCCCAGCAGTTGGCCTGCCGTGGCCTGCACGACCCGGACGTTGAGGACCTCGCCTGGCGCCACCTCGCCGGAACGCATTACGATCGCCCGCTTGCCCTGGCGAATGCGGCCGAAGGGCCGGTTGAGCTCGTCGCGGCCCTCGATCAGGACCTCGACGTCGCGGCCGAGCCATCGGGCCGTCTTCCGCGCGGCGATCCCGCGCTGCAGGGCGAGCAGGTCGTTCAGTCGCCGCAGCTTCTCTGCATGCGGCACGTCGTCGTCCATCCGCGTCGCGGCGAAGGTTCCGGGCCTGGGCGAGTACATCGCGATGTGGACGACGTCGAACTCCATCTCTTCGACCAGCGCGCGTGTGTTGAGGTAAGCAGCCTCGGATTCGCCGGGAAAACCGACGATGACGTCGGTCACCAGGCCGATGTCCGGCATCAACCGCCGCGCGTTCTCGACGATGGATCTGTAGTGGCGCGTCTGGTATCCACGGGCCATTCGCTTCAAGATGGTGTCGTCGCCCGACTGGATCGGCAGCTGCAGCTCGCGGCAAACGACGTCGCTCGCGGCCATCACCTCGAGTAGCTCGATCTCGAGGTCCTGTGGGTGCGAGGTCATGAATCGCACGCGGCGCAGGCCCGGAATCTTCTCCACCTCGCCCACCAGCGCGGCCAGGCCACCACCGCCATCAGGGTCGTGGTAGTCGTCGACGTTCTGGCCGAGCAGCACGACTTCCTTCGCCCCGTCCACCACCGCCTGGCGGCACTCGGCCACGACGGCTTCAAGGGGGACGTGCTTCTCCCGGCCGCGGACCCGCGGCACGATGCAGAAGGTGCAGTTGTGATCGCAGCCCTGGATGACACGGACGTAGTGGCTAACGCCGGTCCGGCCGGCGTGTGGCAGCGGCTCGCCTTGCGAGTAGTCATACCGGGCCTCGAGGTTCGCCACGAAGTCGTCGTAGTCGCCGATCGGCACGACCGCATCGAGGTGCGGGAATCGGCGCGTCAGGTTTTCGCCTTCCTTCGCAACGATGCAGCCCGTGACCGCGATGGTCCGGTCGGGGGTCTTCCACCATTTCAGCTCGTGGAGCTTGGAGTAGACGCGGTCCTCGGATGCCTGGCGGACCACGCACGTGTTGAGGATCGCGACGTCAGCGCGCTCCAGGGAATCTTCTAGGTAGCCGGCCGCGAGCAATCGCCGCGCGAGGCTCTCGGAATCCGCCGAGTTCATCTGGCATCCGATCGTCCAGATGTGGAACGACCGGGTATGGGTCTCCGAGCTAACCGTTATCTACTCTCCACGAGCAACCGGATTCCTGTGCGCTCCTCACCGTCGATGGAGATGTCGATGAACGCCGGGATGCACACCAGGTCGAGACCACCAGGCGCCACGTAGCCTCGAGAGATCGCGATCGCCTTGACCGCCTGGTTGATCGCGCCCGCCCCGATCGCCTGCACCTCGACCCGACCCTTGCTCCTGATCACGCCGGCGATGGCGCCTGCCACCGCGACTGGCTTGGACGTGGCCGAAACCTTGAGCACCTCAACTGGAGTGCGCTCCGATGTCATTGCTGGAACCCCTTCAAGAATGTTCACGGTCGACTCGCTGGATCGATGTGGCTCGGCCGGTGGAACTGTTAATGGTAACCAGTACGGAATTGAATGTCACGGGTCCAGACGCCACGACAAACCGGTTCGGGACCCCACTCAGGAAGCGCTGGAGGACCACGTCTTTGTCCATCCCGATGCAGCCGTCCCGGGGCCCTACCATGCCCACGTCGGTGACGTAGGCGGTCCCGCCGGGCAGGATCCGGGCGTCGGCGGTCGGGACGTGGGTGTGCGTACCCACCACGGCGCTGGCGCGGCCGTCCAGGTACCACCCCATCGCCGTTTTCTCCGACGTGGCCTCGGCGTGCATGTCACAGAAGACGATGGGCGTGCCAGGATGCGCGGCCAGGATCGCGTCGGCGGCGCGGAAGGGGTCATCCAGCGCCTCGAGAAAGATCCGCCCGATGAGGTTCATGACGAGTACCTGGTGGCCGCCCGCGTCGACCAGGCACCAGCCCTGTCCTGGCGCGGCCGACGGGTAGTTGGCCGGCCGGAGGACGCGTTCCAGGTTGGGCAGCTCGCCGACGAACTCCTTCTGCGCGAAGACGTGGTTGCCCGACGTGACCACATCGGCGCCCGAGGCCCTCAGCTCGGCGACGATCTTGGCCGTCAGTCCGAAGCCTCCGGCGGCGTTTTCGCCATTGACGATGGTCAGGTGCGGGCGTAGCTCTTTCTTGAGGCCCGGGAGC
The DNA here is from genome assembly GCA_005887685.1 of Chloroflexota bacterium. GTDB lineage: Bacteria > Chloroflexota > Dormibacteria > Dormibacterales > Dormibacteraceae > 40CM-4-65-16. Next base: position 8,504 of record VBHJ01000073.1, on the reverse strand, counting down.
AGGGCCTTGACGGCGTCCCGGCCCGGATGGCCGACCACGTCGGCCACGAACAGGATGCGGAACTCAGCCCCAGGCATTCGTCGATTGTCGGGCAAAAAGAAAAGGGAGCCCTCGCGCGGACTCCCTTTGGCGTTTACTTTGCGTACTCGACCGCCCTCGTCTCGCGCACCACGGTGACGCGGATCTGGCCGGGGAAGCTCAGCTCCGACTCGATTCGCTTGGCGATGTCTCTCGCCATGAGCTGAGCAGCCGTGTCGTCGATCTGCTCCGGCTTGACCAGGATCCGGACCTCACGGCCGGCCTGGATGGCGTAAGACTGCTGGACTCCCTGGAAGGAGTTCGCGATCTCCTCCAGCTTCTCGAGCCGCTTGACGTATGCCTCGAGCGACTCGCGACGCGCTCCGGGACGAGCCGCGGAGATTGCGTCCGCCGCGATCAGGAGCAGCGCCTCGATGGTGTGCGGCTCCTCGTCGTAATGGTGTGCGCGGACGGCGTGCACCACCTGGGCGGGAACCCCGTGTCGCTGGAGCAGGTCTGCACCGATCACGGCGTGCGAGCCCTCGACCTCGTGGTCGATGGACTTGCCGATGTCGTGCAGCAGCCCTGACAGCTTTGCGATACGGACGTCGGCGCCGATCTCGGACGCCATCATGGCGGCGAGGTAGGCGACCTCTTTCGAGTGGTTGAGCACCTGCTGCCCGTAGCTGGTGCGGAAACGGAGGATGCCCATGTGCCGAACGACCTCAGGGTGCAAACCCTGAAGGCCGAGCTCGAGGACCGCAGCCTCCCCCTCCTCCTTGACCCTCTGCAGGACCTCCTGGCGGGACTTGGCGACGATCTCCTCGATCCGGGCTGGATGAATCCGGCCATCGACGATGAGCTTGTTCAGCGCGACCCTTGCCACCTCGCGGCGCACAGGGTCGAACCCGCTGATGATCACGGCCTCCGGCGTGTCGTCGACGATGAGGTCGATCCCGGTGGCCTGCTGGAGCGCGCGGATGTTGCGCCCCTCTTTGCCGATGATTCGCCCCTTCAGCTCGTCGGTCGGCAGGGGCAGGACCGAAACGGAAACCTCTGCTGTCTGGTCGGCCGCGATGCGCTGAATCGACTCGGTGACGATCTCCCGAGCACGACGCTCGCTTTCGTCGCGCGCCGCCAGCTCCGATTCGCGGACCTTACGCGCCACTTCGTTGCGCAGGTCCTGCTCGACTTGGGCCATCAGGATTCCCTGGGCTTCCTGGCGCGTCATGTTGGCGACGCGCTGCAGCTCGCGCTCCTGCTGGCGGTAGCTCTCCTCCAGCTGAGCTTTGATGTCGTCCTGGGACTTCTTCTGGTTGGCGAGCTCTCGCTCCGCTCGATTGAGGTCCTCTCCCTTGCGGTCGAGGTTTTCCTCTTTCTGGATCAGACGCTTTTCGATCTGTTGCGACTGGGCCCGATACTCGCGGGCTTCCTGTTCGGCGGCGGTGCGGACCTTGACGGCCTCTTCCTTGGCCTCCAGCAGCTTCTCCTTGGCTTGCGTTTCCGCCTCCATGAGGGTCTGCTGGGCCTTGAGCTCGAGAGCGTGGCTCCCATCGCTCTGCCGGCGGCCGAGGCGCTGGTACGCAACCCCAAAACCGACGGCGAGGCCGACCGCCGCTGCCACCAATAGCAATACGTAGACGTAGACAGGCATGTGACATGCACCTCGTTATTCGATTGTCAAAGTGCGTGACCATGGCGGGGCCAGACTGGGGTCCCACCTCGGGTTGGCTCTATGACTTACGGGTCCAAAGCAGGCCCCGTGTGACCCAAATTCTAGGCCCCGACGCCGGGCGGGTGGGCGCCTAGACGACCGGCGGCGGGGCCTGGGCTTCGGGGCTGTCAGACGTCCCGGCCCAGAGTGCCTCGCAGGCCGCCCGGGCGACCGGCATCGAGAAGCCCCGGCGCATCAGCTTGGCACCCACGGCGTGCAGCAGCTCCCGGTAGCTTGCATACCGCGTGTTGCCGCACAGACGTTCGGCCAGCTGCCGGGCCGCGGCGAGTTGCCTGTCCACGGTGAATCGAGCCATGGCACCATCGGCGACGTCACGGTCGACGCCCCGAGCGCTGAGCTCGGCAGACAGCGCCAGGGGGCCGAGCAAGCGGGATCGCCGGCGGACGTGTCCTTCAGCGAAGGCACCGTCATTCTGCAATCCCTTCTCGACAAGCTGCGCCAACGCCGAGTCCACGTCGGCCTCGTCGTAGCCTCGCCGGCCGAGCTTGCGGCGCAGCTCAGCCTGCGAGTGGCCTCGGCGTGCCTGCAGGGCGACTGCTGCGCTCAAGGCTCCGACCGGCGGCGGCTTCTGTCTAGAGCTCCTCCGGGGCACCCGCGTTCGACCTGACGGGCACCGCGCCTCTGATCGGCGCGACCGCGCCGGCCGCCTTCTCGCGCACCTTGGCCTCGATCTCGGCCGACAGGCTCGGGTTCTCGCGGAGGTAGTTGCGCACGTTCTCCCGGCCCTGGCCCAGCCGCTGGTCGCCGTAAGACATCCAGGTGCCGCTCTTCTCGAGGATGGACCACTCGATCGCCGCGTCGATCAGGGCGCCTTCGCGCGAGATGCCTTCGTTGAACAGGATGTCGAACTCCGCGGCGCGGAAAGGCGGCGCCACCTTGTTCTTCACGACCTTGACCTTGACCCGCGCCCCGATCGAGTCGAGCCCGTTCTTGATCACCTCGACCTTGCGGATGTCCAGGCGGATCGACGAATAGAACTTCAGAGCTCGGCCGCCGGGCTGCGTCTCGGGGTTGCCGAACATGATCCCGACCTTCTCGCGAAGCTGGTTGAGAAAGACCACCGAGCAGTTCGACTTCGAGATCGCGGCGGTGAGCTTGCGCAGCGCCTGCGACATCAGCCGCGCCTGCAGGCCCATGTGCGAGTCACCCATCTCGCCCTCGATCTCCGCCTTCGGCACCAGCGCCGCGACCGAGTCGATGACGATCACGTCCACCGCGTTGGACCGGACCAGCACCTCGACGATCTCGAGCGCCTGCTCGCCGGTGTCGGGCTGGCTGATCAGGAGGTCGTCGATCTTGACGCCGATGCGCGAGGCGTAGAGCGGATCGAGGGCGTGTTCGGCGTCGACGAACGCCGCCACGCCCCCGGCCTTCTGGGCTTCGGCGATGACGTGGAGCGCGAGGGTGGTCTTGCCGGCTGATTCCGGACCGTAGATCTCGGTCACCCTTCCGCGCGGGATACCCCCCACTCCGAGGGCCAGGTCGAGGGGCAGCGCGCCCGTTGAGATGGCGATCACCTCGCCCCGCTGCGCGACGTGCTCGCCCAACTTCATGATTGCGCCCTTGCCGTAGCTCTTGGTGATCTGGGACATCGCCGAATCGAGAGCTCGATCCTTTTCCTCGAGGGCTTTGTCCTTTTCCTTATCCCTGTCTTTGTCCTTGTCTTTGTCCATCGTGTTCGGCATGCCTCCTAGGTCGTTGCGATGAGTGTTCTGCTTTGAGGTTCGTGGATTCAACTGAGCCTGTTAAGAGTGCAAAGTGTAACGAACAGGTGTTCGTGCGTCAAGCCGTTTTCACCTCCACGCCGCCGGACCGCACCTGCTGCAGCAAAAGCTCCAGCGCCCACTCCGCCGCCCGCCGGCGGTTCGCCCACCGGTCGCCGCGCATCGTGTTCTCAAACGACCTGGTGCCGGCTGGAGATGCGATGCCGACGTAGGTGAGGCCGATCGGCTTGCCAGACCGGTCGGAGTCCGGGCCCGCGATGCACGTGATCGAAACGGCCAGGTCGGTCGCCAGGCGTGACCGTGCGCCGTCGGCCATTGCTTCGGCCACCGCCGCGCTGACCGCTCCGTGGTCCGCGAGCAAACCCGGGGGTACGCCGAGCTGGTCGCGTTTCACCGAGTCGCTGTACGCGACGATCCCGCCCCGGAAATATTCCGAGCTTCCGGACTGGTCCGTGAACGCCGAGCCCAGCAGGCCCCCTGTGCAGGACTCGGCGACGGAAACGGTGAGCCGTTGCTCCGTGAGCGCCGTCCCGACGTCTCGCACCAGGCGCCGCAGGGGCGAATGCCCACCCGACGAGTTGTCGCCCATCCCGAGGACGTATCGGAATCGCAGCAGGTAGTCGAGGCCGCTGAAGAGGGTGAACGCAACCGCGACCAGGACCGCGATGTCGGCGAGCGGGACCAGGATTGGATAGGGGCGCTGAAGAATGAGCAGGGCGACGGCCCCCATCTGCGTGATGGTCTTGGTCTTCCCCAGCGGAGCAGCGGAGATCACCGTGCCCTGGCTGGCCGCGACCGAGCGAAGGATGGTGATGATCAGCTCGCGCGAGAAGATCACGACCACCACCCATGAGGCGACCAGTCCCTCCTGCACCAGGACGATGAGGACCGACAGCACGAAGAGCTTGTCCGCGAGAGGATCGAGAAATTTGCCCAGGTCGCTGACCGATCCGTGGCGGCGCGCGAGTTGGCCGTCCAGCGTGTCGGTCAGAGAGAACACGACGAACAGCGCCGCGGCGACCTGGTCATGCCCGGGAAAGCGCAGGAGCAGTAGAGCCATCAGCACGGGGATGGCGGCCAACCGGCTTATCGTCAGCGCGTTGGGGATGTTCATCGCTTCCCTACGGAGAAGTTTGCGACGAGAACTCCCGGGTTGCGACGCCCGCCCCCATCGCCCCCACGCTGCGACCGTCGATCGTGATGAACGTCGCGGAGGCCTTTCCGCTCGTGATCTTCACGTCCACGCCGGTGAAATACACGATCGACCCGGCGGTCAGGGTGCGGCCTGAATCGCCGTACTGCGGCGTCCCGTCGACCACGGCGTTGATCCAGACCGAGTCGGTGACCCGCACGCCGACGACGATCGGGCGAACCTGGATGGCGGGACTTGCCGCGGCGGTCACCTGTGCGCCCGTCACGACGGACGGTGATGCGAAGACCACGGCGGCCCGCTGATCCGCTGTGACCTGGCGCCATGCATAACCCGTGAAGGCCCCCGCGAGCAGGACCAGGCCGGCGGCTGCGATGGCAGGTGTCGTGAGGACGAAGCGAGGCCGGCGTTCCGTCTTTTCCATTCCAAGAGCGAGGTTGGGCGCCCTTCCGTTTCGCGGCAGGCCGGCGACAAGCTCTTCGGCGTCGAGGCCGAGATAGGTCGCGTAGGTGCGCAGGTAGCCCTTCGCGTAGACGGGCGCGGGCAACCTGTCGAGCTGGTCCGCTTCGAGGGCGCGCAGGTGATCGGCACGGATCCGGGTCGACGCCTCAACCTGCTCGATCGTCAGGCCACGCTCGCCGCGCTTGGCAGCAAGAGCCTGACCAACTGTCATTCGAGGCCTAACCGCTCCAGCAGGTCATCGACGTCCGGCAGCGTCATCAGCACCTCTCTCGATTTCGAGCCCTGGTACCCGCCGATGACGCGATGCTCGGCCAGCTGGTCGACGATGCGTCCCGCGCGTGAGTAGCCGACGTTGAACTTGCGCTGCACCAACGAGACGGATGCGCCTCCCTCCGCCGCCACCGCACGCGCCGAGCGTGCAAAGAGCGGGTCGAGCTTGCGCTCTTCGCGGCGCTCCCCTCGTTCCCACTCGGTCCCCGCACCCTCTTCGAGGATCTCCTCCATGTACCGGGGACCGCCCTGGGACTTCCAGAAGTTGACGACGCCCTCGACCTCCGGGTCGCTGACGAACGCGCCCTGGATTCGCGTCGGCTTGCCCGCGTCGACAGGCTGGTAGAGCATGTCGCCGCGGCCCAGCAACTTTTCGGCACCGCCGGTGTCGAGGATGACGCGGCTGTCCACCTGCGAGCCCACCGCAAACGCGATGCGTGACGGGATGTTGGCTTTGATCAACCCGGTGATGATGTCGGTCGAAGGACGCTGCGTCGCGATGATCAGGTGGATGCCCACCGCGCGCGCCAGCTGCGCGATGCGGCAGATGAGCTCCTCGATCTCGCCCGCGGCGACCATCATCAAATCGGCGAGCTCGTCGATGACGATGACGATGTAGGGCAGCGGCCGTGCGGTTTTCAGGACGGCCTTCTCGTTGTAGGCCGCTATGTTGCGCACGCCCTCGCCCGAAAACAGCTTGTAGCGCCGGTCCATCTCCGCGACCGCCCACCGCAACGCCGCCGCGGCTTGATGCGACTCGACCAGCACCGGCAGCGCGAGATGCGGCAGCCCGTTGTAGCCGGTGAGCTCGACTCGCTTGGGGTCGATGAGGAGCATGCGCAGGTGATCGGGCGTGACCTGGAACAACAGACTGGTGATGAGAGCGTTGATGCAGACGCTCTTGCCCTGTCCGGTGGCGCCGGCGATCAGAAGGTGCGGCATGCGGGTCAGGTCGGCGACGATCGACTGCCCCGATACGTCGTTGCCAAGGCCCAGCGCGAGCCGGTTGGTTCCTTCGCGGAACGCGGCCGTTTCGATGACTTCGCGAATCGTCACCAGGCTCGCGGACTTGTTGGGCACTTCGATGCCGACCGCGGACTTCCCCGGAATCGGGGCCTCGATACGAAGCGGCGCCGCGGCAAGCGCCAGCGAGAGGTCGTTCTGGAGCGCGGTGATGCGCTTGACCTGTACGCCGGGGCCTGGCTGCACCTCGTACTGCGTCACAGCGGGACCCGGATTGACGCCGACGACCTTGCACTCCACCCCGAAGGTCTGCAGGGTCGATTCGAGGATCTTCACGTTTCGCTTGATCTCATCCGCCATTCGCTCGCGGCGCGCGGTCACTGTGTCGAGCAGTGCGATGGAGGGCAGCTTCCACTCGATCTCGGGCACGTCATCCTCGGGTTCGGCGACGACGCGCAGCACATGCTCCGAGGTTCGCGGAGCGTGCTCCTCAACCGCGACCGTGGCGGGCAGGCCGGGCGGGCTCTCGGGCGCTTGCTCCTCCGGCTCGTCGACCTCCCACAAGGCGCGCTGGTCGCCTGATGCCGGTGCCGTGGCGAAGCTTGCCGCCGAGCGGGTCAGCAGGTCGGTGGACGCGGGCGCCGGCCTCTGAAGTTTGCCTTTGTCCTGCGCGGGTGCGGCAACCAGGTCGCGAATTCGCGCGCGCTCGGCGTTTGCCGCACGCACGCCGCCCACGGTGGCGACGAGGAGCGCCCCGGGGCTGAAGTGGATGGTGACGATGAGCCCGATCACGAGCCCCGCGATCAGGAGCGCCCATGCGCCGACACTTGTGAAGGGACCGACCAGAGCTGCGTCGATGGCGCGTCCGGCCGATCCACCGGCGCCTGCCGCCAGGCCGAACAATCCGACCAATGACACGACAGCGACCAGGCCCGCTACGAAGTCGATGCCGCGGGGCCGTGGCGCTTTGGGCCACAGCAGGTAGGCGCTCAGCGCGATCGCCGCAACGACCGGGACAAACCACGCGCTGCCAAACCCGCCGACCATGCCGTCCCGGATGCCGCCGAGGATCGATCCGGCGTGGCTGAGGATGGCGAGCACGCCGAGCAGCGCGCCCAGCATCAGCAAGACGCCGAAAATCTCGCGGACCTGCCGTGTGCTCAGGCGCGGACGTGCGGCGCGCTTACTCCGCTTGGAACGTGAGGAGGACGCGCGACGTGCGCCGGATCGACTCGAGCTTCGGGATGTGGTGCGACGCATGCTGCGGGCCCTTGAGCCGATTGGATTCTACGTTATCCCGACCTGCATACTCTCGGCGTGGCTGTCGATCCATTTGCCGAGGCAGAGATCCGCTACAAGTTCCTGGTCGAGGAACGGCGCGTCGGAAACCTGCAGGCTCGTGCGTTCCGCGTCTCGGTGCGCGACCTCGCGGTGCTGGACAGCGAAGGACGGCGATGGATGCTGGGGCCGGAGGACGGAATCTGGTACCGGCGCGAGAACGAGAGGTGGCTGCAGGCGGATCCGCCGCGGCGGCTCGTGTGTCCCTCGTGTGGGCATCACAATTTGGGTCGGCACAGTTTCTGCGTCGAGTGTGGGCATCGGCTAAATCGTTAGCGCCTCAGCCCCTCCGTCGGCTTCGCCGACACCTCCCCATGAATGGGGAGGAGCCTTATCGACTTAGTGATGTACTTGCGCTTGCGCTATCCCATAAGCCAATCCAGCTGCGACAGGTAGGAGAGCTGCCAGGAACCATAGCCGCCACCACAGCGGCCGCTTTTCTCCCTGCACCATCTCGTGACCGCAGAATCCGCAGTAGCGGTCGAATGGCCCCGCGATGCCGCGGCAGTTTGCGCACTGATGCAGCTGCAGGCCGCAGTGCGCGCATCGCGCCTCCTCCGAATGGTTGAGCACCATCGCGGGCTGGTCGCAGCGCGGACAGAGACTGGGCGCAATGAGCGCCAGTGGCGGAAGCTTCATATCTCCGTGATCACCGGGATCACCATAGGGCGGCGGCGGGTCTGCCTGTAGACGGTCTTCGACACCGCGTCATGGATCGCCTCCTGAAGCAGGCTCAGGTCGGAACGGGAGTTGGCGAAGCGCCGGATGCTCTCCAGAACCTCTTTGCGCGCATCCGCCATCAGGCGCACCGACAGCTCAGGTTCGATCACGCCGCGCGAGATGA
>VBHJ01000072.1 GCA_005887685.1 Chloroflexota bacterium | reverse complement strand
GTCACGCGGGTTCTACTCAGCGCCAACTCCCAGGTGATCGATGTGGGGCGAACGACCCGGAAGATCCCGCCCGCTACGAGGCGAGCGCTCGACGCGCGGGATAAGGGATGTCGGTGGCCGGGGTGCGACCGGATTGCGGCATGGACATCAGGGCATCACATGCAGCACTGGTCGAAGGGAGGGGCGACGGCCCTCCCGAATCTGGTTCTGCTGTGCCACCGACATCACTGGTTGGTGCACGAAGGGCGTTGGCAGATCGTTCGTGGTGAGGACGATCAATTCGTGGTCGTTCCGCCGCAGCCCGATTTCCTCCAGCACCTCGCGCGAGGTCCCGACGTGGGCGCGGTCGCCTGACGGCGACAAGAGCTACACGAGTTTCGCGCTGATCCTGTCGAGGTTTGCCGACGTCATGCCGGATGCCTCGAGGTAGCTCGCTACCCCTCCCCACTTCTGGTGCAGGTAGTCGAGGACGCCAAGGATTCGCTCGGGCGGGCATCGGAGCTCTTCGCGCATATCAACGCGTTTTTCGGGGGCCGCTTCGTTGATCCATTTCTCGTACTGGCCGGCCAGCTGGACGTCCGTCGCGCCAAAGTCGGCCGCGATGTGCTCGCGCGGCACATCGGCCATCTCGAGCAGCATCGCGGCGACGAGGCCCGTGCGGTCCTTGCCCGCGAAACAGTGAAACAGCACGCCGCCGTCGGCGTCAGCGATTGACGTGAAGATGCCGCAGAAGGCTTGCGGCCGCCGGTTGAGCATCAACAGATACCGGTCGAACATGTCCGGAGACTCGCCCAGCTTTCGCATGTTCGCGTCGTCGACGAGTGCGCGGTGGAGGTAGGTCACGCCCGCGACCCTCTCCGACTTTTGTTCGTCGCGCGGAAAGCGCGAATCTGACGAGCCGGTCAGCTCTGAGGGGCTGCGGAGGTCGATGACGGTGGTCATACCGTACGAACGCATCGCCTCGCGGCCCGCTGCGTTCAGGAAGCCGATGTTGTCGGAGCGAACCAGCGCTCGGGAACGCGTAACGCCGCCGGCACGCGGCAGACCACCGAGGTCGCGTGCGTTCTGGCAGTCCGGCCAGTCGAGCCTGCGGGCTAGCGCTTTGTGTACTGGGGAGCCTTCCGAGCCCGCTTCAGGCCGTACTTTTTGCGCTCCTTCATCCGCGCGTCGCGGGTCAGCAGGCCGGCCTTTTTCAAGGCGGGTCGAAAGTCGGGGTCGTACCGTGTCAGGGCTCGGGCGATGCCGTGGGCGATCGCGCCCGCCTGCCCGCTCGACCCGCCGCCGATGACCTTGATCGTCACGTCGAACTTGCGCTGGGTGCCGGTCACACGCAGCGGCGCGAGAGCCGCCATCTCGAGCACACGACGGCCGAGGTAAGCCAGCGGGTCCTTGTCGTTCACCGTGACCCGGCCCTCGCCTGGCGACAGGCGAACGCGGGCGATGGCGTTCTTGCGCCGGCCGGTGCCGCGGTTCAACGTGTCAGTTGCCAAGCTTCAAGTTCCCCTTTGCGTCGAATGTGATCGCCTTCGGCTTCTGCGCCACGTGGCCGTGCTCCGCGCCGGCGTACACGCGGAGGCGCTTCAGCATATCCGCCCCGAGGGTGTTGCGCTGAAGCATGCCCCGCACCGCGGTCGTGATCGGGAAGGTTGGGTCGAGCTCCTGGGCCCGCTGCAGGGTCCGCTTCCGGAGCCCTCCGGGGTAGCCCGTGTAGCGCGTGTACTCCTTGGTCTGCAGCTTGCTCCCGGTGACTTTGATCTTCGCGGCGTTGATGACCACCACGTGGTCGCCGGAGTTCAGGTGCGGAGTGAAGGTCGGCTTGTGCTTGCCGCGCAGGATCGCGGCCACACCTGAGGCCAGGCGGCCGAGCACCTGGTCCGTGGCATCGACCACGTACCAATCGCTTTTCAGATCCGCGGCTTTCGCCGTCCATGTCTTTTGCTTGCTCATTCGAGTTTCCTAGTAAATCACTTCCATCAATGTCAACCCGCCCGCTGGGGCGGTACGCGCCGCCTGGCGGCGGTCCCGCGCCTGGAGGATCCTGCCCACCCACTCCGGCGGGCGTTGGCCACGCCCCACCTCGGCCAGCGCGCCCGCGATGCTGCGCGCCAGGCCCCGCAGGAAACCCTCCGCGACCAATTCCAGCTCGACGAGATCGCCGCTTCGCGCGACCTGCGCGGAGCGCATCTCGCGCACCCTGGCTTCGGACGGCTCCGAGGCCGAGCAGAAGGTGGTCCAGTCGTGCTTGCCGATCAGCGCGGGCGTCGCCCGCGACATCGCGTCGACGTCGAGCGGCCCCCGAACGTGCCAGCACCGGCCCCGTTCCAGCGCGGGTCGCGAGACCCGATCGAGGTATCGGTAGCGGTACCGGCGCCAGAGCGCGGAGTGACGGGCGTGGAAATCGTCGGACGCTTCTTCTGCGGTCAGCACCGCAACGTCCTCCGGCAGGCGGGCGTTCAGCGCGGCCAGCATGCGCAGCGGCTGTATGCGGCCGTCGGTGTGAAAGTTCACGACCTGGCCTTCCGCATGCGCTCCGGCGTCAGTGCGGCCCGCGCCGTAGACGACGACGTCCTTGCCGGTGATCGAGCGAAGCGCCCGTTTCAGCTCAGCTTCAACGGTCCGACCCTTCGCCTGCTGCTGCCAGCCGGCAAAGCCCGACCCGTCGTACTCCAGCACGACTTTGATATTCACTTTTTAAGCGGACGCTTCAGTCGACGATTTCGATGATCACCATTGGCGCAGCGTCGCCAAGACGCGGGCCCTTGTGAATGATCCGTGTGTAACCTCCCGGCCGCTCGGCGAGGCGCGGAACCAGGTTCGAGAACAACCTCTCCACCACCTCTGGCTTCGAGACCTCCGCGCTCACCTTCCGCCGGGCGTTGACGTCCTGGTCCTTGGCCGTGGTGATGAGTCGTTCGACCCAGCGCCGCAGCTCTTTGGCCTTCGCCTCGGTCGTGGTGATACGGCCGTGCTCGAGCAGAGACGTGCACAGGTTGCGCATCAGCGCCTTGCGCGCGTCGGTGTCGCGGTTGAAGCGGCGGCCGCTTTTCTGATGTCGCATGAAGCTCCGTTAGCCGCGCAGTACCGTGCCCATCTCTTCGGGCTTGATGAATCCCTTCTCGACGAGCTTTTCCTTGATCTCGTCCAGCGACTTCCGGCCGAAGTTGCGCAGCGCGAGCAGCTCTTCCTCGCGCTTCTGCAAGAGCTGGCCGACGGTCTGGATCTCGTTCGCCTTGAGGCAGTTGAAAGCGCGCACGGAGAGGTCCAGCTCCTCGATCGGCGTGTCCATCAGGCGGCCCTGAGGGGTCTTCTCGCCCCGGAGCTCCTGCTCGTGCTTCTCGATCGAGTCCCGGAAACGCACAAAGAGGTTGAGGTGCTGCGTGAACAGCTCCGCCGCGTGGCTCACCGCCTCCTCGGGCGACATGGTCCCGTCGGTCCAGACCTCGATGATCAGCCGGTCGTAGTCGGTCGACTGACCGACACGGGTCTTCTCCACGGTGAAGTTCGCCTTCTCAACGGGCGAGAAGATGGCGTCGATCGGGATCACGCCGATGGGCTGGCCCTCGCGCTTGTTGCGCTCGGCCGGCACGTACCCCTTGCCCCGCTCGACGTTCAGCTCCATGCGCAGGTGGCCCTTCGCGGCCAGCGTGCAGATGTAGAGGTCAGGGTTGACGATCTCGACGTCGGACGTGGCCTGGATGTTCGAGGCTCGGACCTCGGCCGGTCCCTTGACGTCGAGCGTCAGCGTGACGGGGTCCTCGGTGAAGCTCTTGAGGCAGAGCTTCTTGAGGTTGAGGATCACCTCGGTCACGTCTTCTTTCACGTGCGGGATCGCGGTGAACTCGTGCGCGACTCCGTCGATCTGGATCGACGTCACAGCGGCGCCCCAAAGCGAAGAGAGCAGCACGCGCCGCAGCGTGTTGCCGAGTGTGGTTCCGAACCCAGGGTCGAGCGGCTCGATGTCGAACTTGCCGTAGTTCGCGCTCGTCTCGAGCTTGCGCACCTGGGGGGTGACGGTCATCTGGGTGTCAATCGCCAACTTGGACTACATACCTCCGTGTCTTTACCGTGAATAGAACTCGACGATCAGCTGTTCCTCGACCCCGGACTCCATCTCGTGGCGCTCCGGACGGGCGAGGATCTTGGCGGACTTTTCGTCCGTGTTGAAGGAAAGCCATGAGGGCACCGGGCGTACCTTCGACGCCTCGAGCGCCACGTCAAACACGCCGTTGGACGGCTTGACCTTGACCTCGTCACCAGGCTTGAGCTGGTAGGACGGTACGTTCACCAGCTTGCCGTTCACCTCGAAGTGGCGGTGGGTGACCAGCTGGCGGGCCTGCTTGCGCGAGGCCCCAAGGCCGAGCCGGTAGACGACGTTGTCCAGGCGAGCCTCGAGGTGTCGGAGCAGGTTCAAACCTGTGACGCCCGGCTCGTTCGAGGCCTGGTCGAAGTAGTTGCGGAACTGCTTCTCGAGCAGGCCGTAGATGCGGCGCGCCTTCTGCTTCGCGCGCAGCTGCAGGCCGTAGTCCGAGGTCTTGCGCTTGCGCGCCTGGCCGTGCATGCCGGGCGCGAAAGCGCGGCGCTCGATGGCGCACTTCGGCGTGTAGCACCGCTCGCCCTTGAGGTAGAGCTTGGCTCCCTCGCGGCGACAGAAGCGGCAGACCGGGCCGCTGTAGTTGGCCATCGCCTAGACCCTGCGCCGCTTGGGTGGGCGGCAGCCGTTGTGCGGGATCGGCGTCACGTCGGTGATGGCGCTGACCTCGAGCCCCGTCGCCTGCAGCGAACGAATCGCCGCCTCGCGCCCGGCGCCCGGTCCGCGGACGAAGACTTCGATCGAGCGCATGCCGTGCTCGAGCGCCTTCTTGGCGGTTGTCTCGGCGGTCTGCTGAGCGGCAAAAGGCGTCGACTTGCGGCTGCCCTTGAAGCCTTGCGCTCCGGCCGAGCCCCAGGCGACGACGTTGCCGTCGACATCGCTGATCGAGATGATCGTGTTGTTGAACGTGCTCTGGACGTGAGCCTGGCCCGCGACGATGTTCTTGCGCTCGCGCCGGCGAGTGCGAACGACCTTCTTCTTGGTCACTTCCCTGCCTTCACCTTCTTCTTGCCCGCGACCGCGCGCTTCGGACCGCGCCGGCTCCGCGCGTTCGTCCGGGTGCGCTGGCCGCGGACCGGCAGGCCGCGGCGGTGCCGCTGGCCGCGGTACGAGCCGATCTCGGTCAGGCGCTTGATGTTGGTCGCCACCTCGCGCCGCAGGTCACCTTCGATGAGGATGTCCTTGGCGGACGCCATCCGGTCGACGATCTGGCGCAGGCGCGCCACCTCCTCCTCGCTGAGGTCCTTCGTGCGCTTGTTGGCGTCGATGTTGGCGTTCTTCACGATCTTCTGGGCGGTCGTGTTGCCGATGCCGTGGATGTACGTCATGGCGATGACCACCCGCTTCTGCGGGGGTATGTCGACACCGGCGATTCTCGCCATCTAGCTCCTCAGCCCTGGCGCTGCTTGTGCTTCGGCGTCTTGGAGCAGATCACGCGAACCACTCCATTGCGCTTGATCACCCTGCAACTGGGACACATCTTTCTGACCGACGGACGTACCTTCATCTCCAGATCTCTCTAATTCGCCCCCGCGACCGGTCGCTTGCCGCGAGCTCGACCCCAACCTTGTCCCCGGCGAGAAGCCGGGTGAAATGGGTGCCGGCGCGATCGGCGACGTGGGCGAGGACCTTCGCCCCGTTCTCGAGCTCGACCCTGTAGACGCCGTTGGGAAGAGGCTCCACCACGACCCCCTTCACGAGTGGGGAACGTTGGGGCACGAACGGCGATTGTACCAAACTCTGTCGGGAGGTCAGTCCAGGGCCCCCTTGGTGAGTACGACGGGGCCCTTTTCTGTGATAGCGACGGTGTGCTCAAAGTAGGCCGACAGGGCGCCGTCGGCGGTGCAGATCGTCCAACCGTCCGGCTTCATGTAGACCTCATGGGTGCCCGCGTTGACCATCGGCTCGATGGCCAGGGTCATGCCCGGCTTGAGCCGGGGCGGGGTGCCCGGGGTGCCGAAGTTGGGCACCTGGGGGTCCTCGTGCATCTGGCGGCCGATCCCGTGTCCGACGAACTGCCGGATCACTGAGAATCCCGCTGCCTCGACGTGCTTCTGGATCGCTGAAGAGATGTCTCCCAGGTAGCCGCCCGGCCGGGCCTTGTCGATCCCCACGTAGAGCGCCTGCTCGTGCCCACCCCGACGGTGATGCCGACGTCCGCCCAGAAACCTTCCAGGACGAGGCCCAGGTCGAGGCTGACCAGGTCACCCTCGGCGACCTTGCGGTTGCCCGGGATGCCGTGGACCGCCTCGTCGTTGATCGACACGCAGATCGACTTGGGGAACCCGTGGTAGCCGAGGAAGCCTGGCGTGGCACCGCCGTCGCGGATCAGGCGGTCGGCGATCCGGTCCAGCTCGACCGTCTTGACGCCGGGCCGGCAGGCCTCTTTGAGGGGCGGCAGCACGGACGCGAGCAAGCTGCCCGCTCGGGCCATCAGGTCGATCTCGTGCGCGGTCTTGAGGTTGATCATGCTGTCTTCGACTCAGCCCCTCCGGCCCTGCGGGCCACCTCCCCATTCGACGGGGACGATGCCGCTGCCAGCACCTGACGGCTGATCTCATCAATTGTCCCCCGGCCGTCGATCTCGGAAACCAGCCCCTCCCCGCGGTAGTGGTCGAGCACGGGAACGGTCTTCTCGAGGTAGATCTCGATCCGAGGGCGGACCGCCTCAGGCTTGTCATCGTCGCGCTGGACAAGGGTGCTGCCGTCCGCGTCGCAAGCCTCGGTCGCCGGCGGGTAGGTGCGCTGGCAGACCGGACAGACCAGACGCCCCGACAGCCGGTGCAGAAGGTCCTCGACCGGGACCATCAGGTAGATGACGCGGTCGAAGCGCTTGCCGAGGTCCCCCATCAGGTCGTCCAGCGCCTCAGCCTGGGGAACGGTGCGCGGGAAGCCGTCCATGATGAAGCCCGGCTGGCAGTCGGGCTCGCTCAGGCGGTGGCGGACGATGCCGATCATGATCTCGTCGGACACGTACCTGCCCGCGGCGAGGATGGGCTGGGCCTGACGGCCGAGCTCGGTGCCGGCCTGGATCTCGGCCCGCAACATGTCGCCTGTCGCGATGTGTGGGATCCCGAAATGCCCGCGCAGCATGTTGGCCTGAGTCCCCTTGCCGCTGCCGGGCGCTCCGTAGAGGAGGAGGTTCACGCCCCTCTCCCTGACCCTCTCCCCTGGGGGGAGAGGGGATGCTGATTCATTTGATGAAGCCGCGGTACTGGCGCATCACCAGCTGCGTCTGCAGCTGCTTCATCGTGTCGAGCGCGACGCCGACCACGATGAGGATGGCGGTGCCGCCGAGGTACATCTGTTGATGCGGGATGCCCGAGATCTTTGCCGTGCCGATGGGCAGGATCACGGTGATGAACCCGAGGAAGACCGCACCGACGAAGGTCACACGGTTCATGACCGCCTGGAGATAGTCCGCGGTCGGACGTCCCGGGCGGATTCCCGGGATGAAGCTCGAATAGCGTTTAAGGTTGTCCGCCACGTCGTTCACGTCAAACGTGATCGCGGTGTAGAAGTACGTGAACCCGAACGTGAACAGGAAATAAAGGCCGTTGTAGGTGATCGCCATCGGGACGTTTGGCGTATCGGGCGCGAAGTTGCCCTGGATCCAGTTGGCCGCCCTGTAGTACCAGGTCGTCGGCGGGGCGGCGTTGAAGTAGTTCGCGATGATCGTGGGCAAGAACATCACAGAGATCGCGAAGATGATCGGGATCACGCCCGCGTGGTTGACGCGGAGCGGCAGGAAGCTCGCCCTGCGTCCCACCTCGCGCCCACCCGCGACGCGCTGCGCCGACTGGATCGGGATCTTGCGGACCGCCTGCTGGACCTCGATGATCACCGCAGTCATCACCAGCGCGATGGCGCCGAAGAGGATGAACGGCACGTAGTCGGCGAGGCCGCCGCCGGTCGAGTGCGCGCTGAACACCGAGGCGATGCCCTGCGGTCCGCGGCCGATGATGCCGGCGAAGATGATCAGAGACACGCCGTTGCCGATGCCGTACTCGGTGATCAGCTCGCCGAACCACATCAGCATCACGGTGCCGGCGCTCAGGACCAGGATGATCTGCAGGCGCTGGAACCAGTCGAGTGGACCGAGGATCGCGGGGTTCGTGTTCTGGAAGAGGACGGTGAACCCGTAGGCCTGGCCGGCGCCCAGGGCAACTGTGAGGTAGCGGCTCCATCGCTGGATGCGACGGCGACCCATCTCGCCCTCTTTCTGGATCTCCTTGATGCGCTCGGAGATCACCGTCATCAGCTGCATGATGATCGTGGCGTTGATGTATGGGTTCATGCCCATCGCGACGACGCTGAAGCGGGAGAGGCCGCCGCCCGAGAAGAGGTCGAGCAGTCCGAGCAGCGCCTGCTGGTTGAAGAGCAAGCCGAGCGCCGTCTTGTTGGCTTCCGGGATCGCGATGTTGGCGAAGAGGCGGAACACGACCAGGATGCCGCCCGTGAACAGGATCTTGTTCCGCAGCTCGGGCAACCGGATCGAATTGATGAGCGCCTCGAGGAGGTTCATCGGCTAGGCCTCGTCGGGAGGGGTGGCCTCCTCGACTGCCGCCGGTGGGGCGCCCTTTTTCTCACGTGGGGGTTTCGCTGTCGCGACAGGAGCCGGTTCGGGCAGGGCCCTGGGAGCCTTCGCTGCGGTACGCCTGGGCCCGATCTTGCGCGGCTCGCCCAGGACCGTGACGGACCCGCCGGCCTTCTCGATCGTTTCGCGCGCGCTCGTGCTGAAGGCATGTGCTTCCACCGTCAGTTTGCGCTTCAAGCGGCCGGTGCCCAAAATCTTGATCTCCTCGCCGTCATGAACCAGGCCGGCCTGGAGCAGCGTCTCGGCGTCGACCTTGGTTCCGTCTGGAAAGCGGCTGAGCTTGGAGATGTTGACCACCGAGTAGATCTTCTTGAACGGGTTTTTGAAACCGGGCAGTTTGGGGATGCGCTGTGCGAACGGCATCTGGCCGCCCTCGAAACCGAGGCGGAAGCCTTCGCTGCGCGCGTTCTGACCTTTCTGGCCGCGGCCCGACGTCTTGCCCCGGCCGGATCCGGTGCCCCGGCCGACGCGGCGCGGCCTGCGGTGGGCGCCTGGAGATGGCTTCAGCTCATGCAGGTGCATTTCAGTGGCCTCTCTGATGCTTCTTGGTCGAGCGGGCGCGCCAGATCTTGTACTTGCTGCGCTTGGGGCGCACGTAGGGTTCGCCCT
Source organism: Chloroflexota bacterium (assembly GCA_005887685.1). GTDB lineage: Bacteria > Chloroflexota > Dormibacteria > Dormibacterales > Dormibacteraceae > 40CM-4-65-16. Next base: position 20,067 of record VBHJ01000072.1, on the reverse strand, counting down.
CCACCGCGACGAGGAAATCGACCCGCCTCAGCATCCCGCGCACGGCGGGGTTGTCCGGCAGCTCACGGGTCTGGTTCATGCGGCGAAACCCCAACGACTCGACCGTGGCCTTGATCTGCGGCTTGGCGCCGATGGGACTCTTCACAAGAGTGGCCTTAAGCGTCTTCCCGTCAGCCACGGGCCCCTCCGGAGCCTACCGGCGCCACATCCCCACTCTGAGGAGAAGAGCTGACCGGTTCGGCGCCGCGATAAGCGGCGGCGAGACGCTTGCCGACCATCTGCTCGATGTCCTTGCCGCGCAGCTCGGCGACCTGGGCCGCCGTCTTCAGCGTCTGCAGGGCCGCGAGCGTCGCCCGCACCGTGTTGATCGGGTTGTTGGTGCCGTGCGACTTGGTGAGGATGTCCTTGATGCCGGCGGTTTCGATCACCGCCCGCATCGCGCCGCCGGAGATCACGCCCGTGCCAGGCGCGGCCGGCTTGAGCATGATGCGCGCGGCTCCCCACTTGTACTCGACGGCGTGGGGAATCGTCGTGCCGACCATCGGCACCGTGATCATGTTGCGCTTGGCGACCTCCATGCCTTTGCGGATGGCCTCGGTCACCTCGCGCGCCTTGCCGATGCCGGCGCCGACGCGGCCGTTCATGTCGCCGACGACGATGAGGGCGCTGAACGAGAACTTGCGACCGCCCTTCACGACCTTGGCGACGCGGTTGACGCGGACCACGCGGTCGGCGAGCTCAGATCGCTCTCCGCTCGAGTGGGGATACCGCCCGCCCATGTTCCTGCTCAAAATTCCAAACCTGCCTCGCGCGCGGCATCGGCCAGCGCTTTGATCCTGCCGTGGTAGAGGAAACCGCCGCGGTCGAAAACCACCGAGGTGACGCCGGCGGCTTTGGCCTTCGCGGCGATCGCCTTGCCTACTTCCTGCGCCTGAGCGAGGCCGTTGCCCTTCGCCTTCATGTCCACCGTCGACGCGGCCGCCAGCGTATGGCTCGCTCCGTCATCGATCAGCTGCGCGTAGACGTGGTTGAGGCTGCGAAAAACCGCAAGCCGTGGGCGCTGGGGAGTGCCGGCGACGTGCACGCGCACGCGCCTGTGGCGCTTCGAGCGGTTCACCTTGCGGTCCTGTCGCTTGATCATGCTGTCGCCTTGGCGCCCTTGCCCGCCTTGCCCGCCTTGCGGCGGACCTTCTCGTCGCGATACCTCACGCCCTTGCCCTTGTACGGCTCGGGCGGACGCAGGCCGCGGAGGTTGGCGGCGACCTGGCCCACATCCTCGATCGAGATGCCGTTGATCGAGAACTTGGTGGGGTCCTGGACGTCGATCGTGATGCCCTGGGGCGGCTTGAACCGAATCGGGTGCGAGTAGCCGAGGTTCAGCACGAGCTCCTCGCCCTGCTTGGCGACGCGGTAGCCGACCCCGACCAGCTCGAGCTGCTTGGTGAAGCCTCGCTCAACGCCCTCAACCATGTTCGCCACGAGGCTGCGCACGAGGCCGTGCAGCGCGCGATGGCGGTAATCGTCGGATGGGCGCTCGAAGACCAGCTCCCCGTCGACCTGCTTGACCGCGATGTCAGACGGCAGGGTGCGCTCGAGCTGCCCCTTCGGACCTTCGACCTTGACGTGACCGGGCTCGAGGGTGACCTTCACCGACTTCGGCACGGGGACCGGCAGCTTTCCGATTCGCGACAACTTCTTTCCTTCTTCCTTCTACCAGACGTAGGCGAGGACTTCGCCGCCCAGCCCCTGGCGCTGTGCTTGCCTTCCGCTCATCACGCCCTCGGCGGTGCTGAGGACGGCGATGCCGAGACCTCCGAGGACTCTCGGGATTTCGGTCTTGCGCGCGTAGACGCGCAGTCCCGGGCGGCTGATCCTCTTCACTCCGGAGATCACCCGGCTCCGATCCGGGCGGGACTTGAAGATGATACGCATGGTCTGCGTGGTGCCGTCGGCCTCCACGTCATACCCCGCGATGTAGCCCTCGTCCTTCAGGACGCGTGCGATCTCGAGCTTGAGCCGCGACGCGGGAACCTTCACCTCGGGGTGACGAGCCGCGTTGGCGTTGCGGATGCGCGTGAGCATGTCGGCGATCGGGTCGCTGACGACACCGGCCGGTGCTCGCCTGACGTTCTTCGCTCCGGCTTTGGCGACTGCAGTGGCCATCATCACCAGCTCGACTTCGTGACCCCGGGGACGCGTCCCTCGGAGGCCAGCTCTCTGAAACAGATGCGGCACATACCGAACTTGCGCAGGAAAGCGCGCGGCCGCCCGCAGATGCGGCATCGGTTATGAAAGCGCACCTTGAACTTCGGTTTCGCCAGGTCTCGCTTCCAGCGCTCGATGGATGATTTCTTCGCCAAGCTCTCTCCCCTCTACCTCTTTCTAAATGGCATTCCGAGTCTTGTCAGGAGGCTGCGCGCCTCGTCATCGTTACGTGCGGTCGTGATGATGGACACCTCCAGCCCGCGCAGCTTGTCGATCTTGTCGTAGTCGATCTCGGGAAATACGATCTGCTCGCGCAGGCCGAGCGAGTAGTTGCCGCGGCCGTCGAATCCGTCCGGGTTCACGCCCCGGAAGTCGCGGATGCGGGGCAATGCGATGTTCAGAAGCTTGTCCAGGAAATACCACATGCGGCGGCCGCGCAGGGTTGTCTTGATGCCGACCGTTTGGCCGGCGCGCAGCTTGAAGGCGGCCACGGACTTTTTGGCCTTGATGAGCTGCGGCTTTTGCCCGGTGATCGTGACCACGTCGCCGACCGCGGCGTCGAGCGCCTTGTCGTTGTCCTTGGCCTCGCCGATGCCGATGTTGACGACAACCTTGTCCACCCGCGGCACCTGCATCACGTTGCCGTAATCGAACTCCTTGGTCAGCTGCTGCATCACCGTGCCGCGGTAGGTGGTGAGCAGGCGCGGCGGAGTCTCGGACTTCGTGCCCGGGGCCTTCGGCGCCTGTTCCTTCTTCGGTTGCTGCTTGGCCTTCGCCACTCTTAGTGCGCCTCCGCCATTACTGTGCCTCAGCCTTGCGAACGCGCTCGTAAGGCTCACCGCAGTGGCGGCAGACGAGCGCCCGAGCGCCCGACTCCAGCACGATGTGCTGCGTACGCGTCGGCCGGCCGCATGAGGGACAGACCAGCATCACGTTCGAGTAGTCGAGGGGCGCCTCGAAGTCGACGATGCCGCCCTGGGCCACCTGCACGCCGCCGCGCCGCGCGCCCGCCTTGGTGTGGCGCTTGAGCAGGTTGACTCCCTTGACCACGATCTTGTGCTGGTCAGGGATGGTGCGCAGAACCTCACCCTGCTTGCCCTTGTCCTTGCCCGCGATGACGATCACCGGATCGCCGGGCGCAAGGTCGAGCCAGCGGCGCCTGGGTTCGATTTTGTTTTTCAGCATTTGCGTTACAGGACCTCCGGGGCGAGCGAGATGATCTTCATGAAGTTGCGCTCGCGCAGCTCTCGCGCGACGGGTCCGAAGATCCGGGTGCCACGCGGGTTGTTGGCCGTTGCGAGAAGGACGGCCGCGTTCTCGTCGAAGCGGATCAAGGAGCCGTCCGGGCGCTTGTATTCCTTGTTTACCCGCACCACGACCGCCTTAACCACCTCGCCCTTCTTGACCTGTCCGCCCGGTTGGGCGGACTTGACGGTGGCTGTGATGATGTCGCCGACGTAGGCGTACTTGCGGTAGTGGCCGCCGGTCACGCGGATGCACAGGAGCTCCTTCGCCCCTGAGTTGTCCGCGACCTTGAGCCGGGTCTCTTGTTGAATCACCTGGCTACCTGGCCTTCTCCACGATCTCAAGTACGCGCCAGCGTTTCTCGCTGGACATCGGGCGGGTCTCGGTGATGCGGACGAGGTCGCCCACGCCGCACTCGTTCTTCTCGTCATGCACCTTGAAGCGGGTGCGCTTCTGGACCGTCTTGCGGTACAGGCGGTGCGGCTTGGACGAGCCGACCTGCACGATGACCGTTTTGTTCATCTTGTCCGAGATCACGTAGCCCAGCCGGACCTTGCGCTGGCCGCGGGGCTCGATCGGGGTCTGGGTTGCGGTATCGCTCATTCCGAGTCCTCTTTCTTGGCACGCCGGCCGCGCTTGGGTTTCGGCGCCTCTTCTTCGGCCGCCTGCTCCACAGGCGGCTCCTCGACGGCCACGGCAGATGCCACCGGCGCAGCCTCCTCCACCGACGCCTGGATGCCGAAGTCGCGCTCCCGCAGCACGGTCATGATCCGCGCGATGTCGTGCCGGACCTTGGAGATCTGGCTCGAGTTCTCGAGCTGGCCGACCGCGTGCTTGAAGCGGAGCTCGTAGAGCTCGCGGCGCGCGGTGCGAAGCCTCATCCCCAGCTCGTCGGCCTCCAGCACGCGAAGCTCGTCGACTTTCATCTCGGCCCTCCGCCTTCCGCCGACGTCACGAAGCGGGTCTTGATCGGCAGCTTGGCCGCCGCCAGCTTCATGGCTTCCTTCGCCACCTCCGGGGTCACACCGCCCATCTCGAACAGCACCCGACCAGGCTTGACCACCGCGACCCAGCCTTCAGGGTTGCCCTTCCCGGAGCCCATGCGGGTTTCGGCGGGCTTCTTGGTGATCGACTTGTCGGGAAAGACGCGGATCCAGATCTGACCGCCACGCTTGACGTGGCGGGTCATCGCCCGCCGCGCGGCCTCGATCTGGCGGTTGCTCATCCAGCAGGCTTCCATGGCCTGCAGGCCAAAGTCGCCAAAAGCGACCGTCGCACCGCGAGTGGCGATTCCCGTGCGCCGGCCGCGGTGCATCTTGCGGTACTTGACTCTCTTGGGGATCAGCATCAGGCGTCCGCCTTTTTGGTTCGGGTGGTCGCCTTTTTGGGGGCCGCCGGTTTCTTGGCCTCGGCGCTGGTTGCAGGCTTGGCTTCCGCCTTCGGCCTGGCTTCGGCCTTCGGCCGGACTGCCGTCTTCGGCGCGGCCGTGGTGCGGGTCCGGCGAGCGGCGGGCTTGGCGGCGGTCTCGGTGCTGGCCGCTGATGCCTGCGCGACCGGTTCGGTTGCAACAGCCTCGATCGCCTCGGGCTGAGGCTGGGGTGCGATCACCTCAGCGATGGGCACTGTCTCTTCCTGGATCGCGGTGAGCCGACGCTGCGCAGGCGAGATCTGGTCCTTGTAGATCCAGCACTTGACGCCGATGGCGCCGAAGGTCGTCTTCGCCGTGGCGCGGCCGAAATCGATGTCGGCGCGCAAGGTGTGCAGAGGGACGCGGCCCTCGCGGTCCCACTCGCGACGCGCCATCTCGGCGCCTCGCAGGCGGCCTCCGCAATAGATGCGCACGCCCTTCGCGCCGGACCGCATCGTCCGCAAGATCGCCTGCTTCATCGCGCGCTTGTAGCTGATGCGGCGCTCGATCTGCGAGGCGATGTTCTCAGCCACAAGCTGCGCGTCGAGCTCCGGCTGCTTGATCTCCTGGATCGAGATGCGAACGCGGTTGCCGAATCGCTTCTCGAGGTCCTCGCGCAGCTGGTCGACGCTGGAGCCGCCCTTGCCGATCACGATGCCGGGCTTCGCGGTGTGGATGGTGACGGTGAGCTGTGCGTTGGACGAGCGCTCGGTCTCGATCTTCGCGATGCCGGCGTTGCGCAGGCGCGCGAGGATGACCCGGCGCATCTCGAGGTCCTCGTGGAGCATCTTCGTGTAGTCCTTGGGGTTGGCAAACCAGTTGGCCTCCCAGGGACGGAAGACACCGAGGCGGAACGCGTTCGGATGGACTTTGTGACCCAACTACTTACGCCCTCCGTCCGGCTGGTCTTCGACGACCGCCGTGATGTGACTGGTGCGGTGGAAATACTCGTGCGCCATGCTGCGGCTTACCGGGCGGCGCCGGCGGTAGGTCGGCCCCTCGTCGATGAGCAGCTGCTTGACCACCAGGTCGTCGCGATTGAGGTTGAAGTTGTGCTCCGCGTTGGCGGCCGCGGACTTGATCGCCTTGGCCACGTCGCGTGCCGCGTGCTTGGGTGAGAACTCCAGGTAGGCGAGAGCCTCGGCCACCTTCATCCCCTTGACGGAGTCGGCCACCAGCCGCGCCTTGCGAGGCGCTCTGCGGACAAACTTCTGCACTGCGGAAACTTCCATCGTTGCCAATTTCTACTTGAGCGCCGTCGTCTTTTCGGTGTGGGTTCCATGGCCGCGGAAGTGGCGAGTCGGCGCGAACTCGCCCAGCCGGTGACCGACCATGTTTTCGCTGATGAACACGGGCACGTGCTTGCGACCGTCGTGGACGGCGATCGTGTGCCCGACCATGTCCGGATAGATGACGGACGCGCGGGCCCAGGTGCGGATCACCTTTTTGTCGCGTGTCTGGTTCATCTTGTCGATCTTTTCCTTCAGCGCATTGCTGATGAACGGACCTTTCTTGGTCGAACGTGACATCTACTTCTTGCGTCCTTTCTTTTCGCGGCGGCGGATGATGAGCTTGTCCGAGGCCTTCTTCGGCTTGCGCGTGCGATAACCGAGCGCGGGCTTGCCCCACGGGGTCTTCGGGTTGCCGCCGGGGCCCGTCTTGCCCTCACCACCACCGTGCGGATGGTCGCGAGGGTTCATGGTCGAGCCGCGCACTTCGGGGCGCTGGCCAAGCCAGCGACTGCGGCCGGCCTTGCCTCCGGACTCGTTCTCGTGCTCGATGTTACCGACCTGGCCGATGGTGGCCTGGCAGCGGACGTGGATGCGGCGGAGCTCGCCGCTCGGCATGCGGATGACCGCGTAGTCGCCTTCCTTCGCCAGCAGCTGCGCGCTGGTGCCGGCGGAGCGGACGAGCTGGCCGCCCCGGCCCAGGGTGAGCTCGATGTTGTGCACGGTCGAGCCGACCGGTATCCGCTCGAGCGGGATGGCGTTGCCGATGCGGACGGGGGCCTCGGGGCCGCTTTCGATCGGGTCGCCTACCTTCAGTCCGAGCGGCGCGAGTATGTAGCGCTTCTCGCCGTCCTTGTAGTGGATCAGCGCGATGCGAGCGCTGCGGTTGGGGTCGTACTCGATCGTCGCGACCTTGCCGGCCACGCCTTGCTTGTCGCGCTTGAAATCGATCTTCCGATACAGCTTCCGGTAGCCGCCCCCCTGGTGCCGCGTCGTGATCCGGCCCTGGTTGTTTCTTCCGGCGTGCGTCTGCAGCGACTCGAGCAGCGTTTTTTCGGGCGTGTCGGTCGTGATCTCGTCGAACCCGGAGATCGACATGAAGCGGCGTCCTGGGCTGGTGGGCTTGAACTTTCTAATCGGCATCTCTACACGCTCCCAAACAGGCCTTCGATTTTCTGGCCCTCGCCGAGCGTGACGATCGCCTTCTTCCAGTCGGTCGTCCGGCCGACCTGGCCCGAGCCGAGGCGGCGGAAGCTGCGGCGCTTCTTGCCCCGCATCGTCACGGTGTTGATGTCTTTGACCTGGATACCTTGCGACTCGTACTGCTCCTCGAGCGCCTTTTTGATCTCGGTCTTGGATGCGGTCCCCAGCACCTTGAAGGTGTAGCGACCCTGCGTGTAGAGCAGGTAGGTGCGCTCGGTGATGACGGGACCGATCACGATCTCGGAGGCGGCTTTGGTGGTCATTCCTCTGCCTTCTCCGCCTCGCGTTGACGCGAGCTGAAGTTTTCCTCCAGCAGCTCGATCGTGTCCTTCGACAGAAGCAGGTAGGTGTGGGTGAAAAGGTCTCGAATGTTCAGGTTTCGCGCCAGGACGATCTTTGCCCCGGCGAGATTCTCGAACGAACGGCTGACCGTGTAGTTCGGGGCCGGCAGCACGACCAGAGCGGTGCTGTCGAAGCCAATCGCCTCCATCAGGTCGGCGGCCTGGCTCGTCTTGGGCTCGTCGAAGACGAACGATTCGATGACTCTCACCTGGCCGTCGATCGCCTTCTGGCTCAGCGCGCTGCGCAGCGCCAGCCGGCGCATCTGCCTGGGCATGCGATGCGAGTAGTCGCGCGGCCTGGGGCCGAAGACGCTGCCGCCGCCCTTCATGCTCGGCTCGCGAATCGAGCCGTGGCGGGCACGCCCGGTGCCTTTCTGGCGGTACGGCTTGGCGCCGCCGCCCGAGACGTCGCCACGGGTCTTTGTGCTCGCGGTGCCCTGACGGGCGTTGGCGAGCTGGCGGAGGTAGGCCTGGTGCATCACCGGCATGTTCGGCTTCTCGTTGAAGATCGCATCAGGGAGGTCGACCTCACCATTTCGCTCGCCCAGCGCATCGAAGAAGGGGGCTTGCATCTCTGCTCAGACCTTCCTCGGGTTCGGCTTGCCGGAAGGGCCCTTCGGCTTCACTTTCTTGGTCGACTGACGAACGAGCACGAGGGCGCCTTTGGCCCCCGGCACGCCGCCCCTGACCATGAGCAGGTTGCGCTCGGCGTCGACTCGCACAACCCTGTAAGCGCGAGACGTGGTCCGCACGTTGCCCATCTGGCCCGACATGCGCACGCCCTTGAACACGCGTGCCGCGTCCGTCGCGCCGATCGCGCCGGGCTGCCGGACATTCATCGAACCGTGCGATTCGGGGCCGCGGCTGAACTTGTGTCTCTTGATGAGGCCCTGAAAACCCTTTCCCTTGCTCGTCGCGGTCACGTCGACCAGCTCACCGGCGGCGAAAATTTCAGCCTTAAGCTCCTGACCCTGCTCCACGCCTTCGTAGTTGCGGATCTCGACGATGTGGCGGTGCGGGTCGAGGCTCGCCTTCTTGAACTCGCCCAGCTCGGGCGCATTGAGCTTGCCCTCTTTCGCGGGCTGGAAGGCGATGCGAACGGCGCTGTAGCCGTCCTTCTCTGCTGTGCGCAGGCCGAGGACCCTGCACGGGCCGGCCTCGAGCACGGTGACGGCGGACATCGTGCCGTCGGGGTTGAACAGCTGGGCCATGCCCAGCTTGCGTGCGAGCAAGCCCTTCATGACTTGATTTCGATGCTCACGCCCGCGGGCAGGCTGAGGCGCATGAGCGCATCGACGACCCGAGGGTTGGGATCGAGGATGTCGACGATGCGTTTATGCGTGCGCATCTCGAACTGTTCCCGCGAGTCCTTGTCGATGAACGGGCTGCGGATGACGGTCAGCTTGGAGATCTCGGTCGGAAGGGGGATGGGGCCGGCAGTGCGCGCGTTGGTGCGGCGAGCGGTGTCCACGATCTTGTCCGCCGCCTGATCAAGGACCCGATGGTCGTAGGCCTTGAGCCGGATCCGAATCTTCTGCGCCACTGCCTTGCCTTTTCCTTTTCCTTATCTATCTGTGTGTTACTTGACGACCTCGGTCACCACACCGGCGCCGACGGTCTTGCCGCCCTCGCGGATGGCGAACCTGAGCCCCTGCTCGATGCCGATGGGCTCACCGAGGGTGATGTCCATCACGACGTTGTCGCCGGGCATGGTCATCTCGACACCCTCCGGCAGCTTGACCTCGCCTGTCACGTCGGTGGTCCGCATGTAGAACTGCGGGCGGTAGCCGCTCAGGAACGGAGTGTGCCGTCCGCCCTCTTCCTTGCTCAAGACATAGACCTGGGCCTTGAACTGGGTGTGCGGAGTGATTGTGCCCGGCTTGGACAGCACCTGGCCACGTACGACGTCCTCGCGCTTCACACCGCGGAGAAGCGTGCCGACGTTGTCGCCGGCCTGGCACTCGTCCATGTCCTTGTGAAACATCTCGATGCCGGTGACGACCGTCTTGGTGCTGTTGGGGTGGATGCCGACGATCTCGATCTCCTCGTTCCTCTTGAGCTTGCCGCGCTCGACGCGACCCGTCGTTACGGTGCCACGACCTTCGATCGTGAACACGTCCTCGATCGGCATCAGGAACGGCTTGTCAACGGGCCGCTCCGGCTCGGGGATGTAGGTGTCCACCGCGTTCATCAGCTCGAGGATCTTGGGCGACCACTCGGGGTCACCTTCGAGTGCTTTCAGCGCCGACACGCGGACGATCGGGATATCGTCGCCCGGGTATTCGTACTTGTTCAGCAGCTCACGGAGGTCAAGCTCAACAAGCTCGATGAACTCCTTGTCGTCGACCATGTCGCACTTGTTGAGCGCGACGACGAGGAATGGCACGTTGACCTGGCGCGCGAGGATGATGTGCTCGCGCGTCTGGGGCATGGCGCCGTCGTTGGCGGCCACGACGAGGATGGCACCGTCCATCTGGGCCGCGCCGGTGATCATGTTCTTGATGTAGTCCTGGTGGCCAGGGCAGTCCACGTGCGCGTAGTGGCGCTTCTCGGTCTCGTACTCGACGTGAGTGATCGAGATCGTGATGCCCCGAGCCTTCTCTTCCGGAGCCTTGTCGATCCGGTCAAAGGGTGTGAACTCTGCCAGGCCCTTCTCTGAAAGCACCTTCGTGATGGCGGCCGTCAACGTCGTCTTCCCATGGTCGATGTGACCGATGGTCCCGACGTTCAGGTGGGGCTTGGTCCGCTCGAACTTCTTCTTCGCCACTATGTCCTCCTAACTAACTTCTCGCCCGATCGCGGCGGCCCACAGCCTCCGCCAAGTTGCCTGGCATTTCTGCGTAATGACTGAACTCCATCGAATACGTTGCCCGCCCCGAGGTCATCGACCGAAGCTCGGTAGCGTAGCCGAACATCTCGGCCAGGGGCACGTTCGCCTTTACGTTCTGCGAGGTGCCGCGCCCTTCCATACCGAGGATATGGCCCCGCCGTGAGGCGAGGTCGCCCATCACGTCGCCGAGGTACTCCTCGGGCATCACGACGTCGACCTTCATGATCGGCTCCAGGAGATACGGCTGAGCTTTGTGCATGCCGTCCTTGACCGCCATCGAGCCGGCGACCTGGAACGCCATCTCGCTCGAGTCGACCGGGTGATACGACCCGTCGACGAGCGTGACGGTGATGTCGACGACTGGATAGCCGGCTGCGACACCCGATTGCAGCGCGTCGCGAATCCCCTTCTCGACCGCGGGGATGTACTCGCGCGGGATACGGCCCTGCGTGACCTTGTCCTCGAAGATGAACCCGCTGCCCCGCTCGCCGGGGCGCACGTCGACCTCGGCATGGCCGAACTGGCCCTTGCCACCGGTCTGACGGATGAACCGGCCAACACCGTGCGCGGCGCGCTTGATCGCCTCCTTGTAGGCGACCTGCGGCTTGCCCTGATTGGCGTCAACGCGGAACTCGCGCAGCAGGCGGTCGATGATGATCTCGAGGTGGAGCTCGCCCATGCCCTCGATGATGGTCTGGCCGGTTTCGTCGTCTGTGTGGACCTTGAATGTCGGGTCCTCTTCGGAAAGCCGCTGCAGCGCCATTCCGAGCTTTTCCTGGTCGACCTTCGTCTTTGGCTCGATGGCGACGGAGATGACAGGCTCTGGAAACGTGATCGACTCGAGAAGAATCGGATGAGCCTCATCGCACAGCGTGTCACCCGTCGTGGTCTGCTTCAGGCCGACCGCGGCCGCGATATCGCCCGTGAAGACCTCATCCACATCCTCGCGACGGATCGCGTGCATGCGAAGGATGCGGCCGATCCGCTCGCGCTTACCGGTCGAGGCGTTCATGACGTTGGAGCCGGCCTTCAGGCGGCCCGAGTAGACGCGGAAGAACGTCAGCTTGCCGACGCCCTGCGGGTCCATCTGGATCTTGAAGGCGAGCGCCGAGAAGGGCTCGCTGTCGTCGTGCTCGCGCACACGCAGATCGCCGGTCTTGGGGTCCTTTCCCTCCACCGCCGGAACGTCGGCTGGCGACGGCAAGTAATCGACGACCGCGTCGAGGATCGGCTGCACGCCGCGGTTGCGTAGGGCGGCGCCGCACAGCACCGGCACGAGGACGCCGGCGACGGTGCCGCGGCGCAGACCCGCGCGGATCTCCTCCTCGGTGACGTCCTGCTCCTCGAGGTACTTGTGCATGACGTTGTCGTCGAAGTCCGCCACCGCCTCGATGAGGTCATGGCGGTACTTGGTGACCAGGTCCTGCATACCCGTAGGGATCACCAGCGACTCTGTGTTCGTCGTGCCGAGGTCATCCGTGTATACGACGGCCTCCTTGCTGAGAAGGTCGATATAGCCGACGAAATCGCCCTCGGACCCGATCGGGAGCTGAATGGGCACCGCGCGGGCGCCAAGGCGGGTGCGGATCGAGTCGAGCGAGCCGTAGAAGTCCGCTCCGATGCGGTCCATCTTGTTGATGAAGGCGATCCGAGGCACGCCGTACCGGTCGGCCTGCCGCCATACCGTCTCGGACTGCGGCTCCACGCCGGCGACGGCGTCGAACACCGCGACCGCGCCGTCGAGGACGCGCAGGCTCCGCTCGACTTCCACCGTGAAGTCCACGTGCCCGGGTGTGTCTATGATGTTGATCGCGTGGTCGCGCCAGTTGGCGGTCGTCGCGGCAGACGTGATCGTGATCCCGCGCTCCTTCTCCTGGACCATCCAGTCCATGGTCGCGGCCCCTTCGTGGACCTCGCCCATCTTGTGGATGCGGCCCGCGTAGAACAGGATCCGCTCGGTCGTCGTCGTCTTTCCCGCGTCGATGTGCGCCATGATCCCGATGTTTCGGACCTTGTCGATGGCGACGGGACGCTCTTGAATCTTCAGTGCCACACTCATCTCTCTAGTACCGGAAGTGCGAGAAAGCTTTGTTGCTTTCGGCCATCCGGTGGGTCTCCTCTTTGCGCTTCACCGCGCCTCCGGTGTTCTGCGCAGCATCGAGAATCTCGAACGCGAGCTTCTCAGACATACTTTTCCCCCCACGCTGGCGCGCGAAACGGACGATCCAGCGACGGGCGAGCGCAAGCCGGCGCTCCGGCCTGATCTCGATCGGGACCTGGTATGTGGCGCCGCCCACACGTCTGGGCTTGACCTCGAGGAGCGGTGTGGCGTTGCGAAGCGCCTGGTCGAAGACCTCCAGCGGCTCTTTCTTGGCCTGCTTCGAGGCACGCGCCAGCGCGTCATACACGACCTTCTCGGCCGTCGAGCGCTTGCCTCTGCTCATGACGACGTTCACGAACTTGGCTATGGCCTCCGACTGGTAGACGGGGTCAGGCGCGACGATACGTTTGACGGGACGGTTGCGGCGAGGCATCAGGCTGCAGCCTTGCCCTTTTCCCGCTTCGCTCCGTACTTCGACCGAGCCTTCTTGCGGTTCTTGGTACCGGCCGTGTCGAGCGTGCCGCGGATGATGTGGTAGCGGACGCCCGGCAGGTCCTTGACGCGGCCCCCCCGGATGAGCACCACCGAGTGCTCCTGCAGGTTGTGGCCGATGCCGGGGATGTAGGCGGTGACCTCGATGCCCGTGGTCAGACGGACGCGCGCCACCTTGCGGAGGGCCGAGTTCGGCTTCTTTGGAGTCTGGGTGTAGACGCGCACGCAGACGCCCCGCCTCTGCGGCGAGCCCCGCAACGCGGGAGCCTTAGACTTCGATCTGGCCGCCTTGCGCCCAAGACGGACCAACTGCTGGATGGTTGGCAAACGTTTCTCCGAATGGCGGACTGATTCCCAGGCGGCAGCAGCCGATTGGGCGACAAGCGATGAGTATACCCAAAACCCAGTACTTCGAAGCTCAGCCGGCGGTCGCCTCGCGGCCGCGAACCGTCCGGTTGCGGATCGGTGAGATGGACCTCACGCTGCAGACCGACCGGGGGGTTTTCGGCTCCAAAGGGGTCGACCTGGGGACCAGAGTACTGCTGCGGGAAGCCCCGCCACCGCCCCAGGAGGGCGACGTCCTGGACCTCGGCTGCGGCTACGGGCCGATTGCGATCGTATTGGCGAAGCTCGCGCCGGGCGCTCGACTCTGGGCAGTCGACGTCAACGAGCGGGCCCTGGAGCTGAGCCGCGCCAACGCGGAGACCGCCGGAGCGTCCAACGTCACGGTGGGCACGCCGGACAAGGTGCCGGACGAGATTCGGTTCGAGGCGATCTACTCCAACCCGCCGGTCCGGGTGGGCAAAGCGCCGCTGCACAGCCTGCTGCTCGAGTGGCTGCCGCGGCTGAAGCCGGCGGGCGCCGCCTACCTGGTGGTGCAGCGAAACCTGGGCTCCGACTCACTCGCCAGGTGGCTGGCCGAGGAGGGGTTCGCCGTCAGTCGTCTCAAGTCCAAGAAGGGGTACCGGGTCCTCGAGGTGAAGGCGGGCTCTTAACAGGCTGGGTTGACTCGGTTTTTCAAACGACCGAAGATCGCCCCAGGTTCGGCCGGCGGGGGAGGGTCCGGCAAGAAGAAGGGAGGGCCCCCTCGAGTTATGCCCTAAAACTGGCCGGCGAAATGGCAGGCCGCCGCCTGGTCCTTCGCGCCGTGCGGCTCGAGCGGCGGCTCGACCTCCGAGCAGACCCCCGGCACCCGCGCGATCGGGCAGCGCGGATGGAAGCGGCACCCTGACGGCGGGTTGACCGGCGACGGGATCTCCCCCTTCAGGTTGATCGGCGCCCGCTCCTTCTCGACCGCCGGGTCGGGCACCGGGATGGAGGAAAGCAGCGCCTTGGTGTAAGGGTGCTGGGGGCGGTCATAGATGTCGTTCCGGTCTGCGGTCTCGACCACCTTGCCCAGGTACATCACGGCTATCCGGTCCGAGAGGTGCCTCACCACCGCCAGGTCGTGGGCGATGAACAGGTACGTCAGGTTGAACTCGCGCTGCAGGTCCTGGAGGAGATTGATGATCTGGGCCGCGATCGAAACGTCCAGGGCGGAGACCGCCTCGTCGCACACGATGAACGAGGGGTTGACCGCCAGCGCACGCGCGATGCCGATGCGCTGCCTCTGGCCCCCCGAGAACTCGTGGGGATACCGGTTGGTGAAATTGGGGTTGAGGCCCACCAAGCGCAGCAGCTCCTGGACGCGCTTCCGCCGCTCGCGCACCGTCCCGATCGAGAAGTTGTCCAGCGGCTCCTGGAGGATGTCCCCCACCGTCATGCGCGGGTCGAGCGAGGCGAACGGGTCCTGAAAGATGATCTGCATCTTGCGGCGCACCCGCCGCAGCTTGGTGCCGCGCAGACGCGTGATGTCCTGGCCGTCGAACACGATGCTGCCCGCGGTCACGGGCAGCAGCGCCGTCACGAGTCGCGCCAGCGTCGATTTGCCGCAGCCCGACTCACCCACGAGGCCAAGCGTTTCACCGCGTCTGATCTCGAGGTCGACCCCGTCCACCGCCCGGACGGCAAGCCCGCCAAAACCACTGATGGGGAAATGCTTGAACGCACCGCTGATTCGAACCAGCACGGGATCGGCCCTCAACGCCGTGATCGGAGCCCGTTCAGCCGCCTGCATTGCCTTCAACTTCCATAACAGGCGCCTTGAGCTTTGCGGCCGCATCCTTGGACAGCGCGCTCGCCTTTGCCGCCTCGACGCCCTCCTCCGTGACGTTCCGCATCAGGACCCAGCAGCGCGCCACCTGGTTCACCCCCACCTCGCTGAGCGACGGCTCAGGGTCTGTCTTGCACTTGTCGATGACAAAAGGACAGCGGGGATGGAATTTGCAACCTGGCGGCGGGTTGGACAGGTCGGGCGGCAGGCCTCGGATCGAGACCAGCCTGTCCTTACGTGCTTCATCGACTCGCGGCACCGAGCGGAGCAGCGACCACGTGTATGGGTGCTGGGGGCTGTTGAAGATCTGCTCGACCGGCCCCTCTTCCACGATCCTGCCCGCGTACATCACGACCACCCGCTGACACAGGCTCGCCACCAGCGCCATGTTGTGCGTGATCAGCATCATGGCCGTGCCGAGCTCTCGGTTCAGCTGCTTCATCAGCTGGATGATCTGGGCCTGGACCGTGACGTCCAGCGCGGTCGTCGGCTCGTCGGCGATCAGCAGCGAGGGCTCATTCGACAGGCCCATGGCAATCATCGCGCGCTGCCGCATGCCGCCCGAAAACTGGTGCGGGTAATCGTTGACCCGCGACTCAGCGGCCGGAACGCGCACCCTTTTCAGCAGCTCGATCACGCGCCCGCGGGCGAGCGTTTCGGTAAACCGTTCATGCGCGGTCATCGCCTCCTCGATCTGGCGCCCGATCTTGGTCACCGGGTTGAGGGACGTCATGGGGTCCTGGAAGATCATCGCGACGTCGTTGCCGCGGAAGTCGCGGATCTCCTCGTCCGTCATCTTCGTCACTTCTCTGCCGCGGAAGAGGATCCGGCCCGACGTGATCTTGCCTGGGTCCGGCACCAGGCGGAGGATCGACAGCGCGGTCATGGTCTTGCCGCAGCCGGACTCACCGACGACGCCGAGCGTCTCGCCGGCGTCAACGTGGAAGGTCACGCCGTCAACCGCGCGCACCACTCCACGCGACGTGAAGAACTGCGTGTGCAGGTCCTCGACCTGAAGCAACGTCTGTGGCAATTCGGCTGCAGAACCCTACAAGAAGCTAGCGGCGCATTCGCGGGTCGAGAGCGTCCCGCAGCCCGTCGCCGACGAAGGTGAAGGCCAGGAGCGTGAAGCCAATCGCCAGCGCGGGAAACACGACCGATGTCGGGTTGGCGTAGATCGCCTCGTAGCCGTCGAACACCATCTGCCCCCAGGTGGGTGTTGGCGGCTGGATGCCCACACCGAGGAAGCTCAGCACGGCCTCGAGGAAAATCGCGTTCGGGATGCCGAACGTCAGGGTCACGATGATCGGGCCCAGCGAGTTGGGCAGCAGGTGCTTGAGGATCAGCTTCGCCGGCGATGAGCCGGACGAACGGGCGGCCTCGACGAACTCCTTCTCCTTGATGGACAGGACCTGGCCACGGACCAGACGCGCCAGCCCCACCCAGTTGACGAGCGATATCGCACCGAAGATGGTCAGCAGGCTCGGGTGGAAGACCGAGACGACCACGAGCACGAACAGGAGGTCCGGGAACGCGTACCAGATGTCCGTGAACCGCATCAGCAGGTTGTCGATCCGGCCGCCGAAGTAGCCGGCCGTCAGGCCGACAAGGAGCCCGATCGGCAGGATGATGGCCTGCACCAGGATGCCGACTGCGAGCGACACCTGGCTGCCGTACATCAACCGGCTCAGCGTGTCCCGGCCCAGCTCGTCAGAACCGATCGAGAAACCGTTCTGGCCGGGACCGGACTCGATGTAGTCGACGTTCTGCTTGATGGGGTCGTGGAGGATCCCGAGGTGGACCAGCAGAGGCGACCCGAACGCGATCAGGACGAGAATTGCGATCAGGACCGCGCCGGCGATCGCCAGGCGGTTGCGTCGAAATCTCTGCAGCGCATCGCTCCACAGGCCGATCTGCTTCTCCGAGACTTCCCATGCGCTGAGATCCTCGATGTTTGCCGCTACAGGGAGCGCCACTTAAGTCAGCCTGACCCGTGGGTCGATGAAGACGTAGGCGACGTCTACCACCAGGTTCGCAACAGCGATGACCAGCGAGAAAAGCACCGTGGTGCCCAGGATCATCGGGTAGTCCCTCGACTCGATCGCGACGACGAAAGCCCGACCGATCCCGGGGATGCTGAAAACCGTCTCCACGATCACAGACCCCGTGACCAGGAACGCGAACGTCGGCCCAAGGGTTGTGACCACGGGGATGAGCGAGTTCTTCAATATGTGCCGGATCACCACGAGGCGCTCTGGCAGACCTTTCGCCCACGCGGTGCGCACGAAATCCTGGCGAATCGTCTCCAGCGTGCTGGCGCGGGTGAGGCGTGCCGTGTAGGCGATCGGCAGCAATGCCAGCGTGATCACGGGCATGATCAGATGGTCGTCGGCGCCGAATCCAGCGGCTGGTAAGAAGAAGTTGCCGCCGGTCGCCTTATAGGACAGGACTGAGAAAGCCACCACCATCAACGCGCCGATCACAAAGTTCGGAAACGAGGCTGCCACGGTCGCAAAACCCATCGTGATGTAGTCGATGCGCGTGTTCTGGCGGAGCGCTGCGAGCACGCCCAGGCCGACCCCGACCGGGATGATCAAGAGAAACGCCAGCACGCCGATGGTCGCCGTGTAGGGCCAGCTTTCCAGCAGAAGGTTGGACACCGTCTTGCCCTGGTACTGGTAAGAGAGCCCGAAATCGAAATGGATGACGCTCGTGATGTAGAGCAGGAACTGTTGGGGCACAGGCTTGTTCAGGCCGTACCTGATATTCAGGTTGTTGACGACGGTGTCGGAGAGCTGTCGTCCGCCGGCCTTGTCCCACGGGCTGCCCGGCGCGAGGTGCATGAGCGTGAAGGTGATGAGAATCACGAAGAACAGGATCGGAATCATCCAGAGGATTCGCCGCACGATGAAGATCGCGAGGCTGCCTGCCCTGGTGCTCGTGATCGCCGTCACCTGAGGAGGCAGCAGGGCGCCCCGTACGGGACGCCCTGCTGTTACTGCCAATTCGGTCTTTTCCTTACTAGTGCTGCGTGATGTACGCCGTGTTGTATCTGCCATCACCAGGCAGGTTCTGGTCGTCGGTCGTGGTCACGGTCAGGCCCTGCACGTACGGCTTGACGAGATCGTACTCGTACGGCTGGTACATGAAGGCAACCACCGCGTTGTCGATGAGCATCTTCTGCGCCTGGGAGTAGTCCTGAGCGCGCTTCGTCTTGTCGGACTCGGCGTCGCCCTTGGTTACCAGGTCATCGTAGGCCGGGTTGCTCAGACAGCCCCAGTTGAGGTTGTGGCACGAGCCGGTCACGAAGATGTCGAACCAGTCTTGCTGGTCCGGGTAGTCGCTGATCCATCCGTCGAGGCCGTAGATGTCGAACTGGCCCTTGCGGATGTCCCTGGTCACAGTCTTGCTGTCGATGACGTCCAGCTGGATGGTGACGCCGAGGTTCGTGCTCCACTGGTCGGCGAGGAACTGGTTCAGCGTCTTGCTGGCCGTCGTGTTGCGGGTAAGTAGCTTCATCTTGGCAAGGTCGGCCGCCTTGCCCGAGTCGGCGAGCAGCTTCTTGGCAGCCGCCGGGTCGAAGCTCTGCGCGTTGTCTGACGTGTCGTAGCCGTTCATCCCCTTGGGAATGAAGGTGGAGAGGGACTTGCCGTTGCCGTGCTCGATGTCGTTGACGAGCTTGTCCCGGTCGATCGACTTGGACAACGCCATGCGCACGTTCTTGTCGGTAAGCGGTGCTTTCGTCGTGTTGAAAGAGATCCAGTACTGGCTGAGTGTCGGGATGAGCTTGGCTTCCTTGCTCAGCTTGGGGTCGCCGCGGACGACGGTCACGTCAGCCAGCGGCACGCCGATCATGTCGAGCGCGCCGGTCTGGTACTGAGAGAACGCCGTGTTGCCGTCCGAGATCTCGTAGTAGGTGATCGTCTGCAGGTGCGGCGCCGTTGCCCAGTAGTTCGGGTTCGGCACGAGTGTCACGTGGTCCTTGGACGCGATCTCACTGATCTTGTACGGCCCCTGGCCGACGATGGTCGATGCGTTGTTGGCCCATGCCTCGGCTTTTGTCGCGTCCGTCGAGGCGAATGCTCCACCCGCCGCCTGCTCGATGATGTCCTTGCGCAGAGGAACGGCCATCCACAACGTCGCCACCCACTTGAAGTAGGCGGCCGGGTGGTCGAGCTGGACTACGAAGGTCTTGTCATCGGGCGCGGACAGTCCGAGACCGTTGAGGTAGGCGTCGATAGCGCTGGCGCTCGAGACGTCCACGTTGCCGTAGCTGCTCGCGCCCTTGATCGTCTGGTCGAAGAACGGGTCGACGTAGCCGGCGGCCAGCGCGGGGTTGAGGAAGTGCTTCCACCCGTAGACCCAGTCGCTTGCCGTGACCGCCTTGCCGTCACTCCACTTGGCGCCCTGGCGCAGGTGGAACGTGTACGTGAGCCCGTCCGGCGAAACGTCGAAGCTCGTCGCGCCGAGAGGCTCGACATCGCTCGCGTCCGCCTTGGCTCGGAACAAGCTGTCGTACGTCTGAATGCCAACCGCTCGCTCGTAGGTGTACGTCTGCTGGGTCGGGTCGAAGCTGTTCGGCTCGGTGCCGTTGTTCGCTCGAAGAATCTGCTTATCCGCCGAAGCCAGATTGGCGCTGGTCGTCCCTCCGCCGCCACACGCGGCGAGAAACACCCCGGCGGTCGCGAGCGTTATCGCCCGTAACCGGAAACCTAAATGCATACGCGTCTTACCTCTCAGACTCATCCTGCAGCCTTCTTCCCGAGCGCGGGGCGAGAGTGCGCCGGCGGCAGGTCTTACTCACAGCCTCTGCGGCCGTATCGAATTCTGTTGTGGCCGACTCACAAGTGTCAAGTTGCTA
>VBHJ01000184.1 GCA_005887685.1 Chloroflexota bacterium | reverse complement strand
CCTTCATCGTGCTCGCGGACGCGAACCTCGAGCGGGCCGCGCCCGCGGCGGCCGAGGCGCGGCTCTTGAACAGCGGCCAGAGCTGCATCGCCGCGAAGCGGTTCATCGTGGTGGAGCCCGTCTTCGAGCGGTTTCTCGAGCGGTTCGTGGCTGCGGTGGCGGCGCGCCGGCTGGGCGATCCGCTCGCAGCGGGCACGGACGTGGGCCCGCAGGCGCGCGCCGATCTGCGCGCGAACCTGCAGCGGCAGGTCGAGGAGTCGGTGCGGCGCGGAGCGAAGCTCGTGCTGGGCGGCCACGTCCCCGAGGGCCCGGGGTTCTTCTATCCGCCGTCCGTCCTCACGGCGGTGGAGCACGGCATGCCCGCGTTCGATGAGGAGGTGTTCGGCCCGGTAGCCGCCGTCATCCGCGTGCGGGACGACGCCGACGCCGTGCGGGTCGCGAACGCGTCACCCTACGGCCTCGGTGCGGCCGTCTGGACCGAGGACCGCGAGCGCGGGGAGCGGTTGGCGGCCGAGCTCGAGGTGGGAAGCGTGTTCGTGAACGGTCTCGTGAAGTCCGACCCGCGCCTGCCGTTCGGCGGGGTGAAGCGGTCCGGCTACGGCCGCGAGCTCTCGGAGTTCGGGCTGCGCGAGTTCGTGAACGTCAAGAGCGTGTGGGTCGGCTAGCGTCCCCGCTTGATGCGCGCCCGCACGATCGAGTCCGCGGCGGCGAGCGCCCGCTCGGAGTTCCACTTGTAGTAGAGCTGCAAGCAGGACGCGGTGTTCATGTCGCGCCGCCGCGCGCAGCGCTCCACCTCGTCCCGGTGCCTCGCCGCGTCGCGGCGCCATAGCGAATCATCCGTGGCCTTGGCACGGGCCTCCGTCCAGAGGTAGGTCTCCTGGAGACAGCGCAGCAGCGAGCGCGACTGGTCGCGGTGGCACTCCTCCAGCTCGCGCCGGTGCTTCGCGGCGTCCGCCCGCCAGGTAGAGTCGGCCTGCACCTGGGCGATGGAGTCCCGTTGATGCTGGAACGCCTGCGCTGCGGCGACCGCCGCGGGCCGCTTCCACCCGTACTGCGCCTCGAGGCACGAGGCCGCGGCCTGCACGGTGAGGGTGATGGCCGCGCACTCCTGCACTTCCTTCCGCTTCGCAGACTCCGTCTTGCACCCCGCGACCGCGAGGGCGAAGAGACCGAGGGCGCCGACGCTCGCTCTGCGCATCCTGCCTCCTGGGAAGGGTCAGGTACGGATGGGGTGGGATTCGAACCCACGAAACGGTTACCCGTTTACGCGCTCTCCAGGCGCGTGCCTTCAGCCGCTCGGCCACCCATCCAACAGACCAGACCGCGGTGCAATCTGGTGGAGTCGGGCGGCGCCGACAAGCTAGCGCCAGCGGAACTCGCCGAGTCTAGTCACCGGTTGGCACAATGCCCGATCCTTCCACCATGAGTACCACCGTGCGCTCGGGGGCCCGAGTGCGGTGCCGTACGCCGCGCGGCACGACGAAGCCCTGGCGCGGCGCGAGCTCGACCGAGCGGCCCTCCAGATCGACGATGAAGCGTCCCGCGACGACGTAGAAGAACTCGTCCTCGTCGTCGTGCTGGTGCCAGTGGTACTCCCCCTGCACCACACCGAGTCGCACCACCGAGTCGTTGACCTTGCACAGCGTCTGGTTGTACCAGGGATGGGTGGACGCGTCAACCAGCGCCTGGATGTCGACGAGCTCGAGCGGCCCGTAGCGGATGTCGAGGCGCGTGTCGTAGGGATAGGGCGCGTGGTCGGTCATGACGATCTCCTTCCTTGCGGACTAGTCCTGGGGTGGACCTAACCGCTGCGCCTCGCGCTGCTTGACGAGGAGTCGCTCCGCAAAGTCGACCCGCTCTTCCAGGTCGCTCATCCGCTGTGTCAACTGATCGAGTTCGCCAAGGCGGGCCTGAACATCGTCCAGCGTCTGGCCCTGCTCGGTCGGGTCCATTACACGGGACGTCAGTTCGGGCCGCTGACGCGCACGCAAGCGCTGCGCCCCAAGAGCAAAGAGAATAGCGAGCAGAGCGTGAGCGGTGACGTGCCAGGGCTCACCTTCACGCGCGGCGAACCAAACGCCCCCGACGTTGATGAGGGACAGGACCCACGCAATTGGTATCCAGGCTCGATGCCTGAACCACATATGCGCCTCTCTTCGATTCATTCCCTAATCTACGCGCCCCGACAGCTTCGAGCGCTTGTTAGGCCGCAGCCTCCATGCTACAGGTCTTTCCGGAAGCATCGGATGAGACCGACCTCGATAAAACCGAGCGCCCGGTGGGCGGCGGCGCTGACCTCGTTGTCTCGCTGTGAGTCCGACGCGAACTCACAGCAGCCTTGCGAACGCCCCCACTCCTCCGCCGCGGCGACAAGCGCTCGGCCGACACCGTGGCCACGAGCCTTTGGCACGACGAACCATCCCTCGAGGTACGCGACCCGATCGCTGTGGCAACCCTCGGCGTCCGCGCGAATCGACAGCTCGGCGAGGCCGATCGAACATCCTGTCCCGTCCTCGGCGAGGAGGACGGCGAGCGGTTCCCGGGCATCGCCGCCAAAGAACCGGTCGATCGCCTCACGGTGGTCGGTCTCGGACCCTTCGGGCCAGAGGGCGTGGCGGAGCTGAAGCCACGCGGCCGCGTCGCTCTGCTTCGCCGGTCGAACGGTGATCATTGAAGTGTTACTCGCGCGGGCGCCATCTGAACGAGTCCCGCGCGCTGTACAAGATGTCTCCGCTTCCAGCACGAACCGTCACGACCGCGGACAAGACTTCGGCGTCAAGTTGGTTACTTGCCAATCGCGTGAGGAACCTACCGTCGATGGTGACAGTGCCCACCTGCGGGTCGTCACAGCGGAGGTGGACACTTTGTGCACTGATGTGCGCCTCAAGGCAGGGCACGGTCGTCTGGGCAAAGGTGACAACAGCCTCCGGACGGAGGCTGAAACCGGTGAATCGGAAACCATTCACTGTAAAGGGATAGCCCGGAACGTAGTCTCCTTCCGCGTCTGCTTGAAGCGGCGGCTGGCGCGGCTTCACAACCGCTGGCGGCAGAGGCTGTTCGGCAATTGTGGACCTGGGCGTCCGCGGCCAGAGGACGAGGAGAGACGCACCAGCGAGGACTAATGCGAGGAGTAGCAGGAGACGAGTTCGGCGCATGAGCGTCTGGTGTGTTACGGCAGCGGCCTAACGGACCGCGTAAACCGCACGCAGGGCTCTCATCCGCGCTTTTCCCCGGCCCCCAACGCTGGGCGATCCCGGGCCTGGGCCAATAGTCGCTCGGCAAAGTCAAGGCGCTCGTGAAGCTCTGCGAGCTGTGTTGACTGATCAGTCAAGGTGGTCTGGGCGTCCTCCAGCGCGGCGGCGTGCTGCTCCAATCGCTGCTTGATCTGGGCAAGCTCGGATCGCGAGGCCCCACGTCCGGCTAGTGCCCCGGCTAGCGACTTCGCTACCAGTACTATGGTGGCGGCGGCGATTGTCAGAGCCAATATGAAGACGGGTTCACTCATGGTCGGGGATGTCTCCAACGGTTGCAGGACGTTTGCCGCGGCCCACCGGGCGCATCTGTAGTGGAACGATACTTCCTGCGCGCCAGCGCGCCACACTCCGCTTCCCTTCAGTCTTCGTTACTTCCCCCGAAGCCGGTGGTCACGAAAGAACGCCCACATCTGGCTGGTGGCATCAATGCTGTTGCTTGTCGGCCCAACCCACCATTCGGGAAGTGGCTTGCCACCGGGCCATGAGTGGCCTCCTTCCTGGACGGTATAGAGCACCACCGAGGCGTCTTCAGCACAGTGCGTGTATGCGATGCGTGCGACACCCGGAGCGACCCCTGAGGCGGCGGGGTCC
>VBHJ01000183.1 GCA_005887685.1 Chloroflexota bacterium | reverse complement strand
GGAGATCGGCGGGGCGAGGTCATGGCAAGAGCTGCCCCAGAACTGCCGCGACTACGTCGAGAGGGTGGGCGACCTGATCGGCGCGCCGGTCCAGCTGATCGGCACCGGGCCCAGGCGTGACCAGTTCGTGACCCGCGGAGCCGCGCTTTTCGACTAGCCCGCGTAACCAAATGCTCCATCGCCCGTCATATCGAGCATGAGCCGCCTCCAGGGCGCCACGGGCACGGCGATCACCGTTCTGGGCACGCTGGTCATAGCGGCCGTGGCGTATGTCGGGACGTCGGGTCGCCTGCACCCGGCCGCCGCCCTGGTGTCGCCTTCGGCGTCGCCGCAGCCACCTGGCATGACGGTGGTCCCCACCCCTCCCATCACGGCGCCGACCGGCTTCGTCGTGATCGACCAGGATCTGCTTGACCCGTCGACCGGCTGGATGCTGGTCTCGGACTGCCCGTTGCGGGCCAAGCCGACCTGCCACAACGCGGTGGTGGGCACAGGCGACGGGGGGCAGATCGTGACATCTCCAGCGCCGGTCGGGCCTGACGTGTCCACGACAGATGGTGGCGCGCCCCGGTCGATTCGTTTTCTCAACCGCCAGGACGGTTTTGTCTACGGCCAGACCGCCGCGTACGTCACCCACGATGGCGGCCGAACGTGGCGAGGTCTCGGAGTGCCCGCGACGTTCGTCGCCAGCCTCACGATCGCAGGCACGACGGTCTGGGCGGCGACCTATCCATGTCCCAAAGGCACGTCATGTCCGTACGAGGTCCGTTCGAGCGCCGACGGCGGCCGCACCTGGTCGACGCCCCAAAAGCTGCCGCTGGGCTTCTCCCCCGAGGATGCCGCTGCATTTGGCTCCGGTGTTCTGCTGTCCAGTCCCACGACCGCGGACATGGAGCTCACAGCCGATCACGGGTCTACGTGGCGCCAGATCAAGCTGCCTTGTCCGCCGAATTCCTTCCGCAGCACGGCCACGACAGCCGACGGGGTCGAGCTGTGGGGGGTCTGCCAGCCGAATCCGGACGCCTCAGGACAGTTCACGTTCGAGTCGCTATTTGTGTCCGAAGACTCGGGCAAATCGTGGTCGCAGCGCAATCCCGGCCCTCTTCGGCCCGGCTGGCTCGTCGCCACCCGAAAGCACGTCGCGCTGACTTCGAGCACGGATGCGACACTCATCACGCACGATGCGGGCGCGACCTGGTCACCGATAAGTCTCGAAGGCGTTGGATTCGCTGCAGCTCGGGTCAAGGACTCTGGTTGGGCGTGGGCGATAGACACGAATCGAAATCTCTGGGGGAGCGCCGACGGCGGCGATCATTGGAGCTGGATCGGAACGCTGCCCGCCACACTGAGCTGATTTAGCCCGATCATTTCCGGGTTGGCCAAGGCAAAGGATCCGGTCGCGGCGGAGCTCAGCTGGGCGCAGGTCCATGCGTTTCGTGTCAAGCGGCATCACCTCACCGATCGCGCGCCCAAGAAAGACCTCGCGCGTGTCGTCGGCGACATAGGGGGCGTCCAGGCGCAGCTGATGTCCGCGGCCGAGCTGCAGATTGCGGTGCGCGTGAGGTGCACGGTCGCAGACGTTCGCCAGGCGCTGTGGACGGACCGGTCCCTGGTCAAGACCTGGCTCATGCGGGGGACCCTGCATCTCGCTCGGTCCGCGGACCTGCCGATCTTCACGGCGGCGATGAGCACGAGATGGATATCCCAGATGAGGCCCTCGTGGCTGAAATACATGCAGATCACCGAGCCGGAGTTCTGGAAGATCGTGAACGAGATCGGAGCAGCTCTCAACGGCAAGCCGCTGACTCGTGAGGAGCTCATCGCGGTCGTCGGCAAGGGCAAGTCGCAGCGCGTGCACGAGCTGCTCGCATCGGGTTGGGGTGGACTGCTCAAACCCGCGGCTCGGAACGGCCGGCTCTGCTTCGGGCCGAACCGCGGCCAGAGCGTCACGTTTGTCCGTCCGCAGGACTGGCTCGATTCATGGCGCGACGTCGACCCCGAGGTAGGCCTTGTGGAGATGGCGCGCCGCTACCTGCGCGCTTACGGTCCCGCGACGAAGTCCGACTTTGCTCGCTGGTGGGGCGCGTGGCCCGGGGTCGGCAATGCCGCCTGGTCGGCACTAACCCCTGAGCTCACGCCGGTTTCGGTGGAGGGCGTCCGCCTCGACGTGCTGGCGTCCGACCTCGACGCGATACAGCGCGCCGGTATCGAATCGTCGGTGCAGCTGCTGCCACTCTTCGATCCATATCTCCTCGGCCATGCCTCGCGCGACCATCTCGTGGAACGCCAGTTCGCGCCCAGGGTCAGCCGGACCGCGGGCTGGATCTCCGCTGTCGTCCTGGTCAACGGAACTGTGGTCGGGACCTGGACGCACACGATTGCCGCCAAAAACCTCCGCATCAACGTCGAGCCTTTCCGCAGGCTTACACCAGCGGTGAAGGCCGGCGTCCGGCTTCGCGCCGGCGAGCTGGCTCAGTCCCTGGGTGCTTCGAAGGTCGAGGTGAAGATCGCTTAGGCGTCAGGAGGCGCGAGATATCGTTTTGACGACGCGAAGATTCGCTTCCCTCTGTCTGAGCCGGCGCGTTCGTTTCCATCGCTCCATCGCCACGGACGCGGACCAGTACACGATGACGACAATCGCCATCGCGGCCTGAATGGTGGCCACAGTGAAGAACGCAGCCTCGATCCCATAGCCGTTACGGCGCAGTCCCACGGCGAAAAGACCGGCCGCGAACCCAAGCAGCGGACGCACGGACCACGATTCAGGCAGCAGCCGCCGGTCGGCCAGGAGCAGGCCCGCCACGAACCACGTCGGGCCGCTGTCCAGCTGGAAGAGCGCGTCCCAGTGAAACGTGTAGATGGCGAGTCCGGCGCCGGCCCCGAACGTCACCAGTACCGCCAGGCTCACGCGGCGCGCATATGCGAGCCAAGCCACACCTACCGCAACCGCCAGCAGCGAAGTGGCGAATACCGGCCCGGGCACGTTGCCGACATAAAGACGGATCGGGTCGATTGGCGCCGAGGTCGGGCTGAAGAATCGGAACCATATCGCGATCGGATCACCGAAGGTCGCGCCGTTGGCGGGATTGAAGTAAACCGACGGACCTCCCCGGGTCAGCAGCGCGATGGCCGCGTATGCAAGCAGCCCGGCCTGCGCCCGGATCGCGGGGATGTAGCGTGCGCGCAGAACCTCGAGCGTAACCGCCAGCACCGCAATCTCAGCAGCGAGCACAAGGCTCGCGCCGGCGCCAACCAGGGCAACGCTGAAGACCGCAGCGATCAGCGGGCTTGCACCCGGGTGTGGAAATTGGTGGCGCCACAGCCAGTGGGCGATGATCAGCCCCACGGTCCCGGCGACCGCGGCTATGCCGAGCATCTCAGCCGCTGGCAGCCTGAAGATGATCAGGCCGGCGACCACCGTCGGCAGCAAGGCGATCCCCGTGACAAGGTCGTCGGGGAGGGAGGCAGGTTTGAAGGCAGCCCGGTCCAACCAGGCCCCCAAGCGGGCCAGCACGCTCGGATTGTAGGCAAACAGCCCCTCTGGCCGGTCTGCCGTAAGGGGTGGGCGTAGTCGGCCGTGGGTGATAATCG
>VBHJ01000071.1 GCA_005887685.1 Chloroflexota bacterium | reverse complement strand
ACCCTGGTCTGCTCCGCGATCGGCACGCCGCGCTCGCGCAGCTCGCGCCGGATGCGTCCGACCAGCGCGGTGAACGGTCCCCACTCACTCCCGAGCCAGCGCTCGAGACGAGCGCGCAGGGCGGACGCGAGGAACGGGCTCTCGCCAGACGTCGAGATTGCGATCAGCAGCGGATCGCGGCGCACGATCGCCGGCGCGATGAAGCGGCACTGGGCGGGCCGGTCGACGACGTTGATCAGGATGCCCGCCTCTTCCGCCTCCTTCCAGGTCTGACGGTTGATCTCGGGATCCTCGCTCGCGTCGACCACCAGCCGCGCGCCCTGCAAGTCGCCGGGCGTGTAGTCGCCCGACTCGATGACCCGGACCAGCGCTCCCGCTTCACGCAGGCCGGCCGCTTTCTCGGCTGCGAACTTGCCATCGCCGATCACGGTGCAGGGCTGGTCCGCGAGATCGAGAAAGACCGGGTAGTACCTCACGCGCTCGCCTCCTGCTTCGACGCCTCGAGCAGCACGCGGGCGACCTCCGGGCGCGTGAATTCCACCGGCAGGTCCGATCCCTCCTCCAGGCGCTTGCGCACCGCTGTGCCGCTCAGCGTCTGGTGTAGCTCCTTCGGGTGGGGACACGTGCGTGTTGATGCCATCCCGCCGCAGGCGGCGCAGTAGAAGGTGTGCTCGAAGCGAAGGATCTCGATGCCGAGCTCACCCGGCGCGTATTGATCGAAGATGCGGTGGGCGGCGTAGGTGTCGTAGTAGCTG
The DNA here is from genome assembly GCA_005887685.1 of Chloroflexota bacterium. GTDB lineage: Bacteria > Chloroflexota > Dormibacteria > Dormibacterales > Dormibacteraceae > 40CM-4-65-16. Next base: position 14,540 of record VBHJ01000071.1, on the reverse strand, counting down.
CCCACGCCGGCGTGGTCGCGCCCGACGATGAAATGGGTGCAGCCGTAGTTGCGCCGGACGATCGCGTGGAAGACTGCCTCCTTCGGACCGGCGTAGCGCATCCACGCGGGGTTGGTCGCGAGCAGGACGCGGTCGGCCGGAAAGTAACCCGCGAGAAGCTCCTCGTAACAGCGCATCCGCACCGACGCCGGGACGTCGTCGCTCTTGGTCTCGCCGACGAGCGGGTGGAGCAGCAGGCCATCCACGATCTCGAGCGCCACCTTCTGGAGGTATTCGTGGGCGCGATGCACCGGGTTGCGAGTCTGGAAGCCGACCATCGTCTGCCAACCACGCTCGTGTTTGACCCGGCGAACCTGGACGGGTGTGAGGTCGAACTCTGGAAAGCCGGAGCTCGGCCGCGCCAGCGCGACCACGCCGCCCGCGATCGCCCAACGGCCGGAGTCCTTGAGCACGCGCACACCTGGATGCGCGTCATCGTCCGTTCCGTAGACGGCGCGCGCTTCGTGCAATTGGTCCGCTTCGTATGCCTCGGCGATGCTGAGGATGCCGATTGGCTTGTCGCCGATGAAGAGGGCGAGCCGGCTCGCCTCTGGCACCTCTTCCGCGCGGAGGACGATCGGGATTGTGAACGGCGTTCCGCTCGCAAGCCTGCCCTGCTCGATCACCGACTCGTAGTCCTCGCGGCCGATGAAACCGTCGACGGGTGAGAGCGCGCCGGCGGCGAGCATATACACGTCGGACAGCTCGCGCTGCCCAACCTGGAGTCGCGGCAATGTCCTGGCCTCGGCGCGGAGCAGGTCGAGCTCGTCGCCCGCAGGCAGGCGCTCCGGCACCTGCCGCGGCAGAAGGCCGAGGCGCTCCAGCCTGTCAACCACCTTTGCCACCGAGTCGGCCACGCTCTCCTTCGAGGTGTCGCAGGTGACCTCGGGTCGGAGCGGCTCCTCGTAGGGGTCGCTGACGCCGGTGAAGTTGGCGATCTCGCCCGCGATCGCCTTGCGATAAAGGCCTTTGACGTCGCGCTCGACCAGGGTGTCCAGCGGGCAGCGCGCGTAGACCTCGACGAAGTTCGGCGTCTGGCTGCGCACCTCATCGCGGACCTCGCGGTATGGCGAGATGGCCGCCGTGATCGCGACCCCGCCGCTGCGCGCTATCACGCGTGCGACGTAACCGATGCGCCGGATGTTGGTGTCGCGGTCATCCTTCGAGAAGCCGAGTCCCCTGGAGAGATGGGTGCGGACCTCGTCGCCGTCGAGCAGCTCCGCGTGACGGCCACGCCGCGCGAGCTCGGTTTGGAGCGCGGTCGCGATAGTGGACTTGCCCGCGCCGGACAGTCCCGTGAACCAGACGACGAAGCCTTTGGTCAACTGTCTCCTCCCAGACCCCATCGCCACCGGATTGCACGGTCGAAAGCGCCAAACAAGCTGTCGATGACGACGCCGATGACGAAGATCACAAGCATCAAGACCACGAGCTGCTGCGTGTCAGGCAGGTTCCTCGCCGACTGGAGCTGCTGACCGATCGATGTCTGGTTGGTCGCTGCCACCAGCAGCTCGGCCGACATGAGGCTGCGCCACGCGAACGCCCATCCTTGCTTCAAGCCTCCGACGAGGGCCGGGAGCGCCGCCGGAAGAACCACGTGCCGGTAGAGGCCCAGGCCGTCGGCTCCCATCGTGCGACCGACTCGAATGAGCTGCGGGTGCACGTGGTCCATCCCGGTCAGCAATCCAGCTGCGATTGCCGGCGCCGCCCCCATGAGGACGACGACGGTGATGGCGCCCTCGCTCCGCTCCAGGAGCAGGATGGCGAGCGGAAACCACACGATGGAGGGCATCGACTGCAGGCCGACAAGAAGCGAGCCGACCGCCCTTCGCAAAAGCTTGATGCGCGCGACCAACATCGCCACGAGGAACCCGGCCACTGCCGCGATCCCGTAGCCAAACGCAGCGCGTCGCAGCGTCACGCCGATCGCCGCGTAGAAGTTGGGGTGCTGGAGGTCGACCGTCAGCCGCCTCAGCACCGACCACGGGCCGGGCAGCGCCGACTCCGGCTTCCAGCCCGACAACACGACAACCTGCCAGATCACCAGTGCGACAAGGACCGCACCGAGCTTCGGCCACAAGCTGGACCACAGCCCCGCGGCCCCGCGGTGCGCCCAGCGCGGAGTCGGTAGCGCGACCTCCGCGGATGCAAGTCTCGAAACGATCTCAGCGGCCATTGGTGATCTCGTGCTTGAGGCGTTCGGTGATGCTGCCGGCGATGACGGCAAGATCAGGCGAGTCGAGGCTGCGCGGCCGGGGCAGGTCGACGTGCACCTCGTGCGCTACGCGACCGGGGCTACTCGTGAAGACCAGCACGCGGTCGCCCAGCCGGACCGCCTCGCGCGCGTTGTGGGTGACAAAAAGCACGGTCAAGCGGCTCTCTTTCCAGATTCGCTCGAGCTCCTCATGCAGAAGGTCACGGCTGATGGCGTCCAGCGCGGCGAAGGGCTCGTCCAGAAGCAGGACGTCGGCGTCCTGGGCCAGGGCTCTCGCCAGCGCAACTCGCTGCTTCATGCCACCCGACAGCTCGTGCGGCCTTCGCCTCTCGAATCCGACGAGGTGCACGCGCGCGAGCAGCTCGTAGGCCAGGGCGCGACGCTCCGGCGCTTTGATGCCGCGCAGCTCGAGCGCGAGCTCGACGTTGCCGGCGGCAGTCAGCCACGGCAGGAGGTTTGCCTCCTGGAAGATCATCGCCACGCGTCCATGCACGTGCGCGCGTCCCGCGGATGGGCGATCGAGGCCGGCCAGGACGTTCAGCAGCGTGCTCTTACCCGAACCAGAGGCTCCGACCACGCAGACGAACTCGCCACGCATCACTTCAAAGCTGGTGCCGTCAAGCGCCAGGAGAAGCTGGTTGTCGTGAGGAAAGGCCACGCTGAGGCGGTCGACGCGGAGCGCGTGCTTCTCGGAGAGGGCGAGCAACTTACCCACGTGCGCTCCCGCTCCAGTGGAGCCCGCACTCCTTGACCTCGTTCTGCTCCCACCACCAGCGCCCAGCCCGTTCGTCCTCTCCCGCCGCCGTGGGGCGTGTGCATGGAGCGCAGCCGATCGATGTGTAGCCGTGGTCGTACAGCGAGTGGTACGGAAGCTCGTGCCGGCGGATGTAGTCCCAGACCTCCGCCTTCGACCAGGACGCCAGCGGAGCGATCTTCGTGATCCCGTTGTGGTCCGGGTCGGGCGCGACCACCTGCGTGTTCGCCCGGGTCGCCGCCTGCTCGCGGCGCAGCCCTGTGACCCAGGCGTCGTAGCCACTGAGGACGCGCGCAAGGGGCCGGGACTTGCGAACGTCGCAGCACAGGCGGCGCATCTCCACCGCCCTGTAGAAGAGGTGGCCGCCGTGCGCCGCGACCATCTGATCGACCTCGGCCGCATCCGGCTTGACGACCTCGACCTCGATCCTGTAGCGATCGCGGACCCGGTCGAGCATCTCGTGCGTCTCTCGCGGCAGCCGGCCGGTGTCGAGGGTGAGGACGCGGAGGTCGGCACGGATCTTCGAGGCGATGTCGATGATCACCGACGATTCGGCCTGGAAGCTGGCGACGATCGCGACTCGCGCGAAGGTGTCGTACGCCCAGCGCAGCGTGGCCTCCGCGGTCATGCGATCGCCTCCGTCACGGCCGTCCGCAGGCGCAGCGCGTCGAACCCGATGCGCTCGACCCAGTTGCCGAATCCCTCCCCATCCCGCCTCTCAGAGCGAAACGCGATGAAGATCGGCCGCAGCAGCGAGGGGATGTCTGAGATGGGCACGTTGGGTGCATAGACTCGATTCAGCCGCGTGCCGTCGAAATCGCCGGCCAGCATGACGTCGTACTTGCCTAGCGTCGTTCCGACAAAGCCGACGTCGCCGAGGTAGGGCCGCGAGCAGCCGTTGGGGCAGCCGCTCATCCGGAAGCTGACCCGCTCGCCAGCGAGGCCGAGCTCGTCCAGCATCGCGGCGATCTGGCGGATGAGGCTGGGCAGCACGCGCTCCGCCTCGGCGACGGCCAGGCCGCAGGTTGGGATGGCGGGGCAGGCCATCGCGTAGCGGATCGCGTGGGGGATCGACTCGACCGGGGCGATGCCGTGCTCGGCCAGCAGCTCCTGCACACGCGGCCGTCGGGCCGGGGTTATGCCGGCGAGGATCACGTTCTGTTGGGCCGTGAGCCGGACCTGGGGCCGGATCTCCTCGACGATCTTGCGCAGGCCAGTCCTGGACAGGACGCCGTCCACGTCCGCGATGCGCCCGTTCTCGATGTACACCCCGACGTAGAGGTTGCCGTCGCCCTGGTCATGCCAACCGAGGTGGTCGTCCACCGGCTCCCAGCGGAGGGGTTCGGGCGGCTGCAGCGCGAAGGGGAGGCGTCGCTGCACCTCGGCCCGGAACCAGTCCAGCCCGCGATCGGCGATCGTGTACTTGAGGCGCGCGTGCTTGCGATTGGAGCGATCGCCGTAATCGCGCTGCACGGCGACAACCTCGCGTGCCACGTCGACCACCTGGTCCGGTTCCACAAACGCCATGGGCTGTGCCACGGCGACGAATGTTTCGGGTTTGTTGTGGGTCCGGCCCAAGCCTCCGCCGACCAGGACGTTGAACCCCCTCACCGAGCCCGCGTCACCGCGCATGGCGACCAAGGCGAGGTCGTGGGCGTAGACGTCGACGCAGTTGTCACCCTCGAGCGCGACCGTGGTCTTGAACTTGCGCGGGAGGTACTGCTCGCCGTAAAGCGGCTCAACCTCAGGCTCCGATGAATCCACGACCTCGCCGTCCAGCCAGATCTCGTGGTAAGCGCGCGTGCGGGGGGTCAGGGCGCCGACCATGGCCGCGATCGCCTGGTGCGCCTGCTCGTGGAACCTGTCGGCCCTGGGCTCCGGGCAGCACATGATGTTCCGCTCCACGTCACCGCATCCGCCGAGCGTTGTCAGCAGCGCCTCGTTGATGGCCGCGATGGATTTCTTGAGATCGCCCTTGAGGACGCCGTGGAGCTGGAAGTCCTGGCGGGTCGTGACCCTCAGCGTTCCGTTGGCCCAACGCGCGCTGATGTCGTCGTGGGCCAGGTAGGCGTCAGGCGAAACGATGCCGCCCGGGATCCGCGTCCGGATCATCAGCTGGTGGTGCTTGTCGAGTCCTTTGGCCCTCGCTTCCTTGCGCTTGTCGCGGTCGTCCTGCTGATAGATGCCGTGGAACTTGAGCAGCTGCTCGGAGTCGTCGCTGAAGGCGGGCGTGTCCTCCACGAGCTCCTCCTTGATGAGTCCCCGCAGGTGGTTGCTCGCCGCCTTGACCGACTCGTTCCTGGAAAAGCCGTCGACAGGGGTTCCGTCCGACAGGTTCGACAACTGAAATGCGCCTCCAACTGATTGAGCTGATGCCGAAGACAAAGAGCCCACGCCGCAAAAGGCGTGGTGAGGGCCGCGGGCCCTGCTAGAGAGTTCGGCTAGCTACAGAAGCAGCTGGCGCAGCGCGCGTAGTCGATCGCTCGTCGCCGAGTGAGAAAAAGGGCGCGAGTCACCGTTCTACGCATCGGTACCGTCAAGACTAGCCCATCACAACCTCACGCCGCCTGTTGAAATTCCACCAAACGTCGGGCCGGCTCTTTGTCTCCTACCTATATATGTATGGCGGCGAAGCCGGTCGTGCTGGTGGTCATGGGCGTGTCGGGGTCGGGCAAGACAACGGTGGCCACCCTGCTGGCCGCCCGCCTTGGTTGGCCGTTCGAGGAGGGTGATTCCCTGCACCCGAAGGCGAAACTGGACAAGATGCGCTCGGGACGCGCGCTCACGGACGGCGACCGCCGGGTCTGGCTGGCCAGGGTCGCCGATTGGATCGACGAGTGTTTGGTTAGAGGAGAAAACGGTCTCATCACCTGCTCGGCACTCAAGCGCTCGTACCGAGAGGTGATCAACAGGCGGGGTTCGGGCGTCGTGTTCGTGTACCTGGCCGGCTCGCGGGAGCTGATCGCGGCGCGGCTGGCCGGGCGCACCGGTCATTTCATGCCGCCAAGCCTGCTGGAAAGCCAGCTCTCCGACCTCGAGGAACCAACCGTGGATGAGCCGGCGATCCGCATCGACGTGGACGCGCCCCCGAGCTCGATCGCCGGCGCCGTCCTGGAACGGTTGGCCCTGCCAGACTAGGCGCCAGTGCCGTACCAGACGGTGGCGAGCAACCTGCACGATTTCTACATCCTGGCGGGCACGGCTTCGGCAACCCTGGTGGGCCTCCTGTTCGTGGGCCTGTCCCTGCACCTCCGGATCGTGCTGACCGCAGCTGAGGTTCGCAGCATCGCCCGCGTGACCCTGGCGAACTTCGGCGCCGTGCTCTTCGTGGCCCTGTTCCTGGTCATCAACGAAGATCCCACGTCAGCCGGCTGGCAGCTGATCGGGGCCGGGATCGTGAGCCTTGTCATCACCAGGCCAAGCCTGGTCACAGCCGCACAGAGCGAGGGTCGGAGCCTGGATATGCGGCGCCGCGATCGGTTTCGCCTGCTGCTGCGTTTCGGGTTCAGCACCCTGAGCTACGTCGCCATAACCGGCGCGGGCGTGCTCCTGCTGGCGTCGCAGTTTTCGACGTTCGAAGTCGTGATCGTCGTGACGACCGTGGTCCTACTGCTGATTTCCCTGCGCAACACGTGGGACCTGCTCGTCACCGTCGGCGAGGTGACGCTGGAAAGCTAACGGCCGCGGAATTCGGGCTTGCGCTTGCCGGTGAAGCCGGCGTGAAACTCGCGGAAGTCCTCGGCAGTCATGAGCAGCGTCTGGGTGAACGCCTCCATCTCGATCGCGCTCGAGTAGTCACTCGAGGCGGCGTGATTGAGCATCTCCTTCGTCATCGCGAGTCCCCACGGCGCGAGCTCTTTCAAGCGATCGACGTATTCGGAAACGGCAGCGTCGAGCTGATCGTCGGCGACGACTTTCGAGGCGAGGCCCCAGGCGAGGGCCTCGGGACTCGTGATCCGGCCCCCGAGCATGAGAGCCTCCGTCGCGCGGCCCAGGCCGACGATGCGCGGAAGCAGCCAGCACACGCCCATATCGCCGCCGGAGAGGCCGACGCTCGTGAAGAGAAAACGGAAGCTCGCCGACTCCGCCAGCACCCGGATGTCGGCCGCGGTGGCGAGAACCGCGCCCGCTCCCGCGGCGATGCCATTGACCGCGGCGATCACCGGCTGCGGGATCTCGCGAAGGTTGCGCACACACGCTCCGGTCATGCGTGCGAACTCGTAGACGTCGCGTGTGCCCCTCTTGATCAGCTCGGCGATGATCTCGTCAACATCGCCACCGGAGCAGAAACCCCGGCCCTGGCCGCGGAGGACCAGCAAGCGGATGTCCTCGCGGCGCCGGAGTGAATCGGTGAGGTCGCGGATGTCCGCGTAGACCTCAAAGGTCAGGGCGTTGAGCCGCTCAGGTCTCGCGAAAGTGATGGTCGCGACCGCATCCCGCTCGTCATAGTCGAAATGCTTCCAACTGTTCACCGCCGGTGGACCGCGACCGCGTCGATCTCGATGAGTGCATCGGGGTCGAAGAGAGAGCGGACCTCGATCAGGGTTGACGCGGGGTAGTGGCGGCCGAACACCTCCCGGTACGGAGCCCCGATCGCGGGTAGGTTCTCCTTGTAGAGCCTCAGGTCGGTGACGTAATAGGTGAGCTTGACCGTGTCCTCCGGCCCGCAGCCCGCAGCCCTCAGCGCGACCGCGACGTTGCGTATCGCGCGGCCGAACTGAGCCACGACATCGCCCGGCTCGACCACCTTCCCGGTTTGGTCCGACCCGATCTGGCCGCCGATCCACACGGTGTCGCCGGCGACTGTGGCGTGGGAGAAACCGCGCGCCGGGGCGAGCCCGTCGGGGTTGACATTCCGAGGGCGGCCGGCCGACTGCATGAAGGTAGTATGTCGAGGCAGGCTACTTGAAGCAGGTCGCACCAACGGCCCACGTCGACACCTTCACGCGGGAGAACCTTCCTCCCCGATCCCAGTGGCCTGAGTTCCTGTTCACGCTTCCAGAGCTTGACTACCCGCCGGCCTTGAACTGCGCGGCGGAGCTTCTCGACCGCCACGTCGAGGCCGGCCAGGGAGCCATGCGGTGCATCGTCACCGACGGCGAGACCTGGACGTACAGCGACTTGCTCGCGAAATCCAACCAGGTCGCGCACGCGCTCGCGCGCGAGATGGGCCTGGTGCCCGGCAACCGGGTGTTGCTCCGCGGGCCCAACAATCCGTGGCTGGTGGCGAGCTGGTTCGGCGTCATCAAGGCGGGCGGCGTCGCCGTGACCACGATGCCGCTGCTTCGGTCGGGTGAGCTCGAGAAGATGGTGGAGATCGCCGGCGCCACCATGGCGATCTGCGACCACCGCTTCCTCGAAGATCTGGAGGCGGCCGCCCCCGACGGGTTCCAGATCTTGACCTATGGCGGCTCTGACGAGGACGACCTGACGGAGGTCGCCGCGAAAAATCGCACCAAGTTCAAAAACGTCGCGACCGCCGCCGACGACGTATGCATGCTCGCATTCACGTCGGGCACCACAGGAAAGCCGAAGGCGACGATGCACTTTCATCGCGACGTTCTCGCGATCGCGGACACGTTCTCGCGCCACGTGCTGCAGCCGACCCCGCAGGACCTGTTCGCGGCGAGCCCCCCGCTGGCCTTCACGTTTGGGCTTGGCCAGAGTGTCGTTTTCCCGATGAGGGCGGGCGCAGCGGTCTACCTCCTCGAGCAGCCAACGCCGCCTCGCCTGCTCGAGGCGATCGAGCGCCACGGCATAACCGTGCTGGCGACGGCGCCCACCGCCTATCGCGCGATGATCCCCGACCTGGGCGCCGCGCGACTGACGTCCCTCCGCGCCTGCGTCTCGGCCGGCGAGACGCTCCCGAAGGCGACGTGGGACGCGGTCAACGACGCCTGCGGCGTCCGCATCATCGACGGCATCGGATCGACCGAGATGCTCCACATCTTCATCTCAGCCGCGGGCGACGAGATTCGGCCCGGGAGCACCGGGCGCGCAGTGCCGGGCTACGTCGCGGAGGTCCAGGACCCGGACGGCCGACCAGTGCGCGACGGCGAGCTGGGGCGGCTCGCGGTGAAGGGGCCCACCGGCTGCCGCTACCTTCGAGGCGACCGCCAGACGACCTACGTCCACGACGGATGGAACGTGACCGGCGACGTCTACGTCCGCGACGGCCACGGCTACTTCCACTATCAGGCGCGCGCCGACGACATGATCGTGTCCGCCGGCTACAACATCGCCGGGCCGGAGGTCGAGGAGGCGCTGCTCCGCCATCCCGCGGTCGCCGAGGCGGCGGTGGTCGGCGCGCCGGACGAGGAGCGGGGCATGATCGTCAAGGCCGTGGTCGTGCTCCAGCCAGGGGCAGACCTCGGCGCGGAGCCGGCGAAGACGCTGCAGGATTTCGTCAAGAGCGAGATCGCCCCGTACAAATACCCGCGGGCGATCGAGTTCGCCGACGCGCTACCGCGGACGGCGACCGGCAAGCTGCAGCGATTCAGGCTCCGAGAAACGACCTGAGCTCGCTCAACCTCGCAATCATCGGCGCTGGGCCGGCCGGGCTCTACCTCGCGACGCTGGTCAAGCTCCTCAACCCGAAGCACGAGATCGAGGTGTGGGAGCGCAACGCCTCCGATGACACGTTCGGGTTCGGGGTCGTCTTTTCGGACGAGACGCTCGGGGGCATCGAGCACGCCGACGCTGCTTTCTACGAACGGCTCTCCAGGGACTTTGCGATCTGGGACGACATCGACGTGCATTTCCACGGACAGGTCCTCACCTCCGGCGGCCATGGGTTTGCGGCGATCAGCCGGCAGCGATTGCTGGCGATCCTGCGCGGGCGGTGCGAGGAGTCCGGGGTCACGATCCACTACCGCACGGCGGCCCCTCCACTCGAGGACCTGTGCAGCTCGTACGACCTGGTGGTGGGCGCCGACGGTGTCAACAGCCTGACCCGAACCGCCCGTGCCGAGGTCTTCCATCCGCACCTCGACGTGCGCCACGCCCGCTACATGTGGCTGGGCACGCCACTCGTGTTCGAGGCGTTCAAGTTCTTCATCGCCGAGACCGACGTCGGAACCGTGCAGGCTCATGCCTACCCGTACAGCGACTCGATGAGCACTTTCATCGTCGAGCTCGAAGAGGGTAGCTGGATGCGAAGCGGCCAGGTCGACTCGTCAGAGCGCTCCTGGAAACCGGGCGAAAGCGACGAGAAGGGGATCGCGTTTTGCGCCGAGGTGTTCGCGGACGCGCTCCAGGGACGGCCGCTGGTCGCGAACAACAGCCGCTGGATCCGGTTTGCCACAGTTCGCACGAGGTCCTGGCGAGACAGAAATCTGCTCCTGATCGGGGACGCCGCGCATACGGCTCATTTTTCGATCGGGTCCGGGACCAAGCTCGCGATGGAGGATTCGCTCGCGCTGGCCGCATGCCTGCACGAAAACCCGAGTGTGGAGACAGCTCTGATCGCCTACGAGGCCGAGCGCCGGCCGGTGGTCGAGAGCGCGCAGCGCGCGGCGCAGGCAAGCCTGGAGTGGTTCGAGAACATCTCGCAGTACACGCGACAGGAACCGCTCCAGTTCGCTTTCAACCTGCTCACCCGAAGCCGGCGGGTGACTTACTGGAATCTCAAGGTCCGCGATCCGGAGTTCGTGGCCGAGGTCGACCGCTGGTTCAGTGGAGGCCGCCAGCCGGTGCCGCCGATGTTCACCCCGTTCCGGCTGCGCGACCTCGAGCTCGCGAATCGCGTGATCGTCTCGCCGATGGACATGTACGCGGCCGAGGACGGTTTGATCGGCGACTTCCACGTTGTGCACCTGGGCGGCAAGGCGCTCGGAGGCGCGGCGCTGGTGATGACCGAGATGGTGTGCGTCTCCCGGGAAGGCCGCATCACTCTCGGGTGCGCCGGCATGTACCAACCGGAGCACGAGGCCGCGTTCACGCGGCTGGTCGATTTCGTGCACGGGAACACGCCTGCGAAGATCGGGATCCAGCTCGGCCATTCCGGGCGCAAGGGTTCGACCCGGCTCATGTGGGAGGGCATGGATGAGCCGCTCGAGGCGGGCAACTGGGATCTCATCGCGCCCTCGCCTCTCCCCTACCTGCCCGTCAGCCAGACGCCGCGCGAGATGGCGCGGGCCGACATGGACGTGGTGAAGGACCAGTTCGTCGCCGCGACCCGCATGGCCATCAGGGCCGATTTCGACCTGCTCGAGCTGCACTGCGCGCACGGCTATCTGCTGGCCAGCTTCATCTCCCCGCTCACGAACGTCCGTCGCGATGAATACGGCGGCAGTCTCGAGAACCGGCTGCGATTTCCGCTGGAGGTGTTCGATGCGATTCGGGCCGAGTGGCCGGCCGCCAGGCCGATGACGGTGCGCGTGTCAGCGGTGGACTGGTACGAGGGCGGGCTGAGCGCCGACGATTCGATCGAGGTTGCGCGCGCTTTCGCCGCCCACGGAGTCGATGCGATTGACGTCTCGACGGGCCAGACCGTCGCGGATGAGCAACCCAGCTTCGGCCGCAGCTACCAGACTCCGTTCGCGGACCGGATCCGGAACGTGACCGGGATCGCCACGATCGCGGTCGGGGCGATCAGCGGCTACGACGACGTGAACAGCATCATCCTTGCCGGCCGTGCCGACCTGTGCGCGCTGGGCCGAGCACATCTTTACGACCCCGCGTGGACGCTGCATGCCGCCGCTGACCAGGACGTCGCGATGGCGTGGCCGGTGCAGTTCCAGCGCGGCAGCCGGAAGCCGCCGTCAGGCCGCACCGACGGTCCTCGACCGCGACTGGAATTGATCCGCGGCGGGCCCACGCGCGGGCGCCACCAGCGGTGGCGTCCGGGAACGGCCGACTAGGGGTACGCTTTCTGACCGGGCACCTTCCGAACGGATTCAGGAGGCTGGGAGCCGTGACCAAGAAGATTCTCCTCAACGAGGACGACATCCCCGAGCGCTGGTACAACATCCTGCCCGACATGCCGGCGCCGCCGGCGCCTTACCTCAACCCCCAGACGCTGCAGCCGATGGGTCCGGCAGACCTGGCGCCGATCTTTCCGCAGGCGATCATCGCCCAGGAGGTCTCCGCCGAGCCCTGGATCGAGATCCCGGACCAGGTCCGCGACGTATACCGCATGTGGCGCCCGACGCCGGTCTACCGCGCGGACCGGCTGGAGAAGGCCCTCGATACGCCCGCGCACATCTACTACAAGTACGAAGGCGTGTCCCCGGCAGGCTCGCACAAACCGAACACCGCCGTGCCGCAGGCGTACTACAACTCCAGGGAAGGCGTGAAGCGACTGACCACCGAAACCGGGGCCGGCCAGTGGGGCTCCGCGCTGGCGTTTGCGGGCGCGCTGTTCGGGCTCGAGGTGACCGTTTATATGGTCAAGGTCTCGTACGAGCAGAAGCCCTATCGCCGGGCGATGATGGAAACGTGGGGCGCGACGGTTTACGCGTCGCCGACCAACCTCACGAACGCAGGCCGCGGCATCTTGAAGGACGACCCTGATTCGCCGGGCAGCCTCGGCATCGCCATCTCGGAAGCGGTCGAAGACGCGGCCACGCACGATGACGCCAAGTACTCGCTGGGCTCGGTGGTCAACCACGTCTTGCTCCACCAGACCGTGATCGGGCAGGAAGCGAAAAAGCAGATGGAGATGGCGGGGGAGTACCCCGATGTCGTGATCGCCTGCGTCGGCGGAGGCTCCAACTTCGCCGGGTTGACTTACCCGTTCATCGGCGACAGATTGAAGGGCCGCCAGCCGCGCACGCGGTTCATCGCGGCCGAGCCTGCCGCGTGCCCGACGCTGACGCGCGGCGTCTACGCCTATGACTTCGGCGACGCGGTCGGCATGGGCCCGGTCGTGAAGATGTTCACGCTCGGCCACAGCTTCATCCCGGACCGGATTCACTCGGGCGGACTGCGCTACCACGGCGACGCGCCGTCGCTGTGCGCGCTGGTCGACCACAAGATCGTCGAGGCGCGTGCCTACAAGCAGAAGGAAGTGTTCGCTGAAGCCGTGCGGTTCGCGCGCTGCGAAGGGTTCCTGCCGGCTCCCGAGGCGGCCCATGCATTGCGCGCCGTTGCGGAGGAGGCCGCCGCCGCCAGGGAGGCCGGTGACAAACGCGTCATCCTGTTCGGCCTCTCCGGGCACGGCCACTTCGACATGTCCGCGTACGACGCGTACTTCGCCGGCAAGCTCGAGGACGTGGAGCTTTCACAGTCGCGCATCGACGCCGCCATCGAGGAATTGCCCAGGGTCCCGGCCATGTCCTGACCGCCGAGGGCGCCGAGCCCTCGGTAACCTAACGTTCGCATGAAGCTTTTCGACGAGCTCGCCGAATGGTGGCCGAGCATCGCGGGGCCGGACGAGTATCGGGATGAGGCTGTTTTCTTTGGCCGACTCCTGCGCCAATCGGGCACTCCACGACCCCGCACATTGCTCGACCTGGGTTCCGGCAGCGGCAACAACGCATTTCATCTCAAGGCCCATTTCGCCTTGACCTGCGTCGACCTCTCTCCTCACATGCAGGCGGTCAGCCGACACGTGAACCCGGAGTGCGCTCACGTCCTGGGCGACATTCGCAGCGTGCGCCTGGGCAAGACGTTCGACGCTGTCTTCGTTCACGACGTGTTGGCCCACATGACCACCGCGTCTGACTTGAAGGCGGTGATGAAGACGGCTTTCGTCCACTGCCGGCCTGGCGGGGTTGCCCTGTTCGTACCGGACGAGATGCGCGAGACGTTCGAGCCGAGCACCGACCACGGCGGCTATGACACGGAGAAGCGCAGCCTGCGCTACGTGCAGTGGGTCACCGATCCCGACCCCAAGGACACGACCATCCTGGTCGATTTCGGGTTCCTCCTCAAGGACTCACGCGGCCGCGTCCGCATGGTGCACGAGCGGCAGAAGCACGGCCTGTTCCCGCGCGCCGAATGGCTGCGGATGCTGCGGAGCGTCGGGTTCACTCCATCGGTCGTGAGCGACAAGAAGATCAGGGACGTGTTCCTGTGCCGGCGTCCTCGCTCGCAGCGCTAAGCCGGGCTGACTGTCAGCACGACGTTTCCAACCTTCTGCTGCGTTTCGACATAGCGCGTCGCCTCGACCACCTCATCCAGTCGGTGGCGACGGTCGATCACCGCACGGAACTTCCCCGCCTCGACGAGCTCCTTGATCAGCCGGAGGTCCTGCCTCGCGTACCGAGGCGGCAGCTGAAACCTCACCTTCTTGCCTTTGCTTCGCGCAGTCCGCAGGGTCAGCCAGAGATTTTTGAAACCGTCAGTCGGCACGTAGACGCCGGCCGGCTTCAGCGAACCCTCGCTGCGGCGGAACGAGTGCTTGCCGACCGCGTCGAATATGACGTCGTAGGTTTCGCCGTTCTGGGTGAAGTCCTCTTTCATGTAGTCGATCACCCTGTCGGCGCCGAGAGATCGCACCAGCTCGACATTCTTGGTGCCGCACACCGCAGTGACGTCGGCCCCGAAGTACCTTGCCAGCTGCACCCCAGCCGTGCCGATGGCACCGGA
>VBHJ01000070.1 GCA_005887685.1 Chloroflexota bacterium | reverse complement strand
GCGCGATTGCGTAAATGGCGAACCAGATGGCCAGGCGGCGCTCGGCGCCGACAGCGGCGAGGCCCGGGCCGGTTCTTTGCACGGGGGGAGCTTAGACGGGCCGGGCGGCTCCAGTGTCGGATTTCCGCATCGCTGACCCGCCAGACGTGCGGAATCCGAGGCCTAAAGGATTAGCCCGGTGGCGGTGGGCCCTGCTTCACGGAAATCACGATGA
>VBHJ01000069.1 GCA_005887685.1 Chloroflexota bacterium | reverse complement strand
AGGCGGCGCGGATGTCTGCGGGATTCCAAACGCCCCGTTGCCTACCGCGTCACCGCCGGCCCCGCTGAAGGTAAGCGCACCGTTGCCGTCCAGCCGCCGGCTGCGTACCAGCACCGGGCCCTTGTAGACAGGATCGACCAGGATGACGGCCCCCTGCTGGCCGGCTGAATACCAGGTGACCTGCCCGCTCAGATAGGCGGGCCCATTTCCGAACCCGTAGTTCGGCCACTTGCCGGTCTGGGACTTGACCTTGAGATTCACGCTCGGCGTGACGGGGCACGTCGAATGGGATGGCAGGTCGTTCAGGTGCAGCGGCTTGGCCATGAAGGCCGACCAGTCCACGGTCGGGGGCGCCGGCGATGGCGTAGGCGTCGGCGCCGGAGGCTGCGCCGAAGCCTGGACTCCGGCGAACACGCCCGGGATGCATGGCCCAGCCGGGCCCACTGTCAGATTGGAGTACTGATAGCCCGACGGCATCGCCGGCAGCCCGCTGAGCTTGAAGCTTGTGAGACCCGTGGACCGCGACCACAACCACACCACCGAGCCGTCGAAGTTGCCCATCCACAGACCGTGCGCGTCGAAGTAAACACCCCCCGGGTCGAAGTCTTTCGCGTCGCCTTGTGTGCCGGAATAGATGGTCGTGGCGTTGCCTGATTCGAGGACGACGACGCTGTACTTGACGCCGGGGTCGCGGGAGCCGATCCGAAAAACCGCCCGGCCGGTGGAGTCGCCGCCGAGGTAGCTATAGTTCACGTTTCCTCCGGGGAGAGCTGACAGCGGCAGCCGCCCCGGGTCCTCATCCGATGACCCCTGCGAGGCGCCGCGCCCTGACGGATCGACACGCCAGAAGAGTCCGACGCCGCCTTGAGGAGGGACCGTTTGGGCCAGGATGCCGGAGGAATTCCAACCGAGAACGTCGATGCTGCCGGGGTAGGACCAGACCTTGTGATCGACCGTTGCGTCCACGTCGTAGACATGGAGCTCCGCGGAAGTGAAGTCGGAGTAGGTTGCGCCCGCGGGCAGGAGCGCCACGTAGGCGTAGGACCGACCGTCCGGCGCGACGTTGCGGCTGCCGACGGGCAGCCAGCGCTGCAGTGTCGCTGAGTAGATGGTGGGTCCGGCCGAATAGGAAGACGGCATGCCGCGCACGTTCGCCGTCGGGTCAACCTGGAAGGACCCGCCCGGGATGTTCACGAATCCAGCATCCATATGAATGACCCCGTCCTGGCCTGGATTGCCTGACTCGGTGGTGGCGATTGCAGGCAGGGCGCAAGGAAAGGAATCGGCCGCGAGCGCTTTGTTGCCGCTGGGCGGGGCAGCGGGCAGGACGCTGCTGGTGGGATGCAGGGCGATTCGCGAGGCGACCAGCACGAGCACGAGCAGGATCGCCAGGCCGGCGGCCAGCAATGCCATGGTCCGCGGATAGGTGTGCTGGGCCTGGGCATCCGGTCGCGACAACACCGGCGCGGCGAGGGGCGGCGGTTCGCCCAGCGCATCGCTGAGGCGCTTGCGGAACTCGTTCTCATTCATCTTTGAGCATCTCCGGAACATCGACTCGAAGGCGAGCCAGCGCGCGGTGGACCCTCGCCTTTGCGGCGTCGGCCCCGACGCCGAGCACGCGCCCCACGTCATCGAATGACAGATCGAGGTAGTAGCGCAGGACGATCACCAGCTTCATCTGCTGGGGCAGCCGGTTCAATGCGCGCCGCATGTCAATTGCGGCTTCGTCGAGTCGTTCCGGCGGAGCAGATAGGAGAGATGGCTCGGCCAGTTTCAGGGTCGACCACCAGCGACTTCGGCGTCGCTGGCGGCATTCGTTGGCGACGATCGTCAGAAACCAGGCCCGAAGGTCCGAGCCATCGCGAAGCCGAGGAAAGGCTCGCCAGGCCTTGAAGGTCGCCTCCTGCACAGCGTCCTCGCAGTCATGGGGGTTTTGCAGCATGCCGAAAGCAAGGCGCTGGGCGATCGGAACGTAGGGCGCCAACAGCTCCGCAAACTGCCGGTCGTCGCGACTCTCCATCAGGGCGTCCAGCGCAGACACTCCACCTATATCAATGCGGCAAGCGTGCCCGGCGTTGCGCTGAACTTAGTGCTCCGCTGACGCCAGAGGTGCGGAATCAGGGCCGGGACAGAAGCGTCCCGATGCCGATGGCAAGAGCGATCACGGCCAGGAAGGTCGCTCCGATCACGATTAGCCACCTGGACCAGAACGCGTCGATCTCCAGGTCCTCGGGGTGGTCCGGGTCGTAGAGGACGGGAAGCGTCTTCCCGATGGGGTAGCCGCTGCTCCTGGAGGTTTTCGACTTGGCCGTGACGATCACGCCTGCGGCCGTTGTGAAACGGATGACCGGAAAGTAGACCGTCGATCTTTCCATGCGCTCTGCGATCAGGCTCTGAACGAGACCCGTCGCTCGCATAGCCGTGCTCAGGAAGCGCCGTTCCGAGCGAAACGCGAGCAAAGCCCATATCACCGCCAGCACGCCGATGGTCAAACACACTGGCACGACCACCGCGTGTGGCAGTGGGAAGCGCACTCAGGTCAACTCGCCTGGTAAGTACTCCATCACCGCCAGCGCCGGCGCCCGACTCAACAGCGTGAGGCCCTCCAGCAGATAGGCGAACCATCCTGCCGCGGCCGCCGGCTCCGCCTGCGGCGGGATCATCCGCCTTGGACCTCGCGCCTCGCGCAACGGAGCCCGGTCCGGCAAGCCCGCCAGCGCCCTCGCTTTGCGTATCCCTGCATCCAGGCCGCCCATCTCGTCGACCAGCCCGCGCTCGAGGGCCTGCCGGCCGGTCCAGACCTTGCCCTGCGCGATGGGATGCACCTGGTCGGGCGTCATCTTTCGCGCCCTGGCGACCACCTCGAGGAAACCGCGATAGAGATGGTCGATCTGCTGCCTCAGGATCTCGCGCTCTTCCTCTGAATAGGGTCGCTCGTCGCTCTGCATCGTCACGTGGTCCCCGAAGCCGATCGTCTCGCGATTGAACAACAGCTTCGTCCACAGCGCGCCCGTCACGATCTTTCCGCCCAGCACCCCGATCGACCCGGTCAGCGTGCCGGGCCGCGCCACAATCCATGCCCCGGGGGTCGCGACGTCGTACCCGCCTGAAGCGGCGACCGGACCCATGACCACCACAAGCGGCTTGCGCGAGGCGACCACCTGCAGCGCCCGGCGCATCGCCTCGGAGGCCGTGCTGGATCCGCCGCGCGAGTTGACGTAGAGCACCGCCGCCGCAGCTCTCTTATCGGCCGCGACCTGCCGTGCCCTCTGCACCACGGTGAGGTCCCCGGCTCGGTCCTCGCCGACCAGGGGGATGTCGATCGGGGGCCTCGCCGGAAGCCGGCCCGAGTGCCCGTCGAGGATGGTGCCTTCGATGCGCATCAGCGCGACGTACTTGCCGCGGCCGAGCGTCGGGGCGGGCCCGCGCATCTTTCGCTCGGCGCGCTCCCACGTGCCGATGCTGACCGGGCTGCCGGCATCGCGGCCCAGGTGCGCGGGCAGCTCCTCCTCGGCGAGGACGCGATCGACCACGTGCTTCTCGACCACGCCATCGTCGCCGTACGGTGAACCGTCGATCAGCTGCTTGGCGCCCGCCTCGTCCAGCGACCTGGCCCCGGCGATGACGCTCACCAGCTCCTGGTACTGCGACTCGAGCAACCAGGTGAGCTGCTCGCGCAGCTCGGGCGACATCTTTGATTTGGTCAGCGGATCGGCCGCCGACTTGTACGGCGAGACCTGCACGAAATCCGCGCCGATGCCGAATCGCGCCAGCCCGTCGGCGAGAAACATCCCTGATGACGCGAAGCCGAGCGAGCCGATCATTCCGGTCGGCATGAGCAGGATCTGGTCGCAGGCGCACGCGAGGTAGTAGGTGCCGGTGGTGTAAGCCGGCGCCCACGCCACCACCCGCTTGCCCGACCGCCGAAGGTTCGCCACGAGCTCGCGCAGGTCCTGCAGCGTGGACATCGGCATCGCGGGCGAGCGAAGGTGCAGCACCACGCCCTTGATCCGCTGGTCGCGGGCGATCGCGTCAAAGCGTTCGCCGAGCTCCTTGACGCTCAATCGGGGCCGGGCGAGAAAGCGCTGCCAGAACGATCGCGGCGGGTCCGGCAGCGCGGGCAGGTTCTCTTCGACGACGAAGATGACGAATTCAGGCGGCCTGCCGATCGAGCGCCGGATGCTCGACACGAGCCACCAGAGGTAGCGGAACGGAAAGAGAAGCAACCCCTTCGCCTTCTGAGGGCGAAGTCTAGACGCGCGCTCTAGACGACCTTGGAGATCTCGAGGTGCTCGTCCATCTCTCCGTTGAGCCGCGACGCTCCGTATTCCTGTCCCATGTGGTGGTGATATGGAACGCCGGTGAACAGGTGGTGCGAGCGCGTCGGGATGTCGGCTCCATCCGCCCACTCCTTGCGCTGCAGTGCCATGTACCCCTCTTCCTGGCTCTCCTTCAGGTTCTGGAGCAGCGTCGACATCCCGAGGCCGGCGGCATGCTGCAAGGCAAGGGTGATGAAGATGAACCCGACGCCGAGCAATCCGAGCTCGTCCCAGGTGATCGGGTTCTTTTCGTTGAACCACTTGAATGACGAGGAGTAGTTGAAGGCAAATCGCGCCTTGGGGAATCGCTTCCGGATCTCGGTGCAGAACGTCTCCGTCGCCCCGCGTTCGGCGGTCGGAAACTCGCACCACAGCAGGTCGGGCACGCCGCTGTCGAGGTAGCGAAGCCCTCGATCGATCGCGAGCCCAAGGCCGCGCTTCGACTCCGGCGCCTCCGAGGCGGAGACGCCGTCGGTGCGCGCGATGATGATGAAGTCCTTGTGGCCCAGGTCGTCGGCCGCGCTGCGCATCATCTTCAGCTTGCCCACGAACTCGTCCGCCGAGATCAGTGCCTTGCCGGCGATGTGGCCGCAGCGCTTGGGCATGACCTGGTCCTCCAGATGCGCCGCCGCGACGCCGGCATTGACGTAGAGCTCCATCGTGCGCTGGACGTTGAACATGTTTCCGTAGCCGGCGTCCATGTCGACGACCACAGGTGGGATCTCGAGATGGATCGGGGCCACGTTCTTCTCCGGGTCGCCCATCGCCATCGTGAGCTGGAACTTTCGCAGCGCGCTGACGGTGCGGCGAGCGCCATCCGCGATCTCGACCGAGGAATAGAGGTCCATGTCGGTCGTGCCGAGGTGGCCGATCGCGAACGAGTAGCCGCTGAAGTACACGGCGTCGAAGCCGTGGTACATGACGAGCTCCGCGCCCATGGGGTCATAGACACCCGGCGCGAAGACGTAGGGCTTTTCCGCTAGCAACCGGCGCAACCGCTTGCTGGGAGATTCGTTACGCGACGCGGGGACCTTGTAGCCCTCCGGGAGGAGGGGCGTGGAGATGAGATCCATCAGGGCCTCCTTGACCTCAGTTCTGGCTTGCTGACGCCGCTATCGGATAGTCCGGACTATCCGGTGTTGGCGTCGCACTTGATGCGGCTTCGTCCGGACTATCCGAGGGATGGCCAGAATTGCTACTCGTTGTCGTGATCGCAGTTGCACGGCTCGGGGCACTCGCACTCGTGCGTGGTCGGCTCCCGATCGGTGTCCCTGGACTGGTTTTCCCTATCCATGAGGCCCAAGCTACCGACGGCCTAGCTATAAGTCAAATTGATTGATGTGATGAGGCCCATCGGAAAAACCGATGTTGAATTCGGGCGGTCTGCGCGTTCTCATAGGCCGCGATCAGCAGTGAACTTCATCGTTCAGCCCCTCCGGCCTTTCAGGCCACCTCCCCATAAATGGGGAGGAGTTACCGGAGTTACCTTGCTTCGAGTAGCGCTAGGAATGCCGCCACGATTCCTTCCGGCTGCCCCGCGTCGCGGCGGCGGAAAGCCACGATCGAGTTCTGCATCGGGGGGGCATCCTTGATCTTGACCACGCACAGCGTCCCGCCGGCAACCTCTCGAGCCACCGCGGTGCCGGGGAGCAGCGCGATGCCCAGCCCGCGCTCGACCATCTTCTTCGCCGCCTCGATCGAGTCCAGCTCCATCAGCCCGCGCAGGCTCACGCCTGCGGATAGGAACGCGCCCTGGGTGATCTCGTAGTAGCTGGACGTCCGGTCGAACATGATCAGCTTCTGGCCGGCGACCTCGGCCATCGCGACCGTCGAGCGCTTGGTGAATGCGTGCTCGGGCGCGCAAACCAGGACCAGGTCCTCGGTGTGGAACGGCCGCAGCTCGAGGTCCGGATGGCGGATGGTGCGACCCAGCCCGACCTGCACCTCATCGCGCAGGACCAGCTCGACGACGTCTTCTGAGTGCCCGGTCCGGACGGAGACCTCGACCCTGGGATGCGCGGCGACAAATCGCTCCAGCAGCTCGGGCAGCACGTAGGTGCTCACCGCCGGCGCGGCCGCGATCATGAGGTGGCCGGCTGACGCGGTCATGACCTGCTCGAGCGCGTCCCTTCCGTCGACCAGCGCTCGCAGCGCTCGCTCGGCGAAAGGGATCCAGGCCCGCCCGGCATCGGTGAGGCGCATGCCGTGCGGCGTGCGCAGGAAAAGGGGTGTCCCGAGCTCCCGTTCCAGGCCCTGGAGGCGGGCGGTCAGGGTGGGTTGGGTGATGAAGAGCGATTCGGCGGCCCTGCTGACGCTGCCCCGTCGGGCCACTTCGAGGAACCCCTCGACCTGGACCAGCTGGATGCCGCTCGGCTTGCCGTTACGGGATTCGTCTATAGCCACGGCCGATCGCTACAAATTCTATCTATAGCGTCCCTCCAATTCTCCGTCAGTGAGGATTGATCCAGCCCCATCCCCGCCTCCGGCGGTACTTCCCCGCAGGCGGGGAAGATCTAATCCCTTCGGAGCAGCACCCTTGCGGCGGCGATGGCGACCGCCCACACCGGCGCCATCGTGATGACGAACGGCCTGATCGTGTCGCTGTTGGAATGCGACACCCGGTCGAAGGCTTCGAAGACCGCGACCGTGCCGTAGAGAAGAAAGACGAGTCCGATGCCGAGGACCGCGATGAGCTTCCAGTTCATCCGCAGCGGAATGGTACTCGGCGGGCTCGTATTGTCCTAGTCATGGCTCTTTTCTTCGGATTTCACATGCCGAACTACACGTTTCCCGGGGTGCCCGACGACCGGCTGTTCGACCACATCGTCGAGCAAGCGCGCGCGGCCGAGGCCGCCGGCTTCGACCTCGTGACGGTGATGGATCACTTCTATCAGATCCGAGGCGTAGGTCCCGAGACCGCTCCGATGATGGAGGCATACACGACGCTCGCCGCGCTCGCCACGCAGACCAAGAGGGTCAAGCTCGGGACCCTGGTCACCGGCGTCACGTACCGCAACCCGGCGCTCCTCGCCAAAGAGGTCACGACCCTTGACGTCATCTCCAAGGGACGGGCGATCCTGGGCATCGGCGCGGCGTGGAACGAGGACGAGCATCTGGGCTACGGCTTCGAGTTCCCTCCCATCGCCCGGCGGATGGACCGGCTCGAGGAAGCGGTGACCATCGCCAAGCTGATGTTCACCGAGGAGCGACCGTCGTTCGAAGGAAAGTTCTACCGCATCGAGCGCGCCCTTGACGTGCCGAGGCCGATCCAGAAGGGTGGCCCGAAGATCCTGATCGGGGGCGGTGGCGAGAAGCGCACCCTGCGCATCCTTGCCAAGCACGGCGACATCGGCCACTGGTTCGGTGGACCCCTTGAAGAGCTGAAGCGTAAGAAGGGAGTCTTCGAAGAGCACTGCGCCGCCGTCGGCCGCAATCCGTCGGACGTGATGCTGACGATCGGCGTCGGCATCATCCTCGTGAAGGACGAGGCCGAGGCGAAACCGCTCCTTGACAGCATTCCGCCTGAGCGCCGGCCGATGATCCGGGCCCTGAAGGTCGAACAGGCGGCGGAGTTCCTGCGGCCCTACATCGACGCCGGGTTTGGCGGCTTCACATTCAACAACCCCACGCTGGCAACTCCGGAAGCGATCGGTCGGGCTGGAGAGCTGATCAAATCGCTTCGCGGGAGCTCGGTCCCGGCCTGAGGCTCGGCCTACCGCTTGTAGACCTGCTCCCCGGCTCGCACTGCGACCGGGAGGTGGTTCTCGGGTGGCGCCAGCGGGCATGCCCAGCGCGGGCTGTACGCGCACGACGCGTTATAGGCGTAGTTGAAATCGATCACGACATCCGTCGACCCCGCCTCGACCTCGAGCACCAGCCCGTCGGTGTTCTTGGCGGTGTCGAAGAGGTAGCGGCCGCCTCCGTACGTCTCGTGACCTGATGTCTTGTCGCGGAACGGCACGAAAAGCCCGCCTGCGTACTGGACCAGGCTGAGCACGGTCAGCCCGCACTCCTGGCCGCCCAGGTTGAAGATGAGCTTGCCAATCCGCCGATACCTCACCGCGCCATCCTCCCCGCCGGTATCGATCGCGAGCTCGCTACCGTCACCCGCCTCCAGTCGCGCGGCGACCCGATACGCCGGGTCCGGGTCGAAGTAGTGGCAGCCGGTGAATGACGGTTTCTCGTCTGGCTCGATGGGCGATTGCGGGTGCGCCCGGAACAGCTCGTCGCGACCCTGCCGGAATCGCTGCAGCGCATCCGGACCTGTGATGCGATACAGGTCGCCAACCCTGCGGCGCCAGTCGACCAGGTCGAGGTAGACCTGCGCTTCAGCTTCCGTCAACGGTTCTGTTCGGCGGGGGTCAGCTTGTAGCTCGCCTGTGGCGGCAGCGCGGCCAGCGCCTGGTGCACGTCATCGTCGGTGGCGTCCGTGACCACGAGCGTGTAGTGGCGTCCGTGATCCGCAGCGACTTCGGGTTCGGCTGCCGTTTCAACGGCTGGAGAGGCTGCGGACATCGGCGTGACAACCACCCGAGCACGCGGTGCGACCGCCGACCTGGCCGGTCGCGCCCCGGCGTCCGCGCGCAGCACCCGCCAGTGGTAGATGCCGACGGCCGCGGCAACCACGATCACGGCCAGGTAGTGGCCGAAGTCGAGGTTGTTGGCGTCGTTCAATTTCGGATGCGCGCTGAATACCTGCTGGAGCAGCGCGTTGATCATGCCGACGCCGCTGCCCAGCACGACCAGGATGCTGCCGAGCAGTGCCGCCCAGACGTACAGCTTGCGGCTCAGCGACTGCCGGTCCGCGGCCCACGGAGCGTGGCGCCAGTTGGTCAGCCATACGGCGAGGCCGACCACCAGCAGCGTGATGTACAGGCTCACGGGATCCTTCCAGTCGTGCGCCTGAACCCCGATGATCGGAGCCTCGAGCTGCTCGGCCAGCGTCCACAGCACGCCGCCCGCGCCGATCGCCCACGCCGCCAGCGAGACGAGCGCGGCAAGGTTCGTGTAGAGGCGCCGCACGCCGGCCTGCCGGTCCGCCTCTTGCGTGCCCGCGTCGCGCGCGAGGCGCCGCTGGACCAGGAACCACGCCACGCCGTACACGAGCACCAGCGAGCCGGGGCCTGCGGCCGCGGCCAGCACGTTGTCGCCCGCCCCGCCCGGATTGTTGACGCCGAGGAGACGCGCGAGCACGTAGTACAGAATCTGGCTCGCCCCGAACAGCGCCGTCGCGATGCTTATGGCGACGGCGATGAAGCCCTGCAGCGCGCGAAGGGTCGAATGCCGATCTTCGGCGATGTGGTTCATCGCGATGGCCCGCGAGTGGAAGCTCCACAACAAAGCGCCGGCCAGCGCCGGGCCCGCGTAGGCGGACAGGTAGGTGTACTTGTCGATCGAGCCCACGACGAGCTTTGTCCACCCGAGCTGCAGCAGCATCGCCCCGCCGGCGAGAATCGTCAGCAGACCGAGGAGAAGAGCCGCGTACATGTACCAGCGGCGCAGCGTTGATGAGGCGCCTTCCTCGCCCACCGCTGCGCGGTCGGCCGACGCGACCCGGAAATGAAACGCAAAAAAGGCGACCAGGACTAAAACCGCCCAGCCGAGCTGGGCCGTGGTCAGCCAGTTGGTGGGCTGGTTGTCGAGGTAAGGCTGAAGCAGCTGTATGAGGGCGAAGCCGACCGCGTACATCGCCGTTACGGAGGTCGAGAGGCAGGCCCAGTAGAGGTAGAGGCGGCGGAGCGCCGACGCCCGTTCGAACGGGTCGCGCAGCGCGAATCGGCGGGCGAACCAGAAATGCACGGCCCACACCGGTAGGGCGACCACGGTCATGGCCGTGAAGACGGCGAGCTGACCGCGGGTCGACTCGGCGGAGGGGTCGTTGAAGACGAAGAGCAAGATCGTGCCTCCGAGGAAAATGACTCCCGTCGCCAGCAGCACCAGCGCGGCGGCGCTCACGACGTACAGGTAGAGCCGCCTCAAAATCACAGGCGAAACCGTACTACCATGCGCTCGTGATCTCTCAGGAACTGCTCGAAATTCTGGCGTGCCCGAAATGCCACACGAAGGTGGAGCTCAGGGAGCCCGACCAGCTGCGTTGCCCGCACTGCAAGGTCCTCTATCCGATCGTCGACGGGATCCCGGTGATGCTCATCGAGGAAGGGAAACTCGAGGCGGAGAAGCCCTAGGCGTCTCAACGGCTACGGCCTTTTCGGGTTTGGGTCTGCCCCTCCGTCGGCTGCGCCGCCACCTCCCCATGAATGGGGAGGACAAGCCCCTCCGTCGGCTGCGCCGACACCTCCCCATGAATGGGGAGGACAAGCCCCTCCGTCGGCTGCGCCGACACCTCCCCATGAATGGGGAGGAGCCTTATCCAGTGCCTACGCCGCGCATTCGTAGTGGCTGGTGTCTTTCGGTGAGGGGTTCGACTGGGCGTAGGTGATGTCGGGCGCCATCTCCTGGTCGGTGAGCGCGTAAGCCTGGTTCGGGTCGCTGGCCGAGGTCGCGAAGACCATACCCAGGACCCGACCCTGCAGGTCGAGCAGCGGTCCTCCTGAGTTGCCCGGCCGCACGTTGGCCTGCAGGACGAAGATCTGTCGCGTGACGAGGTTTTCGTTGTAGATGTCGCGGCCCTCCGCGATGACCGAGCCGTCCACCACCGCGGGGACGATCTTCTCGGCCTGTCCGCCGGGATAGCCGATGACCGCGCCCTCCGTGCCTCGCTGTGCGGAACCGAAAGTGAGGCCGGGCGCCGTGAAGGCGGGCGCGTAGAGGACCGCGACGTCGCGCTCGGGGTCGAAGTAGACCACCTCGGCTCGGTATGAGGTCCCATCGGGTTTCTGGATCGAGTGCGATGCGGTGCCCGACACGACGTGCGCGTTGGTCACGACGTAGCCGTTGCCGAGCGGGATGCCGCTGCCGGTGACGATGCCGCCGCATCCCAGGCTCGAGACCTTGACTACCTCCTGCGCCGCGTGGTTGACGCCTGGCGTATCGACTGACGCCGGGACAGGCAGCGCGCCGGGGAGAGTTGGTTCGAGGCCGGCGAACACCGGCGGAAACTGGACGCCGGAGAGCACCTGCTCGACGCTGGCGAGAAGCGGCGGAGGGCGGGGGGCAATCGCGTCGAGGCTGCGCAGCAGGACCGAGCGCTGGATCTGCTGTGCGATGTCCGGGCTCGGACCACGCGAAAAGCTCAGTCCGAGAAACCAGCACATCAACAGCACGGCAAAGGCGGATAGCGCCGCGCCTGCGATGGAGTCCGTCGACGTGTGGATCCCGGTGCGAAGGATCTTGCGCCGGATCGGCTCGCCGACGGCGAAGCCGATGCTCGAGCCAAGGCTGCCGCCGATGACCAGGACCAGCACCGCTCCGAGCGGTCGCGCGCTGGCGTTGCTGATCTGCAGGTAATCGAGGACGTATCGCGCCGAGGCTGCGCCGAGCACCACGCCGACCACGAGGCCTACGTATTGTGCGAGCGACAGCCAGAATCCCCGCCGGTATCCGTTCGCAAGCCCGATGACGGCCGCGACCAGGATGACGAGGTCGATGAGGTTGATCATCAGGCTCTACCAGGTAACACCCTAGACGCCCCGACTGCCCGAACGCCGTCGCTCGGGGATAATTGGGCCGTGATCGTCCTGGCCGGTGAATGGGTGCCCGCGTGGCTGTGGATGAGCATCGCGTTCCTGGTCGCAGCGCTGGGTGTCGTCGGCCTCGGCTGGTGGGTACTGCGCGGCGACGCGATGAATCGAGCAGCTGAAGAGACCCTGGGAAGCGAAACCCCAGAGCACCACTGAGTAGCTGGCGGGAGTTTTCCGCCGCGGCGCCTGAGCTGGCCGAGTTCGGGCGGGATCGGATTGAAGCTACCCGGCTGGTCATGCTCGGCACCATCCGCGCCGATGGCTGGCCGCGAGTCAGCCCGTGCGAGGCCTACATCGTGGACGGCGATCTGCTGCTCGGCATGATGTGGCAGTCCAAGAAAGCCCTGGATCTGCTGCGCGATCCCCGGATCACCGTGGCCACCGTGCAGGCCGACCGCGAACCGAAATACGGCGATTTGAAGCTCTACGGTTTCGCGGTCGACGCTCCTGAACCCCAGCGCAGACAGGCCTACGCCGACACCCTGTTCGCCGCGATCAACTGGCGGCCGTCAGAGCCTTATCACCTGTTCTCGGTGGACATCGCGCGGGCGGGGTTCATCAGCTTTGGCGAGAACCAGAAGCTTCTGCGATGGTCGCGGCAAACAGGAATCGAGGTCCTGCGGCACCCCGATGCCCCGAAGGACGAGGTTTAGGCGGGGACTGGCGTGGGCTCCTCGACCACCTCGCCCGATTCGCGCAGGTCGCGCAGGGGCATGAAGCTGCGGACCGGCGGCACCCGCTCGAAGTTGTAGGGCGGCGGGGGAGACGTTGTCGCCCATTCGAGAGTGTTGGCGCGCCACGGGTCGTTGCCCGCGATCTCGCCGCTGCTCCAGCTGCGCACGATGTTGATCAGGAGCAGCAGCACCGATATGGCGATCAGGAAAGACGAGATGGTGATGATCGCGTTGGTCGCCGCCCAGGCAGGGTTGGCGTACGTTGCGATGCGCCGCGGCATGCCCTCGAGGCCGAGCGTGTGCATGATCAGGAAGGTGCCGTTGAAGCCGATGAACAGAGTCCAGAAGTTCCATTCGCCAAGCACCCGTCCGAGCATGCGTCCAGTGATCTTCGGGAACCAGTAGTAGATGCCGGCCATGATGGTGAACACGCTGCCGCCGAACAGCACGTAATGAAGGTGCGCGACCACGTAGTACGACTGGTGCAGCTGCGTGTCGACCGGGACTGACGCGAGATAGATGCCGGTGAGACCCCCGATGAGAAACGTGGCGAGGAACCCGAAGGCGAACTTCATGGGGACCGTGAACTCAACAGAACCCCACCAGGTGGTGGCGATCCAGTTGAAGAACTTGATGCCGGTGGGGACCGCGATGAGCATGGTCATCAACATGAAAAAGCCTTCGACGTAGGTGTTCATGCCGACCGTGAACATGTGGTGCGCCCAGACGGTCATCGACAAGAAGACGATGCCGAACAGCGCGGCGACCATCGACATGTAGCCGAAGATCGGCTTGCGCGCGAAGACGGGGATGACCTCGGAGATCATGCCGAACCCCGGCAGAATCATGATGTAGACCTCGGGGTGGCCGAAGAACCAGAACAGGTGCTGGTAGAGCACCGGCCTTCCCGCCGTCGTGAAGAACTGGGTTCCGAGCTGGCGGTCGAACTCGAGCAGGATCATCGCCGCCGCCAGGGGCGCGCCGACCACCAGGAGCAGGATCGAGGTCGAGATCTGCGCCCAGACGAACAGGGGCAGGCGCGAGAACTTCATGCCCGGCGCGCGCAGCGCGACGATCGTGGTCAGGAAGTTGGTCGAGGCCATGATCCCGCTGATCGCCCAGACGATGATGCTGAGGGCCCAGAAGTCGACGCCGAGCGAGTGGCTGTTGTACGCCCTCTCGGTCAGCGGGGCATAGCCAGTCCAACCCGCGTTGAGCGCTCCGCCGGTGAAGAAGCCCGAGTAGTAGAGAAGGATCGAGACAGGGACCAGCCAGAAGCCGAGCAGGTTGACCCGCGGGAAGGCCATGTCCCGCGCGCCGATCATGATCGGAACCATGTAGTTCGCGATACCGGTCAGGAAGATCGTGACGAAGAAGAAGATCATCGTCACGCCGTGCGCGGAGATCAGCTGGTTGTAGGTCTCCGGGTCAATTACCTTGAGGTTGGGCTGCGACAGTTGCAGGCGGACGATGAGCGCGAAGATGCCGCCGATCACGAAGCTCAGGATCCCGGTGACCATGTACATGATCCCGATGAGCTTGTGATCGGTTGTGGTCAGCCACAGGCTGATCGGCTTGAAGAAGGTGTCGTCGTAAGCCTTCGGCCTCGGGAGGACTGTGGTAGCCATCCGATTCCTATCCTACTTACTGGGCGATGCGCTGGGCGACGCAGAAGGTGAGGCCGCGGACTTCTGCTGGTCCATCCACGCGTTGAAGTCGTTCTGATCCATGGACTGCACGATGATCTGCATCGTCGAGTGCCCGACGCCGCACAGCTCGGCGCACTCGCCGCGCCACGTTCCGACCTGATCGATCTTCAGCCATGAGAAGTTGTCGTACCCGGGCACCGCGTCGGTCTTGCCCGAGATGGCCGGCACCCACCACGAATGGATGACGTCGGTGCCGCGGAACTGCAGCTTGACCAGCGTGTGCGTCGGCACGACGAACGGGGTCACGTCACCGGCCAGCGTGCCCTCCTGGTGAACCACGACGCCGTTCTCGTACTCGTAGTTCCAGCCGAACTGATGGCCGCTGACGATCACCGTCATCTGCTGGTTGCTGATCGGCTGGAAGTCCTTCTGCAGCTCGACAAAGCTGTAGCCCGCGATCGCCAGCACGATGATCAGCGGGATGATCGTCCATACCACCTCGAGGGGAACGTTGCCGTGGACCTGGGGCGGTATGTACCCCGCCGGCTGGGTTGAGCGGCGGTAGCGGAGAACGACCCACAGCAGCGCCAGCTCGACTCCGAGGAAGATGACGATGGCCGGGATCGAGATGCCGAGGTACGTGTTGTAGATGTCCTGCCCGTTCGGCGAAACGGGGTTGGGAAAGATCGGGTGCAGGCCGCCGACGTCGCACGAGCTGAGAGCGACGGCAAGCGCCACGAGGCCACCGAATGTGATCAGCGCGCGAAATACGCGGGACGTCACGGTTGGAAGTATATCGGCGCCCCGATTCGCGACTGGGAGACCGGATAGAATCCAGAGGCGATTGTGGCCGTAGCCCGAAAGCCCCGATACGTCGACGTCACGAATCCAAGCATGTCCGTCGATTGCCCGCGCTGCGGACTGCGGACGGCGCGCTTCCTCGACCACTGCAGAAACTGCGGCTACAAGCTCTGGCCGTCGAGCGTCGTCGCCTCAGCTGCCTTCAAGGCATGGCGTGACACCGACCCGTCCCGCGCCAACGCGTCGCGATACGACCTCGAGCTGCCGGGTGAGCCGATCGACCTGACAATCGATTACGCCGCTCGCGCGCATGACCTCGGCATCCACCTTTTCCCCAACAGCAACTATCCGTTCGTCATCTGCGCCGGCGCGTTCTTCCTGGCGCTGGCCGCAATCCCGTTTCCCTCCGGCACCCTCCGTATCGTGCTGGCCGTGATCGGAGGTGTGATCTTTCTCTGGGGCGTCGTAGGTTGGGTGTTGGTGGAAGACGTCCGGATGTATCCCAGCGAGAGCCCTGAGTCGCACGGCGAGGTGCATCACTGATGGCCGTCGCCAGCCTGCAGCGCGAACCGACCCCGCAGTACCCGGCGATCAAGCCCGGGATGATGGGCATGTACATCTTCCTGGCCTCCGAGGTGATGTTCTTCGGAAGCCTGTTCGCTGTGTACTTCTACCTGGTTGGCTCGCACGGGACCTGGCCGCCGATACCGCCGAGCAGCAGGCCCGAGTACTACGTCAATTGGTGGCCCATCCCGGCCATCAACACGGTGGTGCTGCTGTCCAGCGGCGTGACGTGCCACTTCGCGCTCGAGGCGCTGTCACGTGACAACCGCAGGCGGTTTTTCATGCTTCAGATCGCGACCATCCTGCTGGGGTTCGGATTCGAGCTCGGGCAGCTCTACGAGTTCATCAGCGCGTTCGGGCGCGGCCTGAACCTGACCGCCAACACCTTCGCCAGCGCATTCTTCACGATGACCGGCTTCCACGGTGCGCATGTGCTCGGCGGGCTGATCCTCCTGATCCTGATCCTCTACCGTGCGGCGCGCGGCCAGTTCTCGTCGCGCAATCACGTCGGTCCCGCCGCGGTGACCCTCTACTGGCAC
>VBHJ01000137.1 GCA_005887685.1 Chloroflexota bacterium | reverse complement strand
GAGCACGGCGAGAGAAACAAAAAAAGTCAGACGCTCGCGCCGGCTTCGGTGCCGAGCGCGTGTCCGCGAGATTCCTCTTGGTGGAACGTAGGCTGGGACGGTGGGAACCCCCTGGTTGAGTTGGCGGAATCTTAACTAACTCGGCGCGTGCTCCGGTGCGTAGACAGGTGGCGGCGGCATCGCGGGAACCGGCGACGTCGTCGGTTCATGCATGCGGGAGGCGAGCTGGTCGCTGGCGGCCTCCAGCGTCTGCAGCGCCGTGGCCGAGTCTTTCGAGCTCATGAAGACCGGCTGCCCGTAGTCGTATATCCGATACGCCTTCCAGGTCGCCGCAACCAGCTGCGTGCCGTTGAACGTATAGGTCCCGATCACGCCTTCGCGCGTTTCCTCGGACCACATCTGGTCGAAAACGAAGTTGCCGTGCGCGTAGGTGATGAGCTTGCCTTTGTAGATCTCGACCCCCTGGTACCAGTGCGGGTGATTGCCGATGACGATGTCCGCGCCCCAGTCGATGGCGTCGTGGCCGATCGCAACGGGGTCGTCAGGAGTCGGTACGCCAGGGTCGGCCATAGGCTGGCGCTCGTACTCCTTCCCCCAGTGGAACTGCACGACCACGATGTCCGCCTGCTCGCGCGCAAAGGCGATGCTCGCCTTCACCGCCTCCTTGTCGATCGCTCGGCCGACTCCGTTGAAGCCGATGAAACCGAACTTGACGCCCCGCACGTCGTAGACCGCCACCGGCCCCAGCCCCGAGGTCAGCATGCCGTGCTGATGGAGAAGCTGATTGGTGAGCGTGACCCCCTCGGCCCCGTAGTTCGAGAGATGGTTGTTGGCGAGGTTCACGACCTTCGCCCCCATCAGCGTCAATCCGTCGACGAAGCGGGCGTCGCCGCAAAACGTGAAACTCGGTCCCGGATCGACCGCGCATCCGGCGAATAGCGGCGATTCGAGATTGATGTAGGTGATGTCGGCGTTCTTGGTGTAGGCAGCGGTCGGGCGGAAAGGCCACAGGAAGTCGTGGCGGCTGGTTGCGAAATAGTCAACGCCGCGCGCCGGGATCACGTCTCCGGTCACGAGAAGGGTGCGGATGCGGCTCGGATCGTTGGGCACGAAGTAGGTCGGGTGAAAGAGATTCTGCAAGCTGAGTGCCGGCAGGCGGCCGGTGCGGTCCGGGTACGAGGGCTGGTCGATCAGGTCAGGCGCGGCGACGAGCGCTCGAGAGCTCGAAGCCACCGTGCTGGTGGAGACGGGCGTGACGGCGTTGTTGCAGGCGGCGAGAAAGACCAGGGCCCACACGGTTTTGGTAAGCGCTCCAGCCCCTCCGGCGCTGCGCGCCACCTCCCCATGAATGGGGAGGATGCGACTTGACCTCATGTGATGGGCAATTGTGCAGCACGCCAGCGTCCCATTCATGGGCCGGAGCTCCTCGGATAGTCCGGACTATCCGGGGTTCAGGCAATAGGTGGGCGCGCAAAGTCCGGACTATCCGGGGACATGGGCAGGGGAGCTGCCCCTACCCCACCGGCAGCGCTGCCAGCAGGTCCTCGATTGCGATCAGGCGGGCGACGTACGAGCGCACCGGCTCGCCCAGCTCGCCGGCCGCCCGAAAAACCCTCTGGTTGCCCTCGGCGCGCCGGGTTTCCAGCATCTTGGCCAGGTTGCCGTCAAGCGAGCCGCGCGCCAGCGCGACCTCGACCACGCTGCCGATCCACGAGGCGTATAGGGCAACCTCCTGCTCCCGCGGATCAGCTCCGCCGACCGGGGACGGCCTGTGGATGTGCTCGTTCCAGAGCCGGCGCAATCGAAGGAGGTCTCCAGACGCTCCTTTCAAACCGCGGCTTTGAGCTGCGCGATCACCGCGTCCGCGACCTGGCTCGTGCCCACCGCCGTGGGGTCGTCTCGCTTTTCCTTGAGGTCGTAAGTCACGTTCTCACCCAGCGCGATCACGTTGGCGATGGCCTTCTCCATCGCGTCCGCGGCTGCCGTCTCCTCGAGGTAGCGAAGCATCATCACGCCGGACAGCATCACGGCCATCGGGTTCACCCTGTTCTGGCCCGCGTATTTCGGCGCGCTGCCGTGGGTGGCCTCGAACACCGCGCCGTTGGTGCCGATGTTGGCGCCTGGCGCCAGCCCGAGGCCGCCGATCATCCCCGCACCCAGGTCCGAGATGATGTCGCCGTAAAGGTTCGGGCAGCACAGCACGTCGTATTCCTTCGGGCGCAGCACGAGCTGCATGCACATGTTGTCGACGATGCGGTCCTCGAAATCGATGTCGGGATTGCGCGCCGCGACCTGGCGCGCGACCGCGAGGAACAGGCCGTCGGTGTGTTTCATAATGTTGGCTTTGTGCACGGCGGTCACCTTGCGCCGGTTGTTCCGGCGTGAGTAATCGAAGGCGAACTGCACGATTCGCTCCGTGCCGCTGATGGAGATCGGCTTGATCGAGAGCCCGCTGTCCGGGCGGATCTTTTTCTTGAGCAAGCCCGAGATCTCATCGATCAGATGAGCTGCGTCGGGCGTCCCTTGCTCGAATTCGAGCCCGGCATAGATGTCTTCGGTGTTCTCCCGGACGATGATGAAATCCAGGTCGTCGCGAAGATTGCGCGCGCCCTTGTACGCCTTGACCGGCCGCACGAGCGCGTACAGGTCGAGCGACTGGCGCAACGCGACGTTCACGCTGCGGAAGCCGCTCCCGATCGGGGTCGTGATCGGCCCTTTCAGCGCAACCTTGTTCTTGCGCACAGACTCGAGGACGTGTTCGGGGAGCGGGGTTCCGAATTCGGCGATCGCGGCCTCGCCCGCCTGGTGGACGTCCCATTCGAACTCGACGCCGGTTGCCTCGAGCACGCGGACCGAGGCGTCGCAGATCTCGGGGCCGACGCCATCCCCCGGGATGAGCGTTACCGGGTGCTTAGCCAAGCCGTTGGACGAGAAGTGAAGCCGCCGCTACCGGTTTTTGAAGTAGTCGGCGTTGATCTGGATGAAGTTGCGCCACTGCTCAGGCACTTCATCCTCAGGAAAGATGGCGTCAACTGGGCACGGATCGACGCAAGCGCCGCAGTCAATGCACTCGTCGGGGTCGATGTAATACATGTTCGCCGCGTCGTCTGTATGAATGCAATCGACCGGGCAAACCTCGACGCAAGAGGCATCTTTTACGTCTATGCAAGGCTGGACGATGACGTATGCCACGTTCCGCAAGGGTACCATGCACCGATAAATGCCCGAATCTGAGCCAAAGCCGAAGCTGATCGAACTCGTGGCGCCTGGCGGGGGCCAGGGATGGAAGGCCGTCCTGAAGTCCGGGAAACCCGCGGTCGTGCACGAAATCCCGATTCCGCCGGCCGAGGCGACTGCCGCCGTGCCGCGCCTTCAGCGCCTTTTTGACCACCGCCATCCCGCCCTCTCGCCCGTCCTGGCGTGGGGCACCGACGCGAATGGGATCTGGGTCGCCGTCGAACCCAACGAGGGCACGCCACTGGGGTCGATCCTGTCCCGAGGACCACTCACGCCGTCGGCGGCCGCCGTCCTGGGCGCGGCCGTACTGTCCGGCGTGGCCGCCCTCCACGAGGCCGGCATCGCCATGGGAGGCTTCGGGGCGAGCGCGGTCCGCGTGACATCGAACGGCGAGGTCCGGCTGGCCGGTCATCCCGCTGCGGCGGTGCGGGGTGCGCCGTCACAGAGCGACCTTCGCGCCGACGTGCGCTCCTGCGGGATGGCCGTATGCGCCGCGTTTGGCGTCGACCCTGCGGGTGCGCCCGCCCCGGCCAACATCCCACCCGGGCTCGTGGTGACCATGCGATCCATGGCGAGCGGCGCCATGGGGCC
>VBHJ01000068.1 GCA_005887685.1 Chloroflexota bacterium | reverse complement strand
CCAGGCCGACCTTCTCCCCGGCCTGGTCTTCGCGCTGCTCTTGCAGCCCCTGGCCCGGTTCGTGCCGAGGCGGAGCCACGAGCCCAAGGAGCCCGATCAGAGCAACTCGAACGCGCGCACTTAAGATTGCTGCTGTGTTTGCGCCCTGTGCGCTGGGGGTATTCAGTCGATGAACAGCCAGAGCTTCATGTGGATCGCGTTCGGGGTGGCCGCGCTGATCGTGGCGCTCGCCCTGGCCGCGCTCTTGATCCGGCTGCGCGGGACTCTCGGAGCAGTCGAAGAGCTGCTCGACACGACCAACGAAGAGATGAAAGAGACGCTGCCTGAGGTGCGACAGACCATCGAGAACGTGAACGACATCACGTCGGGGGTCAACGTCGGCCTGAGGACCGGCGGTCGCGGACTGGCTGCGGCCGGCCGCGGGATCAACTCCGCGGTGCATGGCGTGAGGGTGGCGGGACAGAGCCTTGTTCGCTCGGTTAAAGGAGGTTAGCGGTGGCTGACGAGAGAGACGGCGGCGGCGGCTTCGGTTGGTTCATCTTCGGCGGCCTCGTGGGCCTGGCGGTAGGCGCCTACATCGCGTCGGGCCCCGGTAAAGAGCAGATCGACAGCCTGCGCAGCAAGACCATCGAGCTCAGCGGCAGCGAACCGGTGCAGCGAGCGCGCGACGCGGCGCAGCGGGCGAGAACCATCGTGACCGACCCGGACCACCCGGTCGGCAAGGCGATCCAGGATGGCGTCGCGGCGGCGAAGCGAAAGCGCGAGGAGCTCGAGGCGGCCGCGTCCCGCAGGATGCAGCAGGCTTCGACCAACCTGGAGGAATAGACAACCGTCCATGGCCAAGCGCAACCTGGCTGAGCTGAAGATCCCCGCGACATCGGCGTTCATCCCTGTCGCCAAGCGGGTCGCGACGACGCTGGGAGGACAGCTCGGTTTGAGCCTCATGGACCTCGACGAGCTGGCGATCGCGCTCACCCAGGCATGTGACAGCGTGATCGCCGCCGCCGACGACCTAGGCACTCCCGCGGACCTGAAGCTCACTTACTTCGCGACCAACAGAGCGCTCGTCGTCGACGTCGACCTCATGCCGACAGGTGCGGCGCTGCCTCTCCCGGCGACACCGCACCGCTCGACAGTCGACCCTGAGCTGCAGCGGCTCGCGTACGAGATGATCCGGTGCTTCGTCGACGACTTCAAGCCGATGATCGAGCCCCGCACCGGGCATGTGAGCTTCCGCATGGTCAAGCACCTGGCAGGCTGATCCCCGACCGGCGGACACTTAAGACACGTTGTCCAGTTCAACGCGGTTGCCCCGCGAGGAGCTTCGTGCGCTCCACCGCCGGTACAAGGAAACGACCGACCCGGCAGAGCGGGATCGCATCCGCGCGCAGCTGGTCGATTCGTACCACGACTTCGTGTACTTCCTGGCGCGCAAGTTTCAGAACCGGGGCGAACCGCTGGACGACATCGTGCAGGTCGGTTACCTCGGCCTGATCAAGGCGATCGAACGTTTCGATCCCGATCTCGGCTACGAGTTCACCACGTTCGCTACGCTGACCGTGGCCGGCGAGATCAAGCGCTACTTCCGCGACAAGGGGACGGCGATCCGTTTCCCGCGCCGGCTGCAGGAGCTGCATCAGTCGGTGGTCCGCATCAACGAGCAGATGAAAAACGAGCTGGGTCGAGAACCGACGGTGACCGAGCTGGCCGATCGGCTTGGAGTCACGCCGGACGACGTCACGGAGGCGATGGAGATTGGGCCCGCCGTGGTGCCCGTCTCCCTGGATCAGCCAATCGCGAGCGGTGACGGCCAGGACGGCCGTTCCGTGGCCGAACAGATTGGCGGCGCGGATCCGGAGCTGGACCGAGTGGAGATGCGCGACGTGCTGGATCGGGCGATGGAGCACCTGACCCCCCGCGAGCGCGCGATCATGGCGATGAGGTTTTACGAGCAGATGTCACAGTCGGAGATCGCCCGGCGGCTGGGCATCAGCCAGATGCACGTCTCCCGACTGCAGCGCGCGGCGCTGGAGCAGTTGCGGAAATACGTGCCCGAGGAAAGCGCCGGCTGATGCCCCTGCTGGAAGAGGAAGCGCCCGAAGATCCCTACCAGCTGTTCCAGAAGTGGTATGGCGAGGCGATGTCCGCCGGCGTCCCACAACCAGACGCGATGACACTCGCGACCGCCGGTGAGGAGGGGCCGTCTGCGCGCATGGTCCTGTACAAGGGCCTGCAGAACGGGTCATTCATCTTCTACTCCAACTACGACAGCCGCAAGGGCCGCGACCTGTCTCACGATCGCCGGGCGGCCCTGGTCTTCTACTGGTCGGCCATGCGGCACCAGGTGAGGGTTTACGGCGTCGTCCGCAAGCTGAAGCGGGAAGAGTCCGCCGCCTACTTCGCGACCCGGCCGCGTGGCGCGCAGCTGTCGGCACTCGCATCGCCGCAGAGCCGCGTGGTCAGGGGTCGGGGCGTGCTCGAGCGCAAGGTGGTGGAGCTGGCGTCCCTGCATCCCGACGGCGTCCCGCTGCCGCGCGCGTGGGGCGGTTACGCCCTCCGACCCGTGTGGATCGAGTTCTGGGAAAACAGGGACGATCGCCTCCACGACCGCCTGCGGTACATCCGGAACGATCGAGGCGCTTGGCGCTTCGAGCGGCTCGCGCCCTAGACTGATCTCCTCCCCGTGACCGGGAATGAGATCCGCACACGTTTTCTAGAGCATTTCGCGAGCCGGGAGCATCTCGTCCTGCCTAGCGCGCCGCTGGTGCCGCACGGCGACCCGAGCACGCTCTTCATCTCGGCCGGAATGCAACCGCTCCAGCCTTACTACCTGGGCTTGAGCCAACCGCCCGCGCCCCGTCTCGCGAGCGCGCAGAAATGCCTGCGCACGGGCGACATCGAGGAGGTGGGGAAGACCGATCGGCACAACACCTTCTTTGAGATGCTCGGCAACTTCGCGCCGACCGGCGACTATTTCAAGGAGACGGCGATCCCGCTCGCATGGGAGCTGGTGACGAAGGGATTCGGCATGCCGGTCGACCGGCTGCGCGTGACAGTGCACCCGTCCGACGACGCATCGTTCGAGATCTGGACCTCGAAGACGGCCATCCCTGCGGGGCATGTGACGCGGCTCGGCGACAACTGGTGGGGACTTGGTCGCGGACCGTGCGGTCCTGACACCGAGATCTGGTGGGACCGCGGTCGCGAGGCTGGATGCGGCCGGCCCGACTGCTACCCCGACCACTGCGCGCGGTTCACCGAGTTCTGGAACCTCGTGCTTCCCGAGTACGACCAGCGCGCGGATCTCTCAGGACCACCGAGCACGGCGGAAGCGATTCAGCGCGGAATCGCGGACGGGGCGTTGGTTCGTCTCGCGAAGCCCGCGATCGACACAGGGATGGGTCTCGAGCGCATCAGCTTCATCCTCCAGGGCAAGGACAACGTCTTCGAGTCGGACGTGCTCGCGCCGCTCGTGGAGTTCGTGCGTGAGCACAGC
The DNA here is from genome assembly GCA_005887685.1 of Chloroflexota bacterium. Lineage (GTDB taxonomy): Bacteria > Chloroflexota > Dormibacteria > Dormibacterales > Dormibacteraceae > 40CM-4-65-16. Next base: position 32,984 of record VBHJ01000068.1, on the reverse strand, counting down.
CAGAAGCCGACGACGCTATCGGAAAGGATCATCGCCGATCACGTACGGGCTGCAACCTTCTGTGTCGCAGACGGAGTCCTGCCTTCAAACGAAGGCCGCGGTTACGTGCTTCGCCGCCTGATCCGGCGCGCGGCGCTCCATGGTCGAAACATCGGGATGCGCGAGAAGCTCTCTGCCGGAGCCAGGCGGGCCATCGCGATGTTCAAAGACCACTATGTCGAGCTGCAGGAACACGAGCGTCAGATCGTCGACGCCATCGATACCGAGACCGAGCGCTTCGCGCGAACCCTCGAGCAGGGCATGGAACAGTTCGAGAAGGTCGCCTCGCGGGGGGCAAAAGAGGTGGCCGGCGCCGATGCCTTCCGGCTCCACGACACCTTCGGCTTTCCCCTCGAGCTCACCCGCGAGCTTGCCGCCGAGCGCGGCATGGTGCTGGACGAAGACGGTTTTCGCGCGGAGATGGAGTTGCAGCGGCAGCGTTCGCGGCGCGATTTGCCGCGCGGATGGCGGGCCGTCAAAGACCTGCCCAGATCGCAGTTCATCGGGTATCGCGAGCTGACGACCGAAACCAAACTGGTCGCGCTGCATCGGAACGGATCGCCGATCGAGTCGGCGCGCGAGGGCGACGCGGTCGAGGTCTTCCTTGAGCGGACACCGTTCTATGCCGAGTCCGGCGGCCAGGTCGGCGACACAGGCGCCATCACCACGCCCAGCGGTCGGGTGCGCGTTGAGGACACGCAGAAGCCGGCCGAGGGCTCGATCGCTCACCTGGGCACGGTCGTCACCGGGGAAATCGTCCCCGGCGAGACGGCCACGGCGAGCGTCGACGAGAAGCGGCGGCGTCAGATCATGCGCCACCACTCCGCGACGCACCTGCTGCACAAGGCGCTGCGGGAGACGCTTGGCGAGCAGGTCGTGCAGAAGGGATCGTGGGTCGGCCCCGACCACACGACGTTCGACATTCCCCTCAACCGCGCCCTCACCAAAGAAGAGATCGACCGTGTCAACCGGCGCGTGATGGACAAGATTCGCGAGGCATTGCCCTTTCATGAAAGCCAGAAGCCATACAAGGAGGCGGTGGCACAGGGCGCGATGCACCTCTTCGAAGAGAAGTACGGCGACGTCGTCCGGGTGGTTTGCTTCGGCGACTGGACATGCGAGCTGTGCGGCGGCACGCACGTGAAGAACACCGCCGACATCGGGCCCGCCGTGATCGTGTCCGAATCCAGCATCGGCTCCGGGTTGCGCCGCATCGACCTGGTCGCCGGCGAGGCGGCCGATGAAATCATTCGGCGGGACCGCGACCTTCTCGCCGAGGTCGCCCGCTCGTTCAATGCGAGTCCCGACCAGCTGCCGCAACGCATCGCGGCCCTCCGGACGCAGCTGAAGGAGGCCGAGCGCGAACGGGAAAGGCTCCGGAAGGAGCGGATCGGAGGCGACGGGGTGTCGGTCAAGCACGGCCGCGTGGACTACGTGGCCGAGACCGTGGACGCCTCCAGCGCCGAGGAGCTGAGGGCTTACGCCGACCGCTACCTCGAACGAGTTCACTCCGGCGTCGTAACCCTTATCGCCGGTGACAAGTTTGTCATCAAGGTGTCCAATGACCTCGTGCCTCAGTACGATGCCACGCGCCTGAAGGAGTTCTTCGGCACCGGAGGCGGCCGGCCCCAGCTGGTCAGCGGCAAGCTGACCGTACCCGCGGAAGAAGCCTTCAAGCGCCTGGCCGAGGCATTAGAAGCCCAGTGACGAAATTCAAGTTCCTGCGCAAGCGCAGCGACTACTACCGCCACTTCACCGTGCTCGACATCGGCACCGATCTCATCAAGGTGCTGGTCGTCCGCAGGGAGGGTCCCGACGGAGAGGTGCTGGGTGTGGGGAGGGAGCCGCAGGCTCCGGCTGCGATGTCAGGCGGCGCGATCGCCGACCTCGAGTCGGTCATCCGGTCCAGCAACCGTGCGCTGGAGGCGGCCGAAGACATGGCCAGGACGGTGCCGGGCCAGGTCGTGGTCGGCATCGCCGGCGAGCTGATCAAAGGTTTTTCCTCCACCATCGCGTATCCCCGAGAGAACTCGAAGTCGAGGGTGCGGGGGGGCGAGATGTCGACCATGCTGCAGATGGTCCAGCGCCGAGCGCTGCGCGAAGCCCAGCACCTGCTCGAGATGGAGCGGAGCTACGGCCAGCTGGAGGCGCGGCTCGTGCACTCCGCGATCACCAACGTCCGCGTCGACGGCTACCCGGTCACGAACCCGGTTGGTTTCACGGGGAAGAACCTCGAGGTCACCGTGTTCAACACGTTTGCGCCAATGACGCACATCGACGCTGTCGAGACCGTCGTGCGCGAGCTGGACCTCGAGCTTGCCGCCGCGGTGGCCCAGCCCTACGCGCTCGCGCGCGCCTGCGCCAACGAAGAGATCTGGGCTGAAGGCGGAATCTTCGTCGATGTGGGCGGCGGGACGACCGACGTGGCGCTGATCCGCGACGGCGGCGTCGAAGGGACACGGATGTTCAACCTCGGCGGCCGTGCGTTCACGCGGCGGCTCGCCCTGGCTTTCGGCCTCAGCTATGAGGAGGCGGAGGCGCGCAAGCTTCGCCACTCCGAAGGTCTCTTGTCCGCGGACCAGCATCGCCAGGTGTCTGAGCTCCTGAGCGCGGACGCCGAGGTGCTGCTGCAGGGCCTCGCCCTGAGCATCAAGGAGCTATCCCGCGGCGAGCGGCTCCCCTCCAGCATTTACCTCTGCGGAGGGGGCAGCCTGCTTCCCGAGCTGACGCTCGAGATGGTCAAGAACAGCTGGGCGGCGGGTCTTCCGTTCCCCCGCGAGCCCCGAGTCCGGCACCTGGTGCCGTCCGACGTCCGCAACCTGACCGACTCGACGGGGCAGCTTTCGAGCCCCCAGGACATTGCCCCGATGGGCCTCGCCAACCACGCCCTGCGAACTGAAGCCGAGGAGCGCGACACGGTCAATACCGTCATGAGACGGGTCCTAAGCGCTATAAAAGTCTGACCAGAACCCCAGGAGACCCATAACCGCCATGGCAACGAACCCGATTTACGTCGAAACAGAAGAGGAGATCCCCGAGCTCGTCGAGCGTCTTCGCCGCTTTCACGGCGAGGACACGATGCTCGTCCTGCCGATGCGTTCGCGCATCGGACAGAGCCGTTTCAACTTCCAGCTGCTGCGCAACTACTCGGCCCGGCTGGGCAAGCGGGTCACGGTCGTCTGCGACGACCCCGCGGTCCAGAAGATGGCCTCCGAGACTGGATTCGCCGTCTTCGGGGCGGTCGGTCCGGAGGGGCAAGGCATCCCCTCCGAGGCCGAGGCTCCGGCGCCGATCAGCAGGTGGTGGCAGCGCAAGCGCTCCGAGCCGACCACCCACGTGGGGGTCGCTGCACCAACTCGACTCCTGACCAAGACCGCGACGGAGCTGAAGCCCGGACGCTTCTTGCTCTATGTCACCGCCGTCACCCTCATCCTGGTCGGCATCTTCGCCGTGGGGGTGTTCGTGCCGTCGGCGTCGGTCACGCTGGTCGCCCAGGCGCAGCCATTCACAGAGAAGGACGTCGAGATCCAGGGCCAGCCCGGCAAGGGGGCGATCCACGTGCGCGCGGTCACGATCTCGAACTCGAACTCGCAAGGCTTCAAGGTGACCGGTTCGATCGACGTCCCGCTGGCGCCGTCGACAGGACAGGTCGTCTACACGAATGACCTGACGCAGGGGATCAGCAACTCGCCTGGCCTGTTGTTCAAATACGGGCAGCGGCTTGTGAACACCAACGGCCTTGAATTTGCTCAGACTTCAGGTAACACCATCGTCCCGTGGCACGGTCAGGCGACCGTCAACGTGATCGCTGTGAAACCAGGGACCACGGGCAACGTGGGCGACCACACGATCACTCAGATCGAAAACTGCTGCGATCCCTTCGACGGGTCGAAGATCCACGTGACCAACCCGCAGGCGACCGGCGGCGGGACCGATCCGTCGTCAACGCCGCAGATGACCGAGTCCGACTTCGATGCCGCTCGCGCTCAGCTCGAGCAGTCGATCCACCAGTCGATCGCGCAGCAGCTGGCCGCCGGCGGCCAGGCCGGCGAGAAGCTGAGCGAGACCATCATCTTCGGTCCGCCGCAGTTCACCACCGACCACCAGCCGCAGGACAAGGTGCCGACCTTCACCGGCACGATGACGGTCGTCGGCGAAGGTGACTTCTACAGTGACTCGGACGTTATCACCGCCTATAAGACCTACCTGTCCCAACACGTGCCGAACAACCAGCAGCTGCTCACCGAAAGCCCGATCCAGGTCCAGTACCGACTCCTCAGCTCGGCCAAGGGTGGATTCCTCGTCTTCGTCGGCAGTGCGTCAGCGTACGTCGCGCCCACGCTCGACGAGGCGCAGATCCGTGCGGCGATCGTCGGCCGGCCGGTGGCGCAGGCGCGCTTTTACCTCGAGAAGCTCCCAATTCGCTCGGTCGCGATCAAGGAGGAGCCGCTGGCCCTTCCGCTGATGCCGCTGCTCGACCGGCGGATCACGCTCCACTACGTCGTGGAGTCGAACGCCCCGTCGGCGGCGGCCGCCGCGCAGGGCGCGGCCAAGCCAACGCCCAAGGCATCGCCGTCGCCCTCTCACAGCCCCTAGCCATGCGGGTGCTGGCGGTCGATCCCGGGTCCAAACGGGTTGGCATCGCCGTCAGCGATCCGACCGGGACGATCGCGCAGCCGCTGACCACCGTCGACGCGGAGCCGCACGCGACTCTTGCGGTGCGACTGGTCGAGATCGCGCGGGCCAATGAAGCCGGCCGCATCGTGATCGGCCTGCCGCGCCGCATGGACGGTTCCTACGGTCCGGAGGCGAAGGCGGCCCGAGAGCTCGCGGACGCGGTGCGAAAGGAATCGGGGTTGCCGGTCGAGCTCGCCGATGAGCGCCTCACCACGGTCGCCGCCGAGCGCGCCATGCTGGAGGGCGGCGCGCGGCGGGCCAAGAGGCGCGCGACCGTCGACCGCGTAGCCGCCGCCCTGCTGCTCCAGTCGCATCTTGACCGCAAGAGATGACCGACGACGAGGTCACCCTGATCGACGAGGCCGGCGTCGAACGCCGCTTCAAGATGCATGACGCCTTCGATCTCGACGGGGTGGCCTACTACCTGGTGGAAGATGCGGGGGACCCCGAAAGCGTCCTGCTGCTCCGAGAAGCGGGGTCGGGTCTGGAGACCGTCGACGGCGACGAGTTCACACGCGTGATGGCCGCGCTCGAAGAAGACCGGGTCGAATGAGGCGGCTCATCGCGATCGTCGTGATCCTGGGACTGTTCGGCTTCGGCACGTCGCGCGCGATCGACTGGTGGAACTTCAACGTCAACACTCCGGTCTCCTCGACCAGTCACAGCGTGCCCTTCCACATCGATGTGGGGGAGACGTCTTCAGATATCGGCACCGAGCTGTTCAACCAGAAGCTCATCCGGAGCACCATCGCGTGGGACCTCTACACGCGCGTATCGAACGCGGGCCCGAAGTTCCAGGCCGGCTCTTTCGTGCTGAACACCAACATGTCGATGACACAGATCGTCAACGCGCTGCAGCACGGCCGCCCTGACGAGAAGACGATCACGTTCCCCGAAGGATTCCCTTTGCGCTATCAAGCGCAGCTGGTCGACCAGAAACAGCTCACCGGCGTTACCGGGGACGCGTACCTGACGGCAGCCAAGGATCCGGGCTGGCGCTCCATCTATAACTTCCTTCCGCCGCAAGGGAGCAACACGGACTACCCGCTCGAGGGCTACCTGTTCCCGGACACGTACCTCGTCGATCCCGCCGCCGGGTCGAGGGGCCTGGTCAAGGAGCAGCTCGACCAGTTCGGCACGATTTTCAGTGCAGACTGGCGCAACCAGATCTCGAGAGCAACGGACGCGAGGCCGGCAGAGGATATCCGCTCCATCGTGATCCTCGCCTCCATGGTCGACCGCGAGGCGAACAACAAGACCGCCACCGACCGCGGCAACGTGTGCAGCGTCTACTACAACCGTCTCGCGATCAACATGCCGCTCGGCGTCGACGCCACGCTGCTCTACGGCCTGGGTCGCCTTTCTCCGGAGCCCACCGGGACCGAGCTTGCGCTGGACAGTGCGTACAACACGCGCAAGCACGCCGGGCTGCCTCCCAGCGCGATCAGCAACCCGGGTCGCGCGGCGCTGCTCGCCTGCATCAACCCACCCAAGACCAGCTACCTCTTCTACTTCACGGATCGGGCGGGGACGACGCATTTCGAGACGAACCAGCACGACTTCGACTCGGACGTCGCAAAGTACGGCACGAGCGGGAGTTGAAACAAAGGCACCCTCTCCATGGGGAGGGGGGTTGGGTGAGGGGGACTCGCTGAGAGTTTTCCTGCTCGGCCAGAACATCACGTACTCGCGCAGCCCGGCCATGCACAACGCCGCCTTCACAGCGTTGGAGATGGACTGGAGCTACGACCTGCTCGACGTCGCACCCGAAAGCCTGAAAGCAGCCATGGCCGCCTTGCGTGCACCGGATGTCGGCGGCGCCAACGTCACCATTCCTTACAAGCAGGCCGTGATGCAGCACCTCGACGCGGTCGCCCCTGAGGCACTGCGTGCGCGTGCGGTCAACACCATCGTCAACGACGGCGGGCGTCTCGGGGGGTTCAACACCGACATCCCGGCGATCCGGGCCGCGGTCGAGCAGGTGGGCGTCGAGCCCAGGAGCGCAAACGCCGTCATCCTCGGGGGCGGTGGGGCTGCCCGAGCCACCGCCGCCGCCCTGGAGGGTTCGCACCTCACGTTCGTCGTGCGTAATCCGCGGGACGCGGAAGTGCCGGGCAAGGTGATCGGATGGGGCGATGCCTCGGTCCCGACCCTGACCCGCGCGGCGGACCTGCTGTTCAACGCCACGCCGTTGGGACGCAGCGAAGAGATGCCGCTGCGCCCCGCTGCGCTGCCCAGGTCAGGAGCGGTGATCGACCTCGTCTACGTCACCGGCGGGACGCCGCTCGTCCGCAAGGCGCGCTCGCTCGGCCTGCCGACGGTCGATGGTTGGGAGATCCTGCTGGCGCAGGGGGCGGAATCCTTCCTGCTGTGGACCGGACGCGCGGCGCCGATCGACGTGATGCGCGACACTCTCCAGCCATGAAGACCCCCTTTAAGTGAGCCCATACATCATCGCCGCGCTGTGGGCGGTAGTCGGCGCAGCCGCGGGGCTGGGACTGCGCTGGGGTTCGGTGAAGCTCGCGCGACTGGAAGGCCTGGAACCCGGAAGCAAGTGGTGGCAGCAGTACGGCCCACCGGTGCTGTGTGCGGTCATTTTCGGGATCTACGGCTTCGAGCTCAGCTCCTTCTTGCTGCTGTTGGTGCGCAGCATTTTCGTCCTGGTGCTCGTGCAGGTGATCTTCTTCGACTTCGAGCACCATCTGATCCTCGACCGGGTGATGTTTCCCGCGATGGCGCTGGCGTTGGTCGTCAGCCTCTCGCCGCTGCTGGGCGGCGGGCTTGGGCTGTGGCGCCAGGACTGGTGGGTCGGAATCGTGATGGGGCTTGCGGCGGGCCTCCTCTTCCTTCTTCTTTCGCTTGCGGGCTCAGCGATCTTCAAGGCCGAGGCGCTTGGTTTCGGCGATGTCAAGCTCGCCGTCTTCATGGGACTCCTGCTCGGGTGGCCGTACACACTGTCGGCGCTTTTCTACGGCGTTTTGCTCGCGGCGATCGGCGCGATCGTGTTCATCGTCACGCACCGATCGCTGAAGGGGACGATCGCATATGGGCCCTACCTGGCCCTGGGCGCCCTGCTCGTGCTTCTCCAACTCCCCTAATTGGGGGACAATGTCGCGCCATGAGCAAGCTCCTCCCCGGTGAGAACCTCGTCATCAAAGACCACCCGCACTGGATCACGGTCGTCGGCAGCTTGATCCTGCCCGCCGTCCTCGTCATTGCTGTCGCGATCGCCGACTTCACCATCTTCAGCCCGAACAATGTCAACAGCATCTACGTCCCGCACCTGCGGACCTTCCTGAGCCTTGGCATAGGCGCCCTGGCGCTGCTCTGGCTCATCGTCGTATGGATCGGCTGGAGGTCGATCACCTACACCTTGACCGACCAGCGGATAACGATCCAGACCGGCGTCTTCAGCCGGCAGGAGAAGATCATCCCGGTCGACCGGGTGCAGGACTGCACGACCAGGCAGTCCATCATCGGCCGGATCTTCGGCTTCGGCCGGGTCGAGATCGACGCCGCGGGCGCGCAGGGCGCTGAAGTGCTCGACTATTTGCCCAAACCCGGTGATTTCCGCGACCAGGTCTTCGTGCAGTCGGAGAAGCGCCGCGGTGGCGGCACGCCCGCGCCGTCGGGTTCGGCCATGCCCGCCAACCCGAGCGGCATATAAACCCACGGACTCGCAGCCTGCGGCTGGAGCTCGCGGGGACCCCAAAAAAAACGTGCGACGCGTCAAGCCGCTCGCGCTCCTTGGATTCATGGGCGCGGGCAAGACTCTGGTCGGGGCGCTGGTCGCGGAGCGCTCGCATTCGCCGTTCTATGACCTCGACCACCTCGTCGAGGACAAGGCCGGCATGTCGATCCAGGAGCTGTTCGCCACCCACAGCGAGGAGGCCTTTCGCGCATTCGAGAAAGCGACGCTGCCCACCGTCCTGCGGCCGGGCGCGGTGGTCGCCCTGGGTGGCGGGGTCACCATCGACGACGACAACTGGCGCCTGGTCTCGACGGAGGCGACGGCGGTCTATATAGAAGTTCCCTTCGGCACTATCTGGGAGCGCATCCACCATCTCCCGGGGCGGCCTCTGGCCTTCAACCGCACCGCGGCGGAGGTCGAGGCGCTGTTCGAGCGCCGCCGGGCACGCTACGAAGAGGCCGCGAATCGTGTGGACGGCACCCGTCCCGCCGGCCTGGTCGCGGACGAGGTCTTGAAGATTTGGTCCGCCTGATCCTCGACTCGGCTTCCGGCGGGTACCCGGTTCTGATCGGGACCAACCTGAACCGCGAGCTCCGCAACGTGATCACGCGGCTGGACCCGACGGGCGCCGCGATCATCACCGACACCAACGTCCGGCCGTACGCGTCCAGGGTCGCCAAGGCGATCAAGCGAGCCGGTCTGAAGACGTCGATCCACGCCATCCCGGCCGGCGAGCGCTCCAAGTCCATGGCCCAGCTGCAGGCGGCGCTTGCGTTCCTGGAAAGGAATCGGATCGACCGCGGAGGCATCGTCATCGCGGTCGGCGGCGGAACGGTGGGCGACCTGGCCGGTTTCGCGGCAGCCGTCTGGCAGCGAGGGGTCCGGTTGGTGGCGGTGCCGACGACCCTGCTGGCGATGGTCGACTCGAGCATCGGAGGCAAGACCGGGGTCAACGGGCTGCGCTCGAAGAACGCGGTCGGCGCGTTCTGGCAGCCTTCGGCGGTGGTCGCCGACCTGGCCAGCATCGAGTCGCTTCCCGCCGCGAGCTACCGGGATGCCTTCGCGGAGGTTGTAAAGTACGCCGTCGCCATGGATCGCGGACTGTTCGACCTGCTGCAGCGGAACAGCCCACGCCTGCTCGAGCGCGACACCTCGATGCTCGAGCGTGTCGTGTTCCGCTGCGTCGCGGCCAAGGCGCTGGTCGTGGCCAAGGACGAGCGAGATCGCGGACCCCGAGCCATCCTCAACTACGGCCACACCGCCGGCCACGCGCTCGAGGCGGCGACCGGGTTCCGAATCACTCACGGCCGAGCCGTCGCGTTCGGCATGCGGGTGGCGGCGCAGATCGCGTTGGCCATGGACCTGTGCAGCAAGCGCGTCGTCGAGTCGCAGGACACGCTGCTCGAGGCGTTCGAGCTGCCGCACCGACCGCCGCACGCCGACCTCAGCCGCATCCTGGCCGCAATAGCCGTCGACAAAAAGGCGCGTCGCGGCAAGGTCGCATGGGTGATGCCGCGCCGCATCGGACACGCCGAGATCGGGCACGCGGTTCCGGGCGCCCTGGTCCGGCGGGTCGTCAAGAGGTCGCTGGCGTGACGAAGCGGGTGATCGTGGTCAATGGGCCCAACCTCAACCTGCTGGGCAAGCGCGAACCGGAGATCTACGGCACGAGGTCCCTGGACGACCTTTACGAGGTGGTTCGGGCAAGGGCGGCCAAGCTTGGGCTGGAGGTGAGCCTCTACCAGAGCAACGACGAGGGCGCGATCATCGACTACCTCCACCAGCACGCACCCGGCTCCGTTGGCATCGTCATCAACCCGGCCGCGCTTACCCATTACTCGGTCGCGCTCTACGATTGCCTGCAGGCCCTCGCGCTGCCGGTCGTGGAAGTCCACATCTCCAACATTCACGCGCGCGAGGAGTTCAGGGCTAAGAGCGTGACCGCGCGCGCCGCGCGAGGCGTGATTACAGGTCTTGGATTTGTGGGATACGAGCTTGCACTGGAGTTCTTGGCGACACAGAAATGATCTCGTCCAACGACTTTCGCAACGGGACCATGTTCGAGATGGACGGGCAGCTGCTGTCCATCGTGAGCGTGGAGCACATCAAGCTGGCCCGCGCCGGCGCTGTGATCAAGGCCAAGCTGCGCAACGTGCTGACCGGCTCGATCTTCGAGCAGAGCTTCCGCAGCGGGGACAAGTACCGCACGGTTCGCATCGACAACTCCGAAGCGACGTACTCGTACTCCGACGGCAACCATCATTACTTCATGGACACGAAGACTTATGACCAGGTCCCGGTCGATGAGGACATGCTGGAATCAGTGCTCCCACTGTTGAAAGAGGGAAGCACGGTTTTCCTTCAGCGCTACCAGGACCGACTGATCGGCGTCGAGCTGCCCATCAACGTGGAGCTGAAAGTCGTTTCGACCGATCCGGGCTTCAAGGGCGACACTGTGTCGGGCGCAACCAAACCGGCGAAGCTCGAGACAGGGGCGACGATCCAGGTGCCGCTGTTCATACATGCCGGCGACGTGATCCGCGTCGACACCCGTGATCACTCGTACGTCGAGCGGGCTTAACCGCTTTACAACGCCGGTCCGAGCGGCTGAGTGTAGGATCAACCGGTTATGAGTGAGAACGGTTCGTTGGGGGCGGTCCGTGTGGCCAATGAAGTGATCGCGAGCATCGCCGCATTGGCTGCATGCGAGGTCGAGGGTGTGGAGGGCATGGACGAGGCCGCCGCGCGTCATTTCGGCGACTTCGTCCGGCGCCAGGCGGCGCACCGCGGAGTCCGAGTGCACATCGAGGGCGATCGTTCGATCCATCTCGAGGTGTTCATCACCGTCGACTCTGAGGCCAAGCTCGCCGACGTGGCGGCGGCCGTGCAGGCCAACGTTGTTGAAGCGACCGAGCGCATGCTCGGCCTCGAGGTCGGTGAGGTGAACGTCTTCGTCTCGAGCGTCGCCTTCGCCACCTAAACGACCCTCGGTGGGCAAGCGTCATCAGGCGCGGGAGCTCGCGCTCAAGGTCCTGTTTCAGCTGGAAGGCTCGAGCGATGATCCCGCGGAGGTCCTGGGCTACCACGCGTCCGAGAATGCCGCGACCGAAGATGTCGCGGGCTTTGCCGGCCAGCTGGTCCGCGGCGTGATGTCAAACCAGGACAAGCTCGACGCAATCCTGAGCGAGGCATCCGAGCACTGGAAGCTCGACCAGATGGCCAAGGTCGACCGCATCATCCTGCGCATCGCGGTTTACGAGATCGCGATCGACCGGCGCGTCCCCACCAAGGCGGCCATCAACGAATCGATCGAGCTGGCCAAGACCTTCTCGGGGGAGGAAGCGGGGCGGTTCGTCAACGGCATCCTCGGACGGGTGGCCGCGACCGCGACTTGAGCGAGCGCGGATTCGACGACCTGCTCGCCGACCTGGAGAAGGCGATAGCGAAGCTCGCCGACGGCACGGCGCCACTGGAAGACCTGGTGAGGGCACACGAGGTCGCCGGCAAGCTCCTGGCCGAAACCCAGGCGCGGCTCGCCGTGCTCCAGGCCCGCGCGGACGAGACCGCTAGATTGCTGTCCCAGTGAGATACCTGCTCGCACCGCTGGTTGCCTGGGCCATCGCCCAGGCCGCCAAGGTGACGCTGACATCGGTTCGGGAGAAGCGGCTGAACCTCAGGGTGCTGGCCGAGACCGGAGGGATGCCGAGTAGCCACAGCGCGATCGTGATGGGCCTGACGACGGCGATCGGTAAATATTCCGGGCCGGCTTCCGCTCCGTTCGCGATCGCCCTTATCTTCACCTTCGTGGTGATGTACGACGCGGCGGGGTTGCGCCGCGCGGCCGGCAGGCAGGCGGAAGTGCTGAACCGGCTCGTCGAAGACCTGGTGCACATGCGAGGCGTTCAGGAGGCCAGGCTGCGCGAGCTGCTTGGACACACGCCGTTTGAGGTCCTGATCGGCGCGCTGATCGGGCTCGCGGTCGGATTGATCCTCTGAGTTGCCGCGCCTCGACGTGCTTCTCACCAGGACCGGTCTGATCGAGTCACGCAGCCGGGCCCAGGCCTTGATCCTGGCGGGCAAGGTGAAGGTCTCGGGTGAAACGGTGCGAAGCCCCGACCGCACGGTGCGCGACGACGCGGTGGTCACCGTGGATGAAAGTCCCGCTTACGCGAGCCGCGGCGCGCTCAAGCTGATGCCCGCGCTCGACACTTTTCGTGTCGATCCCTCGGGCCATGTCTGCGTCGACATCGGCGCCTCGACCGGCGGGTTCACCGATGTGCTCCTACGCCGCGGGGCCGCCAGGGTCTACGCGCTCGACGTCGGACGCGGCCTCCTGCACTGGCGCCTGCGTCAGGATCCGCGGGTCGTGGTCATCGAGCGGGTCAACGCACGCGACCTGACCGAGTTCCCGGAACCCGTCGATCTGGTGGTCATCGACGTGTCGTTCATCGGCCTGGAGAAGATCCTGCCCGCGGTTCGGAAGGCGGCGCCGCGCGCTGAGGTCGTCGCCCTGTTCAAGCCGCAGTTCGAGGTCGGCCGATCCGAGGTGGGGAAGGGAGGCATCGTGCGCGACAGGGCGGCCGTGGAGAGAGCGCTCGTTCGATTCCGGGATTGGTGCCGGGAAAACGGTTACGCGGTCGAGGGCGAGGCGCCGTCCGAGGTTACGGGCGCGGAGGGGAACCGCGAGATCTTCGTCCAGCTGCGACCGGTGCAGTCGTGAAGATCTGCTTCATTCGCGGTTCGGGGGTGGAGCAGGACGAGGTCGACGGTGTGTTCCACGCAATGCGGGCGCGGCACATCGAGGCCGTCGAACTGAAGCGCGACGCGAGGGCGGAGACTGTCCACGACCTTCTAAAGAACACCGACCTCATGCTCACGCTCGGCGGCGACGGAACTTTTCTCGCCGGCGCCCGCGTGGCCGCTCCACGCGACATCGCGATCCTGGGAGTCAACCATGGCCACCTGGGATTTCTGACGGAGATCGAAGCCGAGGAGATGGACGCCGGCTTGAGCCGGTACTTCGACGGCTCGTACCGGATCGAGGAACGCACAATGCTCCACGTCACGCTGTTGCGGGAGGGCCGCACCATGGTCGAGGAGATCGGCCTGAACGAGGTCGTCGTGGACCATTCCGGCGAAACGCACATCGTGCGCCTCGAGATCGACGTCGGCGGGCAGCGCGTCGGAGTGATCGACGCGGATGGCGCCATCGTGGCGACGGCCAGCGGGTCGACCGCTTACGCACTGGCCAGCGGTGGACCGATCCTGGAGCCGACCCTCGAGGACCTTGTGCTCGTGCCGATGAGCCCGTTCGCGCTCACGGTCCGGCCGATCGTGTTCGCGCCCGGCCAGGACATCACCCTCACCGTTGTGCGCGGACCCGCCGAGATGCGGGTGGACGGGCAGGCGCGTGGACATGAGGTGGCGATCGGCGACGTGGTCAGCTGCGGATCGCACTCGAAGCGGCTGAAGGTGATCCGGTTCAGCCCACCCGAGAGCTTCTATCAACGGCTGGCCGACAAGCTCGGGTGGGGCCGACCCCTGGTGCCCAAGAAGTAGGTGGTCGGCCACGGGCAGCTCCTTGCATCTTCGCGGCCTAGGCGGCCGGGCGCCTGCGGCGCGGAAGCCTGCGTCAGGGGGCCCGGCGCTCACTCGTCACGCATCTACGATGCGCTCCTCGTCGCGCCACCCCTTCCTTGGCTCCGGCCGCCGATGCCGCGAATCTGCGGCGGATCTCCCGTGGCCGACCACAGTTGCTGAAGGAGCTCAAGGTGCGCGACCTGGCCCTGGTCGCGGAGTCGACCGTGCGCTTCGGCCCGGGCCTGAACCTGCTCACCGGCGAGACCGGCAGCGGCAAGTCGCTGATCATCGACGCGCTGAGCCTGGCCCTCGGGTCGCGGGCCGACGCCGGCCAGGTGAGGCACGGAGCGGATCACGCCAGCGTCGAGGCCGTGTTCGATTCGGTCGCGCTGCAACGAGAGGTGGGCAAGCGCAGCGTCGCGCGCGTCGACGGACGGCCCGCCACGCCGAGCCAGTTGCGCGAGCTCGGCAGCAGCCTCGTTGCAATTCACGGCCAGCACGCCCACCACGCCCTCCTCGACACCGAGACGCAGACCGACCTGCTCGATGCGTACGCGGGCGCGCTGGACCTACGCGCCGTGGTCGCGGCCGCTCACACCGCCTGGGTTTCGGCTGTCGGTGTGGTGCGTGACCTCGTACAGCTCCGATCACGCGGGCAGCGCGAGCAGGAGTATCTGCGGTGGCAGCTCGAAGAGCTCCGCCAGGCCGACCTGAAGCTCGGCGAGGACGAGGCACTCGGCGCGGAGCGCACGGCAGTGCGTCACGCCGCGCGCCTGGCGGAGCTTGGAAGGCTGGCGACCGACGCCCTGCACGAGGACGGCGCAGCCCGCGCTGCGGCCGCGATCTCCTCCGCCGCCGCCATCGACGACAGGCTGGGCGAGCATGCCGCGCGGCTCGACGCTCTCGCCGAAGAGCTCACCGATGTCGGGGCTGACCTGCGCCGCTATGTCGAGCTGCTGGACGCCGACCCGCGGAGGTTGGAGGCGATCGAGTCGCGGCTGGCCGAGATCGAGAGCATCAGGCGCAAGCACGGCGGCTCGATCGAGTCGGCGATTCAGCAGCGGGACCGCCTCGAGCGGCAGGTCGGTGCGACCGAAAACCTCGATGCGGCGGTCGCGCTCGCCGAGAGCGAGAGGCAAAGGTGCCGGGCGGCGCTCGAGACCGCGAGCGCTCGGCTGTCAAAGGCGCGCGAGACCGCGGCGAAGCGCATGGAGAAGGCGGTCGCGGCGGAGCTGATCGGGCTGCGCCTGGAAGGCGCTCGCTTCGAAGTCGCGTTGCGGTCTCAAGCGGAGATCGGACCGGCCGGCGCGGAGGTCGCTGAGATGATGTTCTCGGCCAACCCAGGCGAGCCGATCGCGGCGCTGGCGAAGGTCGCGTCCGGAGGGGAGCTGGCGCGCGTCATGCTCGCGATCAAGACCGTGAGCGCGGACGCCGACCGGCTTCCCACGCTGGTCTTCGACGAGGTCGACGCCGGCATCGGCGGCGAGTCGGCGATCCAGGTCGGACTCCGGCTGAAGGCTCTGGGCGCTCGACACCAGGTCCTCGTGGTCACGCACCTCGCGCAGATCGCATCCTTCGCTGACCACCATCTCGTGGTCGAGAAGGCGCCCGATGAGGCGGGGCGAAACGTGGTGATGGTCCGCGAGCTGACAAGCGAGGAGGAGAAGGCGCGAGAGCTTGCCCGCATGATGAGTGGCGGTGTAACGGTCAAGGCCGTGGCGCGAGCACACGAGCTGCTCGAAGAGGCGCGCCGCTGAGTCCCATCACGTGGATCTGAGATAGGCTTGCCCCTCGTGGAAGCCGGCGCCGGGCGCGCGCGAGGCGTCGTGGAACAAACCAGCGGGCTGACCGTCACGACCCCCGTGTTCGAAGGTCCCCTGGAGCTCCTTCTCGCGTTGGTCGAGCGCGAGGAGGTCGACATCTTCAAGGTGTCTCTCGCGAAGGTTACCGACGCATACGTGGCGGAGCTGGCTTCACGCGAGATCCCCGACCCGCAGGAGATGGTCGAGTTTCTGTGGATGGCCGCGCGCCTCCTGCTGCTCAAGTCCATCCGCCTGCTGCCCGGCGACACTCCGACCGACGACGAGACCGAGCTGCTCGGCTGGGAGGACGAGGTGCGCCAGCGCCTCGAGGAGTACCGCGCGTACAAGGAGATCGCGGGCGAGCTGCTCGAACGCGCGGTGCAGGAGTCGTTCGCGTTTCCACCGCCGGTGCGACCGGTCGAGGCCGGGGGCCAGGAGCAACCGCTTGACGTCGACGTCCTCGTCGCCGCGTTCAACAGCGTGCTGGCGCGAATTCCGCCACGCCCGGTCGTGGTAACCGGGCGGACCTGGACGCTGCAGGAAAAGCTCGACTTGATCAGCGAGCGCCTGCGAGAGGGCCCTCTCGAGCTGGTCGAGCTGATCCTCGAATCCGAGGACCGCCTCGAAGCGGTGATCACGTTCGTGGCGCTCCTCGAGCTGATCCGGCGATCCGCCGTGCGGGTGAAGCAGAAAGAACGCTTCGGACCCATCCACGTCGAGCTGCTGGAGCCGGCCACTTGAGCGATGTCTCGGCCGCGCTGGAGGCGATCCTCTTCAGCTCCAACCGGCCGCTGAAGGTCCGCGAGCTGCAGCAGGCGATCGACAGCGACCGCAACAGCGTGGAGGGCGCGCTGGAGAAGCTTCGCGAGTCGCTGGAAGGCCGAGGGGTGATGCTGATGCGTCACCACGACGAGATCCACCTCGCGACGAGGCCCGAGTACGCCCAGGCCGTCCGCCGCGCACTTCGCCCGGAAGTATCGGGACGCCTTTCGCAGGCGGCTTATGAGACTCTTGCGATCGTCGCCTATCAGCAGCCGGTCTCTCGAGCGCGGGTCGAGGAGGTGCGGGGCGTGAACTGCGAAAGCGTCCTGGGCAACCTCGAGCTGCGCGACCTCATCACCGAGGTCGGACGCGGGTCGGGACCCGGCCAGCCGAAGCTCTACGGCACGACGATGCGGTTCCTCCAGGTGATGGGCCTCGAGTCGCTCGAGCACCTGCCCACGCCGAGCAGCGATACGGAAGTTCCGCAACGGGCGAACGGCTGAATCGCTATCTCGCGCGCGCCGGCGTGGCCAGCCGCCGCGCGGCCGATGCGCTGATCGCCTCGGGATCCGTCCGCGTCAATGGAGAGCGGCCGCCCGCATCCGGACTCGTGATCGACCCCGACGCGGATCGCATCACGGTCGATGGCAAGCTGATCAAGCCGCCCACCACGCACCGGTATCTCATGCTCAACAAGCCGGTAGGTGTGATCACCACCGCGAAAGACGAATCGGCGCGGACCACAGTCCTCGACGTGGTCGGCGCGGAGGGACGATTGGGACACCGAATCTTTCCCGTCGGCAGGCTGGACGCCGACAGCACTGGGTTGCTTCTCCTCATGGATGACGGCGACCTCGCGTACCGGCTGACGCATCCGCGGTACAAGGTCGCGAAGGAGTACGAGGTCGTGACCGCCGGCATTCCTACAAGCAATGCCGTCAAGGCACTGCGGGCGGGCGTGCAGCTCGATGGCGGGATGAGCGCGCCGGCTGAGGTTGAGGTGCTGCGGGCGACGACCGGCGATCGGGACTCGGGTCGCGCCGAGATCCGCATCGTCATACATGAGGGCCGCCATCGCCAGGTCCGGCGCATGCTGGAGGCCGTCGGTCACCAGGTCCTCGCCCTGAAGCGCACAGCTTTCGGTCCGCTGCGACTGGGACGTCTCAAAGCCGGCGGATGGCGTGTGCTGTCGAGCGGAGAAATCACCGCGTTGCGACGGGCGACAGGGCTCGAGGACAGGTGATCGTCACCATCGACGGCGGCGTGGCTTCCGGCAAATCGGCCGTCGGCCGTCGCGTGGCGGAGCGCCTTGGTCTTTCGTTCATCGACAGCGGCCTCATGTATCGCGCCATCACCCGTCTTGTCATGGAACAGGGCATCGACCCCCGTGACACCGATGCCGTGGCCCGGCTCGCGGAATCGACCAACATTCGGATCGACGGCGAGCGCGTGTGGGCCGACGGTGTGGAGCTCACCGAAGGGATCTACGACACGGACTACGCCGACGCGCTGCCGATCATCTCCGCCAACCCGGGCGTGCGCACTGCGCTGGTCGAGCAGCAGCGGAGGATGGCGCACTCCGGTCTCGTCATGGCGGGTCGCGACATCGGCACGGTCGTGTTTCCCAGGGCGGAGCACAAGTTCTTCCTGGTCGCGAGCCTGGACGAGAAGGTCCGCCGGCGCGCGGCGCAGTACGAGCGCCGCGGCGAACGCGTCGATGCGGAGGCCATGCGCAAAGAGGTGGAGCTGCGAGACCGCATCGACTCGGAACGCCCGATCGCGCCGCTCCGACCGGCGGAGGATGCGGTCATCATCGACACGGACAATCTCGACCTCGAGCAGGTCGTGGATCGCATCGTCAGCGAGGTTCGCGCGAAGACGTGATGTACGCCTTGATGCGGGCATTGGTGCGCTTCATCGCGAACACTTACCTGGTCGGCCTCTTGCGCGTTGAGGGCATCGAAAACGTGCCTCGAGAGGGTCCGCTCCTCGTTTGTCCAAACCACACGGGCACGATCGACCCGCCGTTGGTCCCGGCATTTCTGCCGCGGTCGGACACCTGGAACATGGCGAAGTCCGAATACTTCCGCAACCCGGTCATTCGCTGGCTCTTCGTCCAGTACCACGCGTTTCCCGTCGTCCGCCACACCGCCGACCGGGCGGCCCTGCGAAGGTCATTCGACCTGCTCAAGGGGGGGCATGCTTTGGTGATCTACCCGGAAGGGACCCGGGTCGAGTCAGGCGTGCTGGCCACACCGGAGCCGGGCGCCGGCTTCATCGCCCAGCTCTGCGGATGCCCCGTCCTCCCGGTCGCGCTCATCGGCACAGCGGAATGCCTGCCCAAGGGAGCGTGGTGGCCGCGGCGTGTGCCCGTGGAGATCCGCTACGGCAAGCCGTTCCTGGTCCTGCAGAAGCGGTCCGACGGCGAGCGCGTGTCACACCAGGAGGCTTCGGACCGGATCATGCTCGCGATCGCCGAGCTGCTGCCGCCCGAAAAACGGGGAGCCTTCAGCGACCTGGAATCGCTAAGGGAAAGACTGGACGGAGTAACTGCCCCGCTCTCCCCATAGGGGGAAGGGGCTAGCCGATTGCGGGTCGCGCCCAGTCATCCTCGACCAGGCTGCCGAGCGCGGGGTTGAAGCAGGCGTCGAACGCCTCCTTCAGCGACTGCGGGGTGAGGTGGGGCGGCTGCTGGCGGTAGTTGGCCAGGTCGACCAGCCGGGCGACCAGCGCGCGCGGGTGTGAGCCGCGGAGCGGCTTCTTGCCGTACAGGTTGTTGAGGAGGTAGCCGATCGCCTTTTCGTCGAAGGGCACGCCCTGCCGGTCGCACTCGAAACGGAGGATGCGGCCGAACGCCTCCGGTGTCGGGTTGCCGATGCCGATCTTGTAAGCCATGCGGCGGAGGAAGGCTTCGTCAACCAGCTCGGTGGGCGACAGGTTGGTCGAAAACACGACCTGGCACAGGAAGGGCAGCTCGATCTTGCGGCCGGAGGCCGAAAGGTCGAGGTAGTCGATCTTCTTCTCCATCGGAACGATGAACCGGTTCAGCAGTCGCATCGGAGGCACTTCCTGGCGGCCGAAGTCGTCGATCACGAACACGCCGGCGTTTGCCTTCCACTGCAGGGGCGCCTCGTAGTAGCGGTTCTGCGAGTCGTAAGTCAGATCCAGCTGCTGCAGCTTGAGCTCGCCTCCGGCGGTCACGACGGGGCGCTCCACCCGTACGAGCCTGCGGTCGACCGGCTGCTCGCCTTCGGCCACCTTGTGGTAGACGGGGTCGATCACCCGGATGATCTCGTCGCCGAGGGCGACCGCGTGTGGGATCTCGATCGGCTCGCCCATGAGCAGCGCCATTCGCTCGGTGATGGTGCTCTTGCCGTTGCCGGGGGCGCCGAAGATGAACAGCGACGCGCGCGAGACCATCGCGCCGCCGATCTGGTCGATGATGTGCTGCTCCAGCTCGAGCTCGCCCAGGGCCTTCTTCAGCTGGGAGTCGGTGACCGGGGATTTGGCGCTGACCTGGGAGCGAATGAGCGCCAGATAGTCCTCGAAGTTGACCGGGCACGGGCCCAGGTACCGCGTCTGGACGGTTGACATCTCCGCCGCCCGCTGGCGGCCGGCGCCGGAGATCGCGTAGTTCATCTTGACCGGGTAAGGGCGGCCTTCCATGCCCGGGTCGTTGGAAACGCCTCGCGTGTCCATGAGCTGGTTCTTCTCGAACTCGTCGATCAGCGGCGAGAAGGTCTCGAAGGGAAGGCCCAGGCGTTG
This sequence comes from Chloroflexota bacterium, assembly GCA_005887685.1. Classification (GTDB taxonomy): domain Bacteria; phylum Chloroflexota; class Dormibacteria; order Dormibacterales; family Dormibacteraceae; genus 40CM-4-65-16. The sequence goes on along the minus strand of VBHJ01000068.1, from coordinate 12,668 downwards.
CTCCAGTGCGGCGCCGGTCAGCTGGTCGGCGAAGGCAAGCGTTCGAAGCAAGAGGCTGGCGACCAGGTCACGTCTTACGTGCAGGTCTTCCAGTCGCTTGGGAGCCTCGATCGCCCCGGTTACCATCGGGCGCACATATTACAGTTCGGGACTCAGGCTCAGACCCCGATTCAGGTGTCTTCGTAGAATCGCTGAAACATTGCCGGAATACGTCGCCCTGGACCTCGAGACCACCGGTCTCGACCCGGCCCGAGACCGAGTCATCGAAATCGGCGCCGTCGCGTTCACCCCGGGCCGGATCACCTCGACCCTCGAGCAGCTGGTCGATCCGGGGCGCGCCGTCCCCGACATGGTCCTGCGCCTGACGGGGATCAGGCAAGAGGAGCTGCGCGGTGCGGCGAGCCCGGAGATCGCGCTTGGCCGGTTGGCCGACTTCGTCCGGGGTCGCCAGCCGGTGGGGCACGGCGCCAGGCTCGACGTCGAGTTCCTCGAGGCGGCGGGCCTCTGGGACCCCTCGCAGCAGATCCTGGACACGCTGGACATCGCCCGGATCCTGCTGCCCGGGGCGGCCAGCCACAGCCTGCCTCTCCTCTCGACCGAGATGGGATTCAACCAACCCCGGCCGCACCGCGCGCTGGACGACGCCGACGCGACGCGGCAGCTCCTGCTCCGCCTTCGCGAGGAGGCGGTGGCCCTGGACGAAGGGTTGAAGGAGTCGATGCTGGCGCTGGTCGCGCCCTACGGGTGGCCCGTCGCGCGCTTCTTTGCCGACGCGCTGACCGCCCCCAGCCCCAACCCCGAGCCGCCGGCCGCGGTCGGTGTCGAAGCCGTCCGCCGCGGCCGCTCGGCAGGCGTGCCGCCCGACGACCCGGCGGCAGTCGCGGCCCTTCTCGGACCCGAAGGTCCGCTGGCCGGCCTTCTGCCCGCCTACGAGCACCGCGAGTCGCAGATGCAGATGCTGCTTGCGGTCGCGCAGATCCAGTCGCGCGGCGGGACCCTGGTCGTCGAAGCCGGAACCGGGACAGGCAAGAGCCTCGCCTACCTTGTGCCGTCGATCGCGCGCTCGGTCCGTCACCACGAACGTGTGGTGGTGTCGACCAACACCCACACGCTGCAGGAGCAGCTGATGGGCAAGGACCTGCCCGGCTTGCGCGAGTGGCTGCCATGGGACTTCAAGGCGGTGCTGCTCAAGGGACGCTCGAACTATGTCTCGCTTCGCCGTTGGCGCCGCTACCTCGTCGAGCCGTGCAATGACGCCGAGGAGCTCATGTTCAAGCTGAAGGTCCTGATGTGGCTGCACACGACCGAGAGCGGCGATCGCTCCGAGCTGCGCCTGTACGGCAAGGAAGAGGTGCTGTGGAACCGGATTGCGAGCGACCCTCTCGACTGTGTCGGCATTCACTGCACCAAAGAGGACTGCTACGTGCACCGGGCGCGTGCGGAAGCGGAGACGGCGGACCTCGTGGTGATCAATCACTCGCTCCTGCTGGCGGATGCGGAGGTGGGCGGAGGCTTGCTGCCCGAGCACGACCACCTCGTGATCGACGAAGCGCACCATCTCGAAGAGGCGGCGACCCGGGGCCTGCGGCAGGAGGTCGACGGGCCAGGGCTGCTTGCGCTGCTTGATCGGTTGGCCGGGGGCCTGCTGCCCGACCTGGAGCGCCAACCGCAGCTCGGCGGTTCAAGCGACGCATTCGCCGGCGCCGCGCCCCAAGCCGTCTCGGCGGCGGATCGGGTCCGCGAGCTCTTCCGCCTGGCCGACGCATGGGTCGCCGCACGCCTGGGCGAATCGGAGCGGAGGGAGGAATCGCTGCGCATCACCCCGGCGCTTCGGGAAGACGAGGACTGGCACCACATTCTCGTGGTGGGTGAGAACGCCGTGACGGCGCTGGCGGCACTCGACGTCAACCTGCGCAAGGCGGTGGGCGGAGTGCGCGAGTGGCTCGGGGGGGAGGAGCCAGACCAGGGTGTTCGCGAGCTCGAGATGATTCGCGGCCGGCTCGAAGCCGCCACAGGTCTGCTCGATCAGGCTTTTCTCCGGCCCGACTCGAATCGCGTCTACTGGTTCAGCCAGGTCTCCCGCGCCGAAAATCTCTTGCTGCGTGCCGCGCCGGTCAACGTCGGTTCACTGCTGCGCGAGCGCGTCTACGCGGAGCGGCGTTCCACCGTCTTCACCTCGGCAACCCTCGCGGTCGGAGGCACGTTCGATTACTTCAGGTCCCGCGTCGGGCTCGGTCCGGAGATCGAGGAGATGATCCTTCCGTCGCATTTCGATTTCTATCACCAGGCCCTGGTTTGCCTGCCCACCGACCTCCCGCCGCCGGAGCACGATTCGTTCGACGTCGCGGTGGAGGAGCTCATCGCGGCCGTCGCGCGACGGGTGGGGGGACGCACCCTCGTCCTGTTCACCTCCCACCGCCAGTTACGCGACGTGCACTCCGCGCTCAAGCAGCGCGTCGACCTGGACGAGGTGCTGATCCTCGGCCAGGGTGTCGATGGCCAGCGGAGACAGCTGCTGAAAACGTTCGAGGAAGCCGACCGCCCGCTGCTGCTCGGCACCTCGAGCTTTTGGGAGGGAATCGACATCCCGGGCGAGCGCCTCAGCTGCGTGATCATGGTCAGGCTGCCATTCCCCGTGCCCACCGATCCGGTCTACGCGGCGCGGGCGGAGCAGGTCCGCGACCCGTTTTCACAGCTCGCCCTGCCGCAGGCGGCGCTCCGACTCAAGCAGGGTTTCGGCCGGTTGATCCGGCGCTCGACGGACCGCGGTGCGGTGGTCATCCTGGACAACCGGATCCTGGGCCGAGACTACGGCAAGGCATTCCTGGACATCCTTCCGCCGGCATCCCGCTACGTGGGCCCAGGCTCCGCAGTAGCCGCCAGGGTCGGAGCTTGGCTGGAGGGAGTTTGACCAGGTTAAGGCTCCTCCCCACCGTGTGGGGAGGTGGCCCGAAGGGCCGGAGGGGCTGGTGAGCAACCTCTTCGTCGTCGCAACGCCGATCGGGAACCTCGAAGACGTTAGCGCTCGCGCCCTCCGTGTGCTGGGCGAGGTCTCGGCGATCGCCGCCGAGGACACGCGCGTGACGGCCCGATTGCTGGCACGCCACGCCATTCGCAAGCCTTTGATCAGCTACCGCGCACCGGTCGAGCGCCGTGGCCTCCCGCGCGTGCTGGCCGCGCTCGACGCAGGCGATGTGGCACTGGTCAGCGACGCCGGCACGCCGACCCTGTCGGACCCAGGCCAGGTCCTGGTGACAGCCGCCTGGGCGGGAGGCCACACGGTCGTGCCCATCCCCGGACCGAGCTCGGTCACCGCGGCGCTTTCGATTGCGGGCTACGGCGGCCCAGGCTTCACGTTCCTCGGCTACCTGCCGCGCAAGCCAGGGGAGATGCGGCGGTTGCTGGAGTCGCTGCGTGAGGATCCGCGGCCGGCGGTCGCATTCGAGTCACCCTATCGGATCCACAAATCGCTCGCTCTCATCGCGGAGTCGCTGCCCGAGCGCAGCATCACGCTCACTCGCGAGCTGACCAAGGTGCATGAAGAGGTGCTGCGCGGAACCGCGTCTCACGTGCTGGCCGCTCTCGGTGAACGAGCGCGCGGCGAGTTTACGCTTGTCATCTCCGGTGGCTAAAGAAGCAACGGTTCTCATCGCTCCCGCGTGGCCGTATGCAAACGGACCGCGACACATCGGCCACGTCGTCGGCTTTGCGGTGCCCGGCGACGTGCTGGCGCGCTTCTGGCGCCTGCGGGGCGCGCGCGTGTTGATGGCGAGCGGCACGGACGAGCACGGCACGCCTATCACCTATGAGGCCGACAAGAGCGGAATTCCGCCGAAGGAGTTTGCCGACCGCAACAACGCATTGATCGTCGATGACCTCGCGCGCCTTGGCATGACGTACGACATCTTCACCCGCACCACCACCGCGAACCACTACAGGGTGACGCAGGAGCTGTTTCTCAAGCTCCACGAAAACGGTTACCTGGTCAAGAAGAAGCAGATGGGCGCATTCGACCCGGGGACCGGGCGTACGCTGCCCGACCGCTACATCGAAGGCAAATGTCCGATCTGCGGCTACCCCGAGGCCCGCGGAGACCAGTGCGACAACTGCGGCAACCAGCTCGATCCGATCGATCTGATCAACCCACACCAGCGCGGAAGCGACGCTCCGGTCGAGTTTCGCGAGACCGAGCATTTCTTCTTCGATCTGCCCGCGCTGGGCGAGCCGCTCAAGAGCTGGATCGAGTCACACGACAACTGGCGGCCGAACGTCCGCAAGTACTCGCTCGAGTACGTGCGCAACTTGAAGCCACGCGCCATCACGCGCGACCTCGATTGGGGCGTGCCCGTACCGCTACCCGGCTGGGAGGACAACCCGAGCAAGAAGATCTATGTCTGGTTCGACGCGGTGATCGGCTATTTCTCCGCCTCGGTCGAGTGGGCGATGAACACCGGTGAACCCGACGCGTGGAAGGACTGGTGGCAGAACGCGGACAGCCGCCACTACTACACGATGGGGAAGGACAACATCACGTTTCACACCGTGATGTGGCCCGCGATCCTCATGGGCGCCGGCGACCTGCACCTGCCGGACGACATCGTCGCGAGCGAGTTCCTGCACATGGAAGGTCGCAAGTTCTCGACGAGCCGCGGCCAGGTCATCTATGTGAAGGATGTGCTCGACCACTACGACCCGGACGCGCTGCGGTACTACCTGATGATCGCCGGCCCGGAAAACCAGGACACGGATTTCACGTGGGCGGAATTCGTCCGGCGCAACAACGACGAGCTCGTCGCGACGTGGGGCAACCTGGTCCATCGAACGCTGGTCAACGCGCACCGCAACTTCGGCGCGGTTCCCGAGCCGAAAGAGCTGACGAGCGCCGATCAATCGCTGCTCAAGGAGGTCGAGGCGGCGCTCGACGACGTGGCGCAGCACCTGTCAGGGGCGCGTTTCCAGAACGCGCTGAAGCTTGCGATGAGCACGGCGGCCAAGGTCAATGTCTATCTCGGCACGGAGCAGCCCTGGCACACCATCAAGACCGACCGCGAGCGCGCCGGCACGGTCCTTTACGTGGCGCTGCGGTGCGTCGACAACCTCAAGACGATGCTCACGCCATTCGTGCCCTTCTCCTCGCAGCGCCTGCACAACATGCTCGGGTACGAGGACGAGATCGCGCCCCAGCCCCAAATCAAGGATCTGGGAACGCACCGAATCATCACGGGCGACTACCCCAGTGAGGACCGCTGGCGGCCTTCGGAGCTGAACCCTGGCCGCAAGCTGCCGGCACCGCAAGCACTCTTCAAGCGGCTTGACGAAGTCGTCGAGGAGATAGCGGAATCTTCGTAGACACTCATCTCCACCTCGAAGAGCTCGGTGAGGCCACGGAGGTGGTGGAGCAGGCCGTGGCGGCAGGCGTGACCCGCCTGATCGCGGTCGGGGTGGATCTCGACCGCAGCGCAACCGCCGTTTCCCTCTCGCACGCCTATGAAGAGGTGTGGGCGGGCGTGGGGCATCACCCCCTCGAGATCCCAGAACCGGACCTCGGCGCCATGCGGCAGCTGGCAAGGGATGAGATGGTCGTAGCCATCGGAGAGATCGGGCTCGACTTCGAGCATATCGGAGGGCCGCATCGCGACCTGCAGATCCAGCGGCTCGACGAGCTGTTCGCTCTTGCGACCGAGCTCGACCTTCCCGTATCGGTCCACAACCGGGGCGCATCGACGGAGCTCTTGACCGCCATCTCCAGGCACTCGGGGATCCGTGGCGTGATGCACTACTTCGCGCTCGATTGGGACTGGGCTCAACGCTTCCTCGAGGTGGGGTTCTACCTGTCGTTCGCGGGGCTGATCACGCGGCCGAGCCGGGACGAGCTGCGGGAGGTCGTCAAGCACTGCCCCGCCGACCGGGTGCTCCTCGAGACGGACTCGCCCTACGGCAACGCCCAGAAGCGCATGTCGACGCCCAACCGGCCGGCGTACCTGCTCGACACCGCCGAGGTGGTGGCCGAGCTGCGCGGGATCAGCCTCGAGCAGCTGGCCGACCAGGAGCGCGCCAACGCGATCACTTTGTTTCAAAAGATGAAGTGATCGACCCGGCCGACCAGCTACAGCTCGAGAAGCTGCTGCGTCGCCACGGCATCACCCTCCAGCATCGCCTGGGTCAGAACTTCCTGATCGACCCGCAAATCCGCGACACGATCGCGGAGGCCGCGGGCACAGGTGGCGAGGACGAGGTGCTCGAGGTGGGCGCCGGCGCCGGAACGCTGACGATCGCCCTTGCACCCCGTTGCCGGCGCCTCGTCGCGGTCGAGCTGGACTTGCGCCTCATCCCCGTGTTGCGTGACGTGCTGGCCGGCCACGCGAACGTCGAGGTCGTAAAGTCCGACATCCTGCGATTCGACGTGGCCGGCGCCTTTCCGCAAGGTGGGGAGGTGGTGGCCGGCAACATCCCGTACAACCTGACGGGCGCGTTGATCCGCAAGCTGCTGGACCGCCCGCCTCGCCCTCGACGCCTGTCGCTCGTGGTGCAGAAGGAGGTCGCCGAGCGCTGGACGGCGACCACGGGCGCGAGCCTTGCCACTGTCGCGGTCCAGGTCTTCGCTGACGCTCGGATGGTGATGACGATTCCGGCGGCGTCATTCATGCCGGTGCCGAAGGTCGACTCCGCACTGGTGACGCTGGAGGTCCGGGAACGGCCGGCGGTGGAGGTCGACGACATGGAAGCCTTCTTTCGCTTCGTCGAAGCCGTGTTTCAGTTTCGCCGCAAGCAGGTCGGAGGAACCGTGGCCCGGATCGCTCGAGCCCCGAACGTCGATGCGGCGTCGCGGCTTCGTGAGCTTGGAATCGACCCGGTCCGCCGCCCGCAGACCCTCACCTTGCGCGAATGGGAACAGCTCTATCGCGCATTCAACCCAAGGTTCGGTCGTTAGGCTCTACCGACTGTGGATCCGATCAGGCTGCCAGTCGAGGCTCCATCGGGCGGCTTTCGCGCGGTCCTCCGCTACACGGCATTTCGGAACATCTGGTTCGCGCAGCTGGCCGCGCAGCTCGCCGACAAGTTCCTGCTCTTCTCGCTGATCATCCTTGCCTACAACATCTCGGGCGGCAGCACGTCCGTCGCCGTGACGCTGCTGGCCTACACGGTTCCGGCGGTTCTATTCGCTCCACCGGCCGGAGTGATCGCCGACCGCCTCAACCGCAAGCAGATCATGCTGTGGTGCAACATCGGCCGGGCGGCGGCGGTTGCGCTGATCCCAATCGCTGCGATCATCCCCGGCCTGAAAGGCGACTTCATCCACCTCCTGCTGATCACGCTCATCTTCTCCGCCGTGGGGCAGCTTTTCGGCCCGGCTGAAGCAGCAGTGATACCCACGATCCTTCCTCGGGAAGGGCTGATCACCGCCAACTCGATGGCGCTGCTCACGATGGTCCTGACGCTCGTGGTCGGCGGAGTGCTGGCGCCGATCGTCTCGAGGATCGACCTCTACGCGCCCTACTGGTGCGCGGTCGTGCTGCTCCTCATCGCGGGCACCCTGATCTTTGCCTCCGAAATACCGCGCCTGGAGCGCCATACCGAATCGCCCGTGGAGGAGAGCCGCAACCGCTTCCACCTCATGTTGATCGACCTGCAGGAGGGCTTCGACGCGGTGCGTGCGTCGCGTGGCCTCCGGCTCGCATTCGGCCAGGTCAGCGTCGCGGTGCTGGTCCTCTTCATGCTCTACACGCTGGCCCCCGCGTATGTCAGCAGGGTCATCGGGATCGCCGCCCAGGACACCTACGTCATCCTCGGCCCGGCGACCGCCGGCGCGATGCTCAGCGCGGTCTTGCTGGGCCAGTTCCTGCGCAGCGTCGACCGCTCGCGTCTGCTCGCGGGTTCGCTGATCGCCAACGGTCTGACCCTCCTCGCGCTGGCCGCGGTGCCGCAGGCGATGCGGCACTTTCCAGACCTCCAGGTACACAACCGGATCACCGGCGCGACGTTCAGCTTCCTCCTCGGCGTCGAGTTCGGCGCAATCCTCATCCCCGCCATCACCTATCTGATGGAGGCGACCAGCGACGCCATCCGCGGGCGAATCTTCTCGCTGCTCTACATGGTCATCAACGGCGTGTCGGCGCTTCCGGTCTTGATCGCCGCGGCGCTTGCCGACACGATCGGCACCGCCCAGGTGCTGGGCGGCCTCGGCGTGCTGCTGCTGGGTGGTGGGGTGGGTGTCATCGCCGGCGGACTGCACGCCTTTCAGCCACGATCAGGGCCAACGCAATCAGCAGAAGAACCGTGAGGCCGCCGATCCCGACGGCGCGGATGATCGACTCGAGCAGGGGGAGGTTGCTGCCCAGCACGTAGCCGGCGATCCCGATCAAAGCGGCCCACAGGAGGCCGCCGGCGGCGCTGAACACCTGGAAGCGCCAGAAAGGCATGTGCGACATCCCGGCCAGCATCGATCCCCAGGTGCGGAGGCCGAGTATGAAACGCCCGCCGAGGATCGCCTTGTCACCGTGCCTTGCGAAGAAGAGCTCGGCGCGCGCCAGCTGCTCGGCGCGGATGTGCAGGATGGCGCCGAAGCGCTCCACAAAGGGGCGCCCGCCGCGATATCCGAGGAGATAACCGAGGTCGGCACCGGCGGTAGAGCCTACAAATCCAAAGAGGATGACGAGGACGATCGAATGATGGCGGGCCGCCGCCCACGCCGCGGCGGCCAGGAGCAACGTCTCTCCAGGAAACGGGATGCCGGTGCTCTCGATCATGATGCCGAGCCCAGCGGACGGATAGCCAAGCGCATCGACGATCGCTTGCCAGTTCAATATCGGAGGGGCTGAATGAATCCCATCAAGGCGGTTCATATACTGGACGACCCCATGCCCGAATACGGCGACCACGAGCCTACCGACGACCCTCTGCAGATCCTGCGCCACTCCACCGCGCACCTCCTCGCCGCCGCGGTCACCGAGCTCTATCCCGGGACGAAGTACGCCATCGGCCCGGCGATCAAGGAGCCGCCTGGCTTCTACTACGACTTTGATTTCACCAAACCGATATCGGAATCGGACCTGCCGGCGATCGAATCACGGATGCGAAGAATCGCGCAGGAAGGCAGGCCGTTCGAAAAAGAGATCCTGCCGCGCGAAAAGGCGATCGAGGAGTTTCGCAAGCGAGGACAGGATTACAAGCTAGAGCTGATCGCGGACAAGGTCACGGGCGATGGCGTGAGCGTCTATCGGACCGGCGACTTCCTCGACCTCTGCCTGGGTCCGCACGTGAATTCGACCAGGGACCTCAAGGCCTTCAAGCTTCAGCGCGTCTCGGGTGCGTATTGGCGCGGCGACGAGAAGAAACCACAGCTGACCCGGATCTACGGCACCGCATGGCAGTCGCAGAAAGAGCTCGACGACTACATGAAATTCCTGGAAGAAGCTGAGAAGCGCGACCACAAGAAACTCGGCAAGGACCTCAAGCTCTTCGCGGTGGACGACCGCGTCGGGCCGGGCCTTCCGCTGTGGCTGCCCGACGGCGCGACGATCCGTCGGGAGCTCGAACGCTTCATCGTCGACGAGGAGCTCGCGCGCGGGTATCAGCATGTCCGCACCCCTGACGTGGCGCGACTGGACCTCTTCCGCCAGAGCGGCCACGCGCAGCTCTACGCGGAGTACATGTACCCGCCGATGAAGTTCGAAGACGGCGAGGAGCTGGAGCTTCGGCCGGTCAACTGCCCGCACCACATCGTCGTCTATCAGACCGAGCTCCGCAGCTATCGAGACCTGCCGCTGCGGATTGCGGAAATCGGCAACAACTGGCGGTACGAGCGGTCGGGCACGCTCGCCGGAATGAATCGCGTTCGCTCCTTCGCGCTCAACGACGCGCACATCTTCTGCACCCCCGAACAGTTGATGGACGAGGTCAAGGGGGCAATCGACCTCGCGCTCTACTTCTCCAAGGTTCTGGGCATCGATGAGTTCTGGTACCAGCTCTCCATCCGCGACAACGTGAAGGAGAAGTGGCTCGGGACTGAAGAGCAGTGGCAGGTGGCGCAGGCCAACCTCGCCGAGGCGCTGGAATCGATGGGCCAGCACTACCAGACCGGCGTCGGCGAGGCAGCCTTCTACGGCCCGAAGATCGACTTCCAGGTCCGCGACGCGCACCGTCGGGAGTTCACCAACTCGACGGTGCAGGTCGACTTCCAGCTGCCTGAGCGCTTTGACCTCGAATACGTCGCCGAGGACGGCACACGCAAGCGCCCGGTGATGGTGCATCGCGGCGCCGCAGGAGCGATGGAGCGGTTGTTCAGCTATCTCATCGAGCGCTACGCGGGAGCGTTCCCCACCTGGCTGCATCCGACCCAGGTCGTGGTTGCGTCAACCAAGGATGAGTTCAACGCCTACGCTCACGAGGTTGGCGCGCGGCTGCGCGCGGCTCGGGTGCGGGTTCAGGTCGACACCCGTTCAGAGCGGCTCAATCGGAAGATCCGCGACGCGCGTCTGAAGAAGGTGCCGTACATAGCAGTGGTTGGCGAGAAGGAAGCGCCCTCTGGTCACGTCAACGTGAACGATCGGAGTGACCGGCAGGTCGACATGCCGCTGGAGTCGTTCGTGGAGATGATCTCGGCCGAGATCGCCGAGCGTCGGCGCTAGAGGCCTCCGGGCAGCCGTCCCCCGCAATCTCCCTGCGCCGCGACTGGCACCACCGCGCCCGTCGTGACCGTGGCCACCCGAGGCTGATGCTGCGCGTCGCCGCCGGAGATCACGTGTCCGTCGTCGATCCACCCGCACGCGAACATCCCGCTGATCGTCGCCGCGCCGATGGTGAATGACGTCCCGTTGTTATCGACCATCGCGACCATGCCGCTGCTCGGCGCGAGGTAGGCGAACGTCGGTCCGTTGAGGGCGAGGCTGCGCACCGTGCCCGCCGTCCAGTTGAGGACGGTGGCCTGCATGAAGTTCGAGGTGCTCTCGCAGACCGCGCCCGCGGGGGAGGGGGAGCCGGCGATCACGCACGAGGGGCTGTTGCCGATGGTGAACCGCCGGGTGGCGGTCGCGGGATCGATCACGTGGAGCTCGAGCGGGCCGCAGCAGAACGGACCGCCGCCTTGGGTGCATGAGGCGACCTTGGCCACGATGAGGTTGTTGGTGCCGTGCCAGCCGACGGGCCACAGCGTGTACGCGCCGCTCTGACTGAACAGGTCGAGATGGTTGCCGCCCCCGTTCAGGTCCTCCACGTAGAGGCGCGTGGCGGCCCCGGCCGACGTGAAGTCATCGACGATCACGGCGATGCGCTGATCGTCCGGGCTGACCGCAAACATGCTGCGCCGCGAGGCGGTCGGAGCAGGGACCGACGTGGCGCGGCCGGTGTCTCCATTGGGAGCCAGAAAGCGGATGACGCCCTGAGCGTCCATGAAGTAGGCACGCGAGTTGCTCGCGCTGACCGGAAGCGAGACCAGGGCCGCGGCGGCGTTGGCGCAGCTGACCTGCGCCGGCGTGCTCGCCTGGACCGTAGCCGCGACCTTGCCGTCGATGCCGATCAGGCTGACGGTGTAGCTGGTGGTTGCCTGGTTGCCGACCAGCAGGGCATAGGCGCCGGTGACCGGCTGCGGCTGCGGCGTCGAGCTGGCCTGCGCGCTCGGCGAGGCCGAGGCCTGGGTCGAAGGAGATGCCTGAACGGAAGGGGAGGGCGAGTGGCTCGCCACGATGGTCGGCGCGTTCCCGCCGCACGCGGCCGCCGACGCGGCCAAGGCCACAAGCAGCACGACGGCCTTCGTGGGTGCTGAGACGTGGGGCAGCGTTCCCATCAGCGAGAGCAACGCCATCCTGCGCACTGGGTTACGTTTCCGGTACCATCCACGCTCTGAAGCAGGGCACCAGCCCTCACCCCCAGGGCGACAGTCCAAACGGGTTCCAAGCGCCGGTCGCGCGCAGGGCGCACTTCCGGACAGATGGAGGGCTGGGGCTCTCCGTTTTGTTTTTTGGATGGAGGAATAGATAGCAACACTGAATTTGGCCGAGGTAGTGTCCCATACCGTTTAAAGAGCTAAGGATCAACGATCAGATTCGCAGCTCCGAAGTGCGGCTGATCGATGACCAGAACAATCAGCTAGGCGTGCTGTCAGTGGATGCCGCGCTTCGCATCGCTAACGAGAAGGGGCTCGACCTCGTCGAGGTGGCGCCGCAAGCGAGCCCGCCTGTCTGCCGCCTGATGGACTATGGACGCTACAAGTTCGAGACCGTCAAGCGCGAGAAGGACCAGCGTCGCAAGCAGAACGTCACCAAGCTCAAGGAGATGAAGCTGCGGCCGAAGGTCGCCGAGCACGATTTCCAGACCAAGTTCAAGGGATTGCGTCAGTTCCTCGAAGCAGGAGAGAAAGTCAAGGTGACGATCATGTTCAGGGGCCGCGAGATGGTCCACCAGGAGATCGGGAGAAAGATTCTCGAGCGGGTGGCCGATGACGCGCGCCAGTTCGCGGTCGTCGAGCGCCAGCCCCTCCTCGAGGGCAAGAACCTGTTCATGATCCTCGCGCCCAGCCGCGGGCAGGGCGCCACCAAGGAGCAAGCAGCGACCAGTGCCTAAGCTCAAGACGCAGAAAGGGATCGCCAAGCGCGTCCGCGTGACCAAGAACGGCAAGCTGATGCGCGCCGCCGCGTGGAAGAGCCACCTGCTCGAGCACAAGTCGAAGAAGC